>JAFAEX010000001.1 GCA_023423795.1 Chloroflexota bacterium | reverse complement strand
ATCGACCGCGGTGTAGGCCGGCTGGCCCGTGGCGAACGCGCCCGGATAGCGCAGCCCGATCCACGGGCCCAGGCTGTACACCCGGAACAGCGGCACGATCTCGCCGGACGGGAGGCGGCGCTGGGTGGGGTAATCGACGAGGGTGAGCACGTTCGCTCCCGCGACGCCGCCGACGATGGCGTCGGTCGCCTCCATCGCCGCCGCGACCCGGGCCACCTCGGTGCTCCACGCGTTTACGTGCTCGCGGCCAAACCGCAACCCGGGGATCGCGAGGAGGCAGGCGACCACCAGCGCCGGCAGCGCACGCAGAGGAGCAGGCAGCGGCCGGCCGCGACCGGCGATGCTCGCCACCCACGACGACAGCGACCACGCCGCGACCGACCAGAGGATGCACGCCGGGACGGTCATCAGCAGCAGGTGCCGCGACGGGGCCGGGCCGCTCACGATCGTCACGATGGCCGCGACCAGCAGCACCAGCCACGCCACGAGGAAGCGCACCAATCCAGTACCGAACCGTGCCACGAGCAGCAGCGGACCGAGGGTCACGGACAGCAGCACGATCACGGCGACCAACGGGGCGAGGCCGAGGAACGGTGCGACCAGCGCCTCGATACCCGCGTCGAAGTCGAGCGCCTGCTGCACGCTCAGCCCGGGAATCATCGCCCGCATCAACCCGAGCCCGAGCCGCTCGCCGAGCGTCGTCAGGCTGAAAACGCCCGATCGAACGTCCCGCTCGCCGAGGCCGAGCACCGTGAAGGTGGCCACGAGGTAGCCCAGGACCAGCACGGCAGGCAGCGCGAAATCCGCCACGAACGACCGGATGCGCCGCGCCACCGGTTCGCCGGCAGCCGCCAGCCGCGGCTCCACGACGAACAGCCGGTACAGGGCGCACGCCCCGATCAGCGTCACGCCCTGCTCGTGGGCGAGCGGCGCGAGCACCAGCGCGGCCACGAACAGGGCGTACGCCAACCTGCGTTCCCGTGCATCGAGCCCGGGGCGCTGGAAGCGGACGAACGCCATCAGGCCGCCGACGTACAGCAGGATCGACACGGTGTAGGCCGGTCCCGGCCCGGCCCAGACGAACGGCACGTAGGTGGTGCCCCAGGCGACGAACAGCGCGCCGGCCAGCGCCCCGGCCCGGAGGTGGCCGGTCAGTTGCCAGCCGAGCGCGCAGACGGCGACCGCGCAGGCCCAGCCCAGGATGAGCGCCGCCGCGTGGAACGCGACCGGGGACAGGCCGCCGATCCGCAGGACGACCCACAGGACCAGTTCGTGCAGCGGCAGGAAGTGGAACGCCCCGGCTCCGCGATCCAGGTTCGGCGTGACGACTGCGCCGAACCCGCGGGACACGTCGCCCAGCAGCAACCAGTCGTCGGCCACCAGCGGGTCGCCGAGCGTCCGCCCGTACGCGAGCGCCGTGGCCACCGCCAGCAGCGCGGCGACGGCCAGGAACGGAGCCCAGCGCGGGTCACGACCCCGATCCGATACCTTGAACCGACGCCCTTCAGGCGCGCGCGAACGCCCGCCGGCCGATGCTGCTCCGCTCAACGCCCCATCCGATCGTCGCCGTACGCTCGCACAAGTGTGCCCGGCCCGCGCCTCCCGAACAACGCATGCGCTTTCCCGAATGCGGCGCGACGCCGGCGGGCCGCCCGCGAATGGGTCCCATCCACCCGGCGTCCCGGCACGAGCGGACGCCCGCTCACCCCGCCAGCAGCCGCTCGAACGCATCCGGCGGTAGGTCGGCGAGGCTGTCCACCACGATGTCGGCGTCCAGCGTGCCGTGGCCGGAGCGGACGCCGATGGTGCGCATGCCCGCCCGGCGGCCGCCCTCGACCCCGGCCGGCGCGTCCTCCACCACCACGCAGCGAGCCGGCTGCGCGCCCACGCTGGCCGCCGCGGCGAGGAACACCTGCGGGTCCGGCTTGCCGACGGTGACGTCCTCGTCGCCGGCGATGCCGTCGAACTGCCCGTGGAAGCCCATCGCGTCGATGATGGTCTCGATGTTGGCGTGCGGCGCGGAGGAGGCGATGGCGTTGCGCCAGCCGGCGTCCCGCAGCCGCGGTAGCCACTCGCGCACGCCGGGCAGCGGCTCCACCCCGTGCGCGCGGACAAGCGCCCGGTAGCGCTCCTCCTTCTCGCCGGCGATGCGCGCGATGGTCTCGGCGGTCGCCTCGGGATCGACCAGGTCGCGGATCACGGCGTCGTTGCGCCGGCCGAAGGTCTGCATGAACCGCTCGTGGGTGACGGTGATGCCGAGACCTCCCAGCACGTCCTGCCACGCGTCGAGGTGGAACCGCGCGGTGTCCACCAGCGTGCCGTCCATGTCCCAGAGCACCGCGCGCACGTCGTTGCCACCGGTCATCGTCGCCCTTCCCTTCACTCAACCGCGCAGCCCCGGTCGCGATGGATCGCACCAAGGTCGTCCCGTCCTGATCCCAGCATCACGATTCGACAAACCACGGCCGGAGAGTCCCCCCGGTGGTCAAGTATGATCGGCGTTGAACCAGGAGCCGCCCTTGCCGCCAAAGATCCGGCAACTCAAGGCCAAGCTCGCCAAGGCCGGGTTCGTCGTCAAGAAGGATCGTGGCAAGGGCAGCCATACGGTGTGGACGCACCCGTCGCTTCCCGGAGCCACGGTCGTCCTTGCTGGTGGCGATGGCGACGACGCCAAGGTATATCAGGAACGGGACGTTCGGCAGGCGCTCACCGCCCTGGGTGAGGCGAGTGGAGAAGGCGATCGATGAACGAGCCGGAACCGCAGCCCCACCTCGTCGATGTCACCGACGCCGACCTGGCTGCTGCCCGGGCTTACTCGATGGTGATCGCCTGGTCCCCCGAGGATGATGCGTACGTCGTCAGCGTGCCGGAACTTCCGGGGGTGCATACGCACGGCGACACGCCGGACGTGGCCGAGGAGATGGGCGACGAAGCGATCGCCCTGGTGCTGGCGGCGTACCGGGATCTGGGGCGACACATCCCGCCTCCACAGCCGGAGCGCCGTCGCCTCGTCATCGATCCCGTGCAGCCGGTGGAGGGGGATCGCATCCGGTCCCTCCGGGATCGGCTGCGCCTTTCGCAGACCGAACTCGCGTCCGCGTTGAACGTCAGCCCAGCCGCTATCGACGCCTGGGAGCGACGCGAGGACAGGCCCGATGGCGCGTCGGCGCGGTTCCTCGAACTCGTCGAACGCGACCCGATGCTGTTCCTCTCCCTGTTCCAGCGATCCACCGGGGAGGGCCGGCGATCCGCGTAGCCTCGAACTGCGCGACCCGGCGGCATCCTACGCGACCTCGACCTCCGCGCCGATGGTGACGACGCTGTTGAGCGGCAGCGCGGCGACGCCGAGGGCCATCCGCGCGTGCCGCCCGATCTGCTCGCCGAAGACGGCGAGGATCAGGTCGGAGAACCCGTTGATCACCTGCGTGGTGTTGGCGAAGCCGGCATCGGCGTTGACCGTGCCCCAGACCATCAGCCAGGCGGTAATGCGGTCGAGGTCGCCCAGTTCCTGCCGCAGGCTGGAAAGGATCGCCAGCGCCGTCTGTCGCGCCGCTTCCGTGGCGTCCTCGACCGACACCTCGGACGGCACCTTGCCGAACGGCCCGGCCGGCAGCCCGTCGTGCCCGCGCGGTCCGTGCCCGGCGACGTAGACCCGGTTGCCCCGCGCCCGCGTCCAGGCGAACGAAATCTCGAATCCCGGCACCGGCGCGGCCGGCTCCGGCAACACCAGCCCGAGTTCGGCGAGGCGTGCTTCGATCCGCATCCGTCGCTCCTCTTTCGCCCATGAACGGGCGGCCGGCGCGCCCGCCTATGGTTCGGCCACGTCCGGTTCATCCACGCCGACCTGGTCGCCGTTGTCGGGGACGACCAGCACCCGGCCGCCCTCGGCGCAGGCGACGAACGGCGTTGCGGCATCCTCCCCGATGCGCGAGATCGCATCCGCGAGCGGCAGCGCGATCTCCTGCTCGACGCGGCGGGCGATGGTGCGGCCGTTGGCGGGCGCGCCGTCGTCATCGTCGCGGCACAGGACCAGCAGGGCCATCCGCTCGATGCGCAGGTTGATGCCGCGGGCGGCGGCGCGGTCCCGCACCGCCTCGACCTCCCGCTCGGCGATGGCCAGCACCGCGCCGAGGTCGAGCGGGGCGAAGGAGACGGTGCGGTCGATCCGGTTGACCAGTTCCGGGCGCAGGCGCGACCGCAGCGCCTCGCCGCCGTCGTCCAGCGGCAGGTTGGTGGTGAGCACGAACCAGGCGTGGCGGGCGTCGGCGACGTTGCCCGCGCCATCGGTGAGGCGGCCGGCGTCGAACACCTGCAGCAGCAGGTCGAGCACGCCGGGGTGCGCCTTTTCGATCTCGTCGAGCAGCACGACCGAGGCCGGGCGGGCCAGCAGCGCGCGCGTCAGTTGGCCGCCCGCGCCGTGGCCGATGTAGCCGGGCGGCGAGCCGACCAGCCGGGAAACGCTGTGCGCTTCCTGGAACTCCGACAAATCGATCCGCAGCAGCGCCCGCTCGTCGCCCGTCAGGCAGCGGGCGAGGGCGCGGGCCAGCGCGGTCTTGCCGACCCCGCTCGGGCCGCCGAACAGGAAAATGCCGCGCGGGCGCTCCTCCGGGCGCAACCCGGCGCGCGCCAGCCGCACCGCGTCGGCGACGGCGCCCACGGCCTCCTCCTGCCCGACGACCACCTCCCTCAGGCAGGGCAGCACGTCGGCCGCCGCTTCGCCCGTTTCGCCGGTCAGGTGCGCCAACGGCACGCCGGTGCGCTCGGCGACGGCTTCGGCGACGACGGTTGCGGTGACCTCCGGCAGTTCGCGGCGCACGGGGTCGTCCTCCCCGGCGGTACGCGAGCGGACGTCGAGGCTCGGCAGCGCGGCGCGGGTGCAGGCGTCGTCCAGCAGGTCGATCGCCTTGTCCGGCATCCGGGCGTCGCGCAGGTAGCGGTCGGAGAGATCGACCGCCGCCCGCAGCGCCGCCGGGTCGATCCGCACCCGGTGGTGGGCCGCGAACCCGGGCGCGAGTCCTTCCAGCAGCGCCAGCGCTTCGGCGATCGTCGGCTCCTCCACCCGGATCGGCAGGAACCGCCGCGCCAGCGCCGGGTCGCGCCGGATGGTGGCGTCGTAGTCGCGCGGCGTGGTCGCGCCGATGCAGCGGATCTCGCCTCGGGCCAGCGCCGGTTTCAGCGCACCAGCGACCTGCTCGATCGACTCCGCGCCGCCGGCCAGCAGGTGGATCTCGTCGAGGAACAGGATCACGTCCGGCCGGGAGCGCGCCTCGGCCAGCAGCGCCTGCAAGCGGGCTTCGAGTTCGCCGCGCAACCCGGTGCCGGCCACCAGCCCGGCGGGAGAGACCTCGACCAGCCGCAGCCCGGCCAGCCGCGGGTCGGTCTCGCCGCCGGCACTGGCCAGCCGCCGCGCCAGCGCCTCCACCAGCGCGGTTTTGCCGACGCCGGCCTCCCCCAAGAGCAGCGGGTTCGCCTTTTCCTGCCGCAGCAGGGCGCGCGCGATGCGCAGCACGAGGTCGCCGCGCTCGACCCGGTTGGCGAACGCGCCGGCGCGGGCCTGGGCGGTGAGGTCGCGCCCGAAGCGGTCCAGCAGCGGCGTGGGCGGCAACGGCCGGCGCGACGGGCGGTTGCCCGTGGTGCGTGGACCGGGCGCGGGCGGCCGCCCGGTGGGGCGACGCGGCGACGCGCTCGGTTCGATCCAGCGCAGGCCGCCGTTCGCGCCGGCGTCGTCCTCATCCGCGCCGTCGTCTCCCGGCGGGTCGGCATCGTTCGGCGGCTGCCCCGCGCCGGATCTCCAGACGATACGGCTCACCCGGTTCCCTCCCGCGAGGCACGGCCCCGCCGGTCGTCGGGGAAGGCCCGGCGCCCTCCCTCGCGATCGTCAGCCAACGCGGAAGGGCGCCGGGCCCTCCCCGACCATCTCCCACCGGTTGCGGCC
>JAFAEX010000231.1 GCA_023423795.1 Chloroflexota bacterium | reverse complement strand
AAGCCCCTCCGGGGCTGAGCACGGGCGGTGGCCGCCCTAATTTGGCAACCGCCATCATCGCGCCCGCTCGACCGATGCCCGGACTAGTTTGGCAAACGCCATCAACCCCGGGCTACGCCGACGAAGTCCCTCCGAGACTGGGCACAAAGGGCGAGACTCCGTCCGTCGGGCTCAACCCCGGAGGGGATTCAGGCCCGGGCGGGCGCGGCCGCGGCCGTCTCGCACCCGCCGCCGGCTCGCGCCGATGACGACAGGGTCCGAGCCGATGCCGCCCCTGCGGCGAGGCCTCAGCCCGCCGTCAGGTAGGCGAACGCCGCGCGCACGTCGCCGACCGGGTCGTCCGGGTTCGGGTTGTCTTGCTCGACGATGCCCCACTGCGCGCCGGCGGTCTGCGATGCGGGGACCAGCGCCGCCCAGTCGAGCGTGCCCGCGCCGACCGGCTTGTCGGCCGGGATGCCGCGCGCGTTGGTCTCCTGCCCCATGTCCTTGAGGTGGACCAGCGGGACGCGCCCGGCCATGCGCGCCAGCAGTTCGCCGGGATCGACCCCGGCCACCGCGGCCCAGTACAGGTCCAGTTCGAACCCGACCAGCGCGGGGTCGGTCTCGGCCACCAGCACGTCGAACATCGTCTTCGCGTCGCCCTCGGCGTCGGGCAGCGGCGCGAACTCGAAGTCGTGGTTGTGGTAGGCGAAGGCGAATCCGGCGTCGGCGCAGCGCCGGGCGATCGCGTTCAACTGCCCCGCCAACTCCATCGCCGAGGCCAGGCCGCCGCGCCGTTCCGGCGGCAGCCACGGCACGACCGCCGTCGGGCAGCCGATCGTCGCCAGTTCGGCCAGCACCGCGTCCGGCTCGCCCTCCCAGCGCTGCAAGGGGACGTGCGCCGCGGCGGTGACCATGCCCAGTTCGTCGAGCGCCGCGCGCACCCGCTTCGGCTCGATTCCCTGCAACCCGGCGAACTCGACGCCCCGGTAGCCGATCCCGGCTACCGTCCTCAGCACCCCGATCAGGTCGTGCTGGGCGTCTTCCCGCAGCGTGTACAACTGCAACGCGATCCGGTCCGGAGCCAACAGCGCCATCGGAACCTCCTCGTGGGTGTCGGGTGTTGGGTTTCGGGTGGCGGGGAAACGACGGGCAACCGTACCCGCAACCCGAAACCCGACACCCGCCACCCCGGCTAGAACGTCGTCTCCAACTCTACGAACCGTCCCTCGGCGGCGGAGCGGGCGGCGGCGAGCGCGATCTCCAGCACGTGGGTGGCGTGCTCGGCGGTCAGGATGGGCTCCTCCTGCCCGGCGAGCACGGCGGCGAAGTGGACCGGCCCGGCCTGGATCGGCTGCCGCACCGGGCCGGGGTCGGCCGGACCGGCCGGCTGCCACGCCTCGGGATCGGCCGCCGGCGAGGGGTCCAGCAGCAGCATGTCCATCGGCGCGGCGAGGTCGTACCAGGTCGCGATGTCGGGGATGCCGATCGTCCCCGTCTCGCCGTGGATCTCCAGCACCGGCGCCTTGGTGCGCGGGGTGGCGAACGACGACTGGATCTGGGCGAAGGTCGCGTCGTCCCACTCCAGGTGGATCAGCACGTGGTCCGGCCCCGTCACCGCGATGTGTTCGCCCTCGCGCCCGGGGATGAGCACCGCCCGGTCCGGGATCGCGATGCCGCCGACCGCCGAGACGCGCCGCGCCGGCCCGAACAGCCCGGTGATGGCGTGCAGCAGGTAGACGCCGGTGTCGATCACCGGCCCGACGCGATCGGTGTAGAAGACCGCCGGGTCGCCCTTGTAGTCGCGCCAGGCGGCGGGGCCCATGTTGGCCATCTGCCCGGTCGCCAGCGTCGGCCGCCCGAGCAGCCCGTTGGCCATTTCCTGCTTCAGCCAGCGGAAGCGGGAGGAGGCCATCGGGGCCGGCGCGCACAGCAGGTGCAGCCCGCGTTCCCGCGCCAGCGCGGCGAGGGCGCGGGCATCCTCCAGCGAGCCGGCGATCGGCTTTTCGGAGAAGCAGTGGATGCCGGCTTCGAGGATCTGCGTCGTCGTTTCCGCGTGGTAGGGCGCGGGCGAGAGGTTCAGGACGCCGTCCAGTTCGCCGTTGGCCAGCATCGAGGCGAGGTCCGGGAAGGCCGCGCAGTCGAAGCCGGAGCGCGCCGCGGCCTCCTCGGCGAAGCGCACCGCCCGTTCGGCGACGGGATCGGTGCAGGCGACCACCGCCGCCGTCCCCTTCAGGGCATCCAGCCCCGGCAGGTACGTACGGAACGCGACGTCCCCGCAGCCGAGCACCCCAAGCCGGATTACCGCCTCCGCCATCGCGCCCTCCCTTCCCCGGCGCGGCCATCGCGCCGCCGAGGAGCATTGTATGGCCGCGCGGGGTGTGTCATGGCGAGAACGCGAGCAAATCGGGATGCGATGTACGAGGATACGGCGGTTGGACCAATCGACATGGCAGCAGCCGGAGATCGAGGCGTGACGCCAGAAGACGCGGCGGCGCTGGTAGCCGAAGTGCGGCGGCACCGGTGCGAGACCGACGCGGTGGAAGCCAAGGCCGCGCGTGGCGGGTTGCCGACAACGTCGTTTCGACAATCGCTGTCCGCCTTCGCCAACCGGGTCGGGGGCGGCGTCGTCCTGCTCGGCCTAGACGAGGACGCCGGGTACGAGCCAGTCGGGGTCTCCAACCCGCATCAGATACAGGATGTGGTCGTCAACGCCGCCAACGACGTGGAACCGCCGTTGCGGCCAGACATCACGGTGGTGGAGGTCGAAGGGCGTCCGGTCGTGGCGGTGGAAATCCCCGAGCTTCCGGCCATCCAGAAACCGTGCTTCGTCCGGGCCGCCGGGATGCAACACGGCTCCTACATCCGGGTCGGTGCATCGAATCGCAAAATGACCCCGTACGAGGTGTTCATCTTCGCCAGCGTACGCGAACAGGTCGCCTACGACGCGACCCCGGTGGACGGGGCAACGATGGCCGACCTCGATCCCGCCGCGTTCGCCCGGTACGTCGATCTGTTGCGGCAACGCGACCCTCGGCCCGGCGCGAAGGAAGAGACCGACCTCGACATCCTACGCCGAGTAGGCGTGCTTGGGCGCGGTGCGGCAGACCCGACTCCGACGCTCGCGGGGCTGCTGGTGTTCGGCCGGAATCCCCAGCAATTCGCGCCGCAGCTGATGCTCGCCGTCGTCCAGTTCTTCGGGATCGACGAGGACGAACCCGCGCCCGACGGCGCGCGTTTCGTGGACAACCGGCAGTTCGAGGGGCCGCTGCCGGAGGCATTGGACGCGGCGATCCAGCGCGTGTTGACCAACATGCGAACCAGCAGCCTGATCCGCGGCATCCTGCGCGAGGACATCCCGGAGTACCCGGCGGTCGCCGTCCGCGAGGCGATCGTCAACGCGGTCGTCCATCGCGACTACAGCCACTTCGGGCGGGGCAGCCACGTTCAGGTTCGCCTCTTTGCCGATCGACTGGAAATCCGCAGCCCCGGCGGTCTCTTCGGCAACGTGACGGAGGAAACGCTGGACGAGGCGCAATCGACGCGCAACGCGGTCCTCGTCCGCCTGTTGCAGGATCTTGGGTACGTCGAAAATCGAGGAAGCGGCGTCCGTGAAATGATCGCCGCGATGCGCCGGGCCAACCTCGAACCGCCCGTCTTCGAGGACCAGCGCACGGCGTTCAAGGTCACCTTCCGCAACCACACGCTGATGAACCCGGAAGCGATCGGCTGGTTGAACCGGTTTGGCACCCTTCCGCTCAACGAGCGGCAACGGCTGGCCCTGGTCTTCGTTCGCCAGCGGGGAAGGTTGACCAACGGGGATTACCGCCGACTGAATCGCGTCGATAGCCCGACCGCGACCAGGGAGTTGAAAGAAATGGTCACGGTGCGGGCCATCGAGCAACAGGGCGCTTACGGTGGCGCGTATTACACGCTACTCCTGCCTGCGGCCAGCGCGCCGGCGCTAACGGAGGACGAGCGCGTGATCGATTTCGTCGCCGCTCACGGTTCTATCGACAATGCCCAATGCCGGGCCTTGCTTGGCATCACGGCACGCCGAACCGCCTATCTGTTGGGTCGCCTGGTTCGCGAAGGAAGGCTGGTCCGGATCGGTTCGCGCCGATGGAGCCGCTACCGACTGCCCGGCAAGGACGGCGTATGAACGCTATCAACCACGCTATGAACACTTTTGTCGATAGGGTGTCCATAGCGTCCATAGCGTCCTGACACCTTGGGGCAGGCAACCTTCGTCCCCAGTGGTGCCGCCCGCGCGCCAAGCGCCGCGCTGGGCTGGTCCATGACACGGGATTACGATGATGCCGGCTCTCCGGGCATCAACACGGACGACGAGCCTCAATGCGGAATCGTTCCGTGTTGAACCCGTGTAGGGTACGAACATCTACGTATCCATGCGCAAATCCGGCCCGTCAGCACGGAATCGGTGCGAAACGGGGAGCGCACGATGACGTCGGAGAACGCCGATGCCGCCTTCGCGCACCCCCTGCTCGCCCTCTTCTGCTCCCGCCGCTGCCCGGGGCCGCTGGTCGTGCGCGCTTACGACCTCGCGGTGGCCCTGCGCGACGGCGGCGTGCCGACCGTCGGCGGGTTCCATACGTCGCTGGAACAGGAGATGCTCGCCTTCCTCCCGCGCGGAACGCAGCCCGTCGTCGCCTGCCCGGCCCGCGACGTCTTGGCCAACACCGGGCTGTTCGCCCTCGGCTCCGCCTCCATCGCCCCTGAGGGCACGGTCGCCGCGTGGCGGGCGTTAGTATCGGAAGCCGCACGTCCCGGTCCTTCAGGGCCGGGATGAGGAGGAAAGCACCCTGAAGGGCGCTCCGAACACGCCTCCTCGTCGTCAGGGCGCTTCAGCGTCCTTTATCGCCTCAGCCCGGCGGATTGAGTCCCGGGCTTCCCGCGCTCCTCCAGGCTCGCTCCCCAACACGCCCCGCGCCCACCCCGCTCCTCGTCTACCATCCCGGCACCAGCGACCAGCCGCGACCAGACGACCGGGAGCCGCCGCGTGCGCATCACCGAGATCCGCGAAACCACCGCCCCGATCGCGTCCTCCATCCGCAACGCCTACATCGACTTCAACAAGATGACCGTCTCCGTCGTCGCCGTCGTCACCGACGTGGTGCGCGACGGCCGCCCCGTCGTCGGCTACGGTTTCAATTCCAACGGCCGCTACGCCCCGCAGGGCCTCCTGCGGGACCGCTTCATCCCCCGCCTGCTGGAGGCCCCGCCCGCCGCGCTCCTCGCCGAGGACGAATCGACCATCGACCCCCACCGCTGCTGGGCCGTGATGATGACCGGCGAAAAACCCGGCGGCCACGGCGAGCGCTCGGTCGCCGTCGGCACGCTCGACATGGCCCTCTGGGACGCGACCGCCAAGATCGCCGGCGTCCCCCTCTGGAAACTCCTCGCCGACCGCTACCACGACGGCGTCGCCGACGACCGCGTCTGGGTCTACGCCGCCGGCGGCTACTACCAGCCCGGCAAGGACCTGACCGCGCTCCAGGACGAGATGCGCTCCTATTTGGATATGGGCTACGCCGACGTCAAGATGAAGATCGGCGGCGCACCGCTGGACGAGGACTTGCGCCGCGTCGAGGCCGTACTGGCGGTCGTCGGCTCCGGCGAGCACCTCGCGGTGGACGCCAACGGCCGCTTCGACCTCCCCACCGCGCTCGCCTACGCCGACGCCCTCGCGCCGTACAACCTGCGCTGGTACGAGGAGGCCGGCGACCCGCTCGATTACCAGCTCCAGGTTGAGCTGGCCGCCCACTACCCGCTGCCGCTGGCGACCGGCGAGAACCTCTTCTCCATGCCGGACGCCCGCAACCTGTTGCGCTACGGCGGGATGCGTCCGGACCGCGACGTGCTCCAGTTCGATTGCGCGCTCTCCTACGGCCTCCCCGAATACCTGCGCACGCTGGACGTCATGGCCGACCTCGGCTGGTCCCCCCGCCGCGTCGTCCCCCACGGCGGCCACCAGATGTCGCTCAACATGGCCGCCGGGCTCGGCCTCGGCGGCAACGAGTCCTACCCCGGCATCTTCCAGCCCTTCGGCGGCTTCGCCGACGACCTCCCGGTGGAGGATGGTTACGTCGCCCTCCCCCAATCGCCCGGAATCGGCTTCGAGCACAAACCCGACCTCATCCGCCTCCTGCGCACCCTCGCCGCCTGACGAGGTGCTGGGTGCTGGGTGTTACGTGCGGCGCCCCACCAACCGGCGCACCCATCCCGTCAGCGCCTCCCCATCGTCATCCCGAGCCTGTCGAGGGACCTCGTCGCTCTCGACTCTTCGACTCGATCGCGGGCTCCCACGACAGGCTCGGGATG
>JAFAEX010000154.1 GCA_023423795.1 Chloroflexota bacterium | reverse complement strand
GGATGCATCGCGCCCCTACAACCCGCGACCGCCCCGCCCGCTGTAGGTGCGCGATTCATCTCGCCCGCCCATGGGCCGGCGTCCAGATCACATAGGCAACCGCCGTCATCGCGCCCGCCGGGCCGATACCCGGATCAAACAGGCAATCGCCATCAAGTGGACCGCGTCTGGCCCGGTGTCCGCGACAGTGACGCATCCGCCGTCGTCCGCGGGGCGGGCGTGGCTGGCAGTCGTTGCCGGACCGCGCCTATTCCTTCCCCGCCGGTTCGCTTTCCCGGTACCGGGCGTCGAGTCGGTCCAGCAGCGCGTCGGGGTCGGTTCCGCCGTCGCGCAACCAGGCGTGGATCGCTTCGCCGGCTTCCTCCTGCACGGCCATGAACCCGTCGTAGCGCGGGCGCAGGTAGGCCCGGTCGAGGGGAGGCAACGTATCCGCGAAGAAGTTTGCCGACGCCGCGTTGACCGCCGCATCCTCCCAGGCCGCGCGGTGCCCCGGTTGCCCGCCGCTGGCGAAATAGACCCCGCGCTGCACCTCCGGGCTGACCACGAACGCCGCGTAGGCCACCGCCTCTTCCGGGTGCTTCGTGCGGCTGGATACCGCGATGCCAGCGCCTCCCAGAATCCCGCCGTGTGGCTCATCACCGGCGCCGACGGGAATACCCCCGAAGCGAACGAGGTTGCGCCGGAACCCCGGCCGCGCGTAGTTCGAGTACCCGAACAGCGACGGGATGTAGGCGACGTCGTCCGACTCCGCCGCGAGATCGAGCATCCGCGGCGGGTTCAGCTCCAGCGAACGCGGGTGCGCCGCTCGGGCCAGCGCGCCCAGCATCCCGAGCGCGTGCCGCCCTGCCGCTCGATCCACAACGCGATCCGGTTCGGAAAAGGCCGGCGTGTCGTACGCCGCGCAGATGCTGAGGAAGGTCATCAAGGCATCGACCGGGATCAGCGGAACGCCGACCCGCGCCCGTTCCTCCGTCGTCCGCGCCTCGGCCAGCCGCAGCACGTCGTCCCACGTTCGCGGGTGGCCGCCGAGTTCTTCCAGCAGATCCGGACGGTATGCCGATACGTGCCCGGCGGCGTCGTTCGCCAGCGCCCACTGTTTGCCGCCGTACGCGTAGGAGCGGTGGCTCGGCCCGACGCTGCCCGCCTCCTGCTCGGCCAGCACCTCCGGGGCCAGGACCTCGTCCAGCGGCAGCAGACAGCCGTCGGACGCGCCGAACCCCACGAAGGGGTGGTCGATGATCAGCAGGTCGTAGGTCTCGGCCAGTTTCTGGATCGGGAAGTCGGCGAAATCCTGCAGGCTGCGCGTTTGCCAGCGGATCGTGACCTCCGGCGCAACGGCGCGGTACGCCGCGGCCGTCGCCACCATGCAGTCGTGGCCCCGGGGGTGGTCCCAACTCACGCCCCGCAGTTCGATCCCCGCCATTCGTCCCTCCCTGCATCCCTCGGCATCGATGCCGCGCGCGGCGCGGCCGGTGGTAACGGCCAACCCCGATGAGCAACGACGCGCCCGCCGCCTCACCCCGCCAGCAGTGCGTCGATCGCCCGTTCCTCGGCGGCGATGATCCGGTCCAGCAGCGGTCCGCGCTCCCGGCCCGCGACGAATTCCAGGTCGCGCATCCCGAGCGGGTCGATCTCCTCGCGGATCAGCCGCAGCGTTGCCGCATCCGGTGTCGGCGTTTCCGCCAGCGACGGCGACACGCGCACCTCGAACCCCGTCGCCTCCCGCACCTCGTCCAGCGTCACGCCGGGCTGCAGCGATTCCAGCACCAGTTCGCGGTCGTCGTGGTCCATCCGGAAGACGCCGAGGTTCGTCACCAGCAGCACCTCGCCCGGCTGGTAACCCGCCGCGATCCGTTGATCCGCCGTCAGCAGACCCCGCGCGGCCGAGGCGTATTCGACGCGCTCGACCAGCGCCAGCGGCGAGTGGCGCGGCAGGTAGAGGATGAGGTGCCGGTGCATGTTGGCCACGTCGGCCATCCCGCCCTGCCCCGGCAGCCGAATCCGGCGGCCGCTCGGCGACGTCACCTCGACCGTGTTGGTCGCGCCGCGCCGATCGACCTGCGCCGCGCTGACGACCTCGTGCGTCACCCGCCCGCGCTGGTAGTACCAACGGTAACTGTCGTCTCCACCGCAGTGGGTCGCCGCCGTCTGCTGGTCGAGCGATTCGGCGAGCGCGAGCGCCATCGGCCGCCCGGCCACGTCGATCAGGCCGCCGTTGGAGGTCATCAGCACCAGGTTCGGCGCGTGCGTCCGTTTGGCGAGCAGGTAGGCGACCGTCGCCAGCGGCGACACCGAGCCGACCGAGCAGATGCTGTCGTCGTCGATGGTCGAGGCGATCCAGCCGATCATCACCTCGGCCGGGGTCGCCGGGGCATCGCCATGCGCTGCCGGGTCCGCCGCGATCCGCAGCGCCGCTCCCGTTACCCGTTCGGCCGGGATCGCCGCCGCCGCGCCCAGCCATTGCCGGCGTTCCGGCGTCGGCGTGGAAACGGCCAGCCGCTCGGTGGCCAGCAGTTCGCGCAGGGCCGCGTAATCGGTCGGATAGGCGGGAAGACAGGCGGTCGGCCACGCCCCGAACGGCGCTTCCGCGATGGCCGTCACGAAGGAGCGCGGCAGCACGAAGGCGTGCGGTGCGGCATCCCGTCCGAGCACGCCCGCCGGCACGGTCTCCTCGACCGTCACCAGCACCCGCTTCGCCGCGAAGACGCAACTGGTATCCAGCCCGCGTGCACCCCGGATCTCGACGTTGCCGTCCGCGTCGGCCCGCTGGGCGTGCAGCAGGAAGACGTCCAGCGGCAGTGCCGGAACGGACGCCACCTCCCGACCCGTCAGCGGGTCGGCATGGAGGCGCGCGAACCCCGACCGCGCCACGATCTCGGAGCCGAGCGGGGGAGGGAAGGCCAGCGACGGCACGCCGTCGCGCGCCGCCTGAAACCCCTGGATCATGCCCAGCGCGGTCCAGTCCTGCACCGGCACGCGCCCGCTTTCCACCGCCGCCCGGAAGCGCGGCGCGAGCCCGAACACGTCGAGGTTGTCGAAGCACAGCGCCAGCGAGCGGACCGCGTCCGCCTCCAGCAGCATCTCCAGCGCCAGCCCGCCGCCCCAACTCACGTAGTCGAGGGCACGGGCGCCCGCGGCGATGACCGCCCGCACCAGCGCGATCGGCAGGCGCGAAAAGTGGAACCCGCCGAAGCCGATCCGGCAGCCCGAGGGCACGAGCGCGGCCAGATCGTCGAGCGAGCCGAACAGCGGACGATTCGTGGGGGAGTGGATCGTCTCGCTCACCGCCCGAGCGCTCCCGCCTGCCGCAGGTCGGCGATCTCCTCGTCGGAGTAGCCGGCGAACTCGCGGAGCAACTCCTCGGTGTGCTGCCCGAGCAGGGGCGCCGGCCGCTCGACCGCGCCGGGCGTCTCCGAATACTTGACCGGGATGCCGACGCCGCGCACCGTGCCCGCCGTCGGGTGCTCCCACGCGACGATCATCTCGTTGGCCGCCACCTGCGGGTCGTGCTCCACGCCCGCGAAGTCGTTGACTTGCGCGCACCAGATGTCCTCGGGCAGGAGGATGTCGAGCCACTCCTGCGTCGTCTTCTGGAGGAAGCCGCGCTGGAAATCGGCCCGGACCTCGTCCCGGCCCTCCATGATCTGCGATTCCGGGCGGTCCTCGTACCCCGGCACGCCGACCAGCCGGGCGAGTTTGTCCACCCGGTTCATCGCGATGGCGATGTAGCCGTCCTTCGTCTCGTAGAACCCGTAGGGCGCGCCGAGGTACGCGCCGGGGATGCCGCTTCGGCTGCGCTCCGGCAGCCCGGCCCCGTTCAGGTAGAGGCTCAGTTCCTGGATGTGGAGGTTCATGATCGAGTTGAGCAGGTTGACGTCCACCCGTTGGCCGCGCCCGGTGTGCTCCCGGGCGTAGAGCGCCGCCAGTACGCCGTAGACGATGTGGAACCCGGCGGTGAAATCGGCCAGCCCGACGGCGACCCCGCGCGGCGGCTCGTCGGCGTCGCCGTTCAGCCAGCCGACGCCCGCGACGGCTTGAACCAGCAGGTCCTGCCCCGGCCGCTTCACGTACGGCCCGTCCTGGCCCCAGCCGGAGGAAGCGCAGTAGACCAGCCGCGGGTTGCGTTCGGCCAGCGTCTCGTACCCGAGCCCGAGCCGCTCCATCACGCCCGGCCGGAAGTTCTCGATCACCACGTCGGCGCGGTCGCACAATCGCAGCGCCGCCTCCACGCCGGCCGGGTTCTTCAGGTCGAGCGTCAGGCTGCGCTTGTTGCGGTTGAAGGAGAGGAACGACGCCCCTTCGCCGCCCACATACAGGTTCGCCATGCTCCAATGGCGCATCCAGTCGCCCTTGGGCGGCTCGATCTTGACGATCTCGGCCCCGAGGTCGCCCAGCATTTGCGTGGCGAACGGCCCCTGCGCGAGTTGCGTGAAGTCCGCGACGACGAGTCCCGTGAGCGGTCCGGCCATGTTTTCTGGCGTCTCCTGTAACGATCCGGTGCTACGTGCTACGTGCTACGTGCTACGTGTGGCGGGTGGTGGTCGGGTGCCGAATCGCGACTTCTCGACTTCTCGACTTCTCGACTCGTCATCCGTTGAACAGCGGCGATAGCAGCCCGCCATCGACGCGATAACAACCGCCGGTGCAGAAAGCGGCCTCGTCGCTGGCGAGGAAGAGCACGAGGTTGGCGACCTCTTCCGCCGTCCCGACCCGGCCCAGCGGGTGCAGACGGCCCCATTCGCGGATCGCCGCTTCCGGGTCGTCCGAGCCGAAGGTGTTGGCGGCGTCCTCCAGCATCGCCGTGCGGATCGAGCCGGGCGCGATGCACGTGCAGCGGATGTTCTCGCTGGCGTGGTCCAGCGCGACCGTCGTCGTGAAACTCACAACGCCGCCCTTCGACGCCGCATACGCCGCCACCGTCTTCTGCGAGGCGAACGCCTGCACCGAGGCCGTGTTGACGATCGCGCCGCCGCCGCGCTTGCGCATCTCCGGGATCGCGTACTTGCAGGTCAGGAACGACCCGGTGAGGTTGATCCCGACCTGGAACTCCCAGTCTTCGAGCGTCAGTTCCTCGACCGTGCCGTAGCGGACGACGCCGGCGCTGTTGTAGAGCACGTCCACCCCGCCGAAGGCGTCCACCGCGGCGGCGACGGCGTCCCGCACCTGTTCCGGGTCCCGCACGTCGCAGCGGACGGCCAGCGCCCGCCCGCCCGCCTCGGTGATGGCGTCGGCGGTTGCCCGCGCCCCGGCCTCGTTGGCGTCGGCGATGACCACCGCGCCGCCCTCGCGGGCGAACGCGATCGCGCCGGCCCGGCCGAGCCCGCTGCCGCCGCCGGTAACGATCACGACCTTGTCAACGAACCGCCTGTTCCGATCCATCGTGCTGGGTTCCCTCCCGATGTGATCCAGCAATCGCGTGCCGCCGCTACGGCAGCGCGGGGTAGTGCAGCGGATGCCCGGCGACGGCCATCTCGGCCCGCGCCAGGTGCCAGCGGGCGAGGCTGGCGACGACAAGCGACTTTCGCTCCGGGCCGCAGAACGCGATGTTGGTTGGCGCGGCCAGCAGCGTCGATTGCCAGTCCTCCGCCACCAGGGCGAGGTCGCCGTCTGGCGTCAGCCGGTAGATCGCGCTGGGGGAGTAGCAGGAGATGAAGAGGTTGCCTTCGGCGTCGAACGCCAACCCGTCCGGCACGGTGTGCGGCATCTCCACTACGGTCTCGACCCGCAGCCCGCCGCCCGGCCGCAGATCGACCGCCACCACGCCGGGCAGCAGCGAGAGCACGACGTAGAGTTGTTCGCCGGCCGGGTCCAGCGCCATCCCGTTCGGGAACGCGCTCGCTTCCGTCGTCAGCACCTCCGTCGCGCCGCCGGGGCGGACCACGAAGACGCAGCCGTCGTCGCCCTGCCAACTGCCGGAGTCGGAGACGTAGAGATTGCCGTCGGCGTCGAACACCGGATAGTTCGGCGTCCGCATCGGGCGGTCCGGCGCGCCCGCGCTGTAGGTCTCCACCGACCAGTCCAGCCCGACTCGGACCACCTCGTGCCGCCCGTTGTCGCAGGCGTAGATGCGCCCGGCCGCGTCGTGGCACATCCCGAGAACGAACCCGCCGGTGTTGGCCACCTCCTCGACCGCGCCATCCGGCGAGACGCGGTAGACCTGCCCGGCCTCACCGCCCGCCCAGATCGTGCCGTCCGGGCCGCAGGCGACCCCTTCCGGGTGGTCCAGCCCGTCGGCGAACGATTCGAAGTCGTCCAGTTCCATCAATCGTGGGCGGTCGGCCGGCAGCCCGTTCCGGTCGCTCACTTCGGCTCCTCCTGCCCGCGCTCCGTCACCGTCCCGTCGAGGGCGATGTCGGCGACGCCGCTCGTGCCCCGGTGCAGCACCGCTGCCAGGTCCGCCTCGATCGTCTCGCCGGGACCGAGCGCGCGGTGGGTGCCGGATTTCTCCATCACCGCCGTCAATCCCTGCCCCGGCCAGGAGGTGAACGGTTCGATCGCCATCACGTAGACCCCGCGGTACCACGGGTAGCCGGAGGTCGCGCCCATCTCCTGCCAGAACCAGGCGAAGGGGAAGACGATCGTCGGCCATGCCAGCCCGACCGCCAGCCCTAGGTCGGGGTTGGTGATGGCGTACCAGCCGTGGTCGCCCGCGAAATCCCCGAGGTAGGCCAATGCGTGGCGCGGTTCGCCGCCCTCCGCCGGCACGCGGGACAGATCGATCGCCTGCCCGTTCCGCTCCGCGTTCGGCCAGGCGTACTGCGCGTCCGGGGTGAGCGGGTTGTGCGGCCCGTCCAGCCCGTCGTCGGCGCGGATCGAGTGCGCGTTCGTCTCGATCCGGCAGGCGCCGGAGAGGAACGGCGCACCGTAGGCGGGGTGGTGGCCCCACATGAACTCCATCGGCTCGCCGCCCTCGTTAGTGATCCGCTCCCGGATCAGCAGCGCCGCCCTGCCCGCCTCGACGCGCATCGTCCGCTCGATCCGGAAGGGGCTGCGCCGCAACCGGACCGACAACCGCACCTCCGCCGCGTCGCCTTCGCCTTGGACAATCTCGACATCCCACGCCGAGGTGGATGCTTCCCCGTGAAAATTCAGTTCGACGCCCTTGTGCCGGCAGGGTCCGCCGCCGGACGGGAAGATCTCCTGCCACCCGCCCTGGTAGGCGTCCATCCAGGCGACCTGCGAATCGGTCGCCGTCGCCACCCCGGCGTTCTGCGGCAGCAGGCCCCACGGGCTGCGCCAGAGGACGTCGATCCCCTCGGGTTTCGCCACCAGCGAGGTGATGTCGCCGCCCTTGCCCGGCAGCACCGTGGCCGCGATCGCGTCGTTTTCCAGCACCAGCCCGGTCACGCCGCGCCCGAGCGCGACCTCCTCGACCCGGCACGCAGGCTTCGCCACCGGCATCTCCCTCCTCGCGAGTTGGCGTCAGGCGTCCCAGGACCGGCTCTCGACCAGCAGCCGTCGCCGTACCCCGTGGAGGTAGACGGCGAGCAGCATCACCGCGCCGGTGACGATCAGTTGCTGGGTGGTGTGCAGCCCCATCAGCCGCAGCCCCTTGGCGGTGAGGCCGAGGATCAGCACGCCGAGCATCGCACTCAGCAGGTTGCCCTGCCCGCCGGACAGGCTCACCCCGCCGAGGACCGCCGCCGCGATCACGATCAGTTCGAACCCCTGCACCCCGGCGTCGAAGTAGCCGGTGCCCGTTTGCGACGCGACCAGCAGCCCGGCGATCGCCGCCGTCGTGCCAGACAGCACGAACAGCAGGAACCGGTTGCGGTCCACCCGGATGCCGGAAACGCGCGCCGCCGTCGGGTTGCCGCCGATGGCGTAGATGTTCCGGCCGAACTCGGTCCGCGTCACCATCAGCCACGCCAGCGCGATCAGCACGATCGCGAGGATGCCCGGCAGCGGCACCCCGAGCAGGCTCGACTGGTAGAAGGACGTGAACGCCGTGAACCGGTTTTCATCGACCACCGGCGTCTTGTTGGTCCAGACGTAGACGAACCCGCGCAGGGCGAACATCGACCCCAGCGTGGTCATCAACGAGTTCATGCCCTGCACGCAGACGAGGTAGCCGTTGATCGAGCCGACCAGCGGCCCGGTCAGTAACCCCGCGACGATGCCCAGCCACATGCTGTCGGTGGCGTTGAACGCCCAGACCGTCGCCACGCCGGTGAAGGCCAGCATCGAGCCGATGCTCAGGTCGAACTCGCCCGAGAGCAGCAACAGCGTCAGCCCGATCGCTGCGATCAGGTTCGGGGACGAGTCGCGCAGCAGGTCGAGGAACGTGCTCGGCGTACGCGAGGCCGGCGCGAAGACGAGGAAGAAGGCGGCGACCGCCACGAACAACAGCAGCAGCGCCAGTTCCTCGTTGCGCGCGATCGGCAGCAGCG
>JAFAEX010000150.1 GCA_023423795.1 Chloroflexota bacterium | reverse complement strand
GGGTACCGGCGGCCGCGCCCGACGGCGACCTAGAACTGCTGGCCCTGGAGTTCGGCGGCGTTGGACTCGTCGAAGAAGCGGTCCTCGACCTTCACCCAGTCGGGGATGTCCTCGCCGGCGATGTACTGCTCCATCGTGTCGAAGGAGATCGGGCCGAAGAACGGCGAGGACTCGACCGACGCGCCTAGGGTGCCATCGACGATGGCGTCGAGGGCGGCGTTGGAGCCGTCGATCGAGATGAGGATGACGTCCTCGCCCGGGGTACGGCCGGCTTCCTGGAGCGCGGCGATGGCGCCGATGGCCATCTCGTCGTTGTGGGCGTAGACGGCGGTGACGTCCGGGTGCGATTGCAGCAGGGTCTGCATGACCTCGCGGCCGATGTCGCGCTGGAAGTCGCCTGTCTGGGAGGCGATGACTTCCATGCCGGAGAACGCGCCGTCCGGGGTCGGGGTGCCGCGGAAGGAGCCGGCGAGGTAATCGACGAAACCGGCCTGGCGGTCGATGGCCGGGTCGGAGCCGGTGGTGCCTTCGAGGATGATGATCTTGGCTTCGCCGCCGGTCGCCTCGACCAGCCATTCGGCGGCGCGGCGGCCCTGATCGACGAAGTCGGAGCCGATGAAGGTGATGTAGTCCTCGCCCGGCTTGGCGATGGAGTGATCGACGTCGCGGTCGATCAGGATGACCGGGATGCCGGCGTTCTTGGCTTCCAGCACCACCGGGGCCAGCGCCTGCGATTCGCGCGGCGGGAAGATGAGGATATCGACCTGCTGGGCGATCAGCGACTTGACGTCGGCGATCTGCTTGGCGGTGTCCTCGTTGGCGTTGGTCTCGACCAGCGTGTAACCGCGGGCGGCGGCCTCGTCCTGCATCGACTTGGATTCGCCCAGCCGCCACGGGTTGTTCGAACCGACCTGCGCGAAGCCGATGGTGTAGGTGTCCTTCTGCTCCAGCGGCGGCGGGGCGGCGAAGGCCGTGCCGCGCGCGTAGCGACCGGCGGCGAGGACGCCGGCGCCGGCCGCGCCGAGCCGCAGGATGGAACGACGATCCGCGGACCTGGTCCAGATCTTCACACCGGACTCCTTCGCGAGCGGGACGGCCGCGCCCTCGCGCCGCCCGCCGTCGGGCGCCCGGCGACGGACGCCCCGTGGGGGTGAGACGGTTCCCGCCCCGCGCGATCCCGTGGCGCGCAATCGCCGCCCGGAATGCCCCGCGACGCTTCTGGAACGTCGTTCCGATTCTAGCGGGCTTTGGAGTCTCGTCAAGCCGTTCACCGCACCGACTCAATGGGAAGAGACGGCCGCCGACCGTTAGCCGGGCGTCCGACATGGTTGACATGTCCCGGTCTTGGTCGCAAAATCGGAACGATGTTTCATTGCGCGGAGGGTAGGCCCATCGAGCCGCAATCCAGCGTCGATCGCGCGCTGTCGCTGCTCCGCCACCTTGCCCACAACCCGGGGTGGCACGGCGTCCGCGCCCTAGGGACCGACCTCGGGTTCAGCCCGAGCACGGTGTACCGCTTGCTCGACGCGCTGGTGCGCGCCGGGTTCGCCCAGCACGACGAGGAGACCGGCCGCTACGCGATCGGGGCCGGGGCAGTCCAACTCGGACTGGCTGCGCTGGCCTCGCTGGACCTGACCGCGGCCGCGCCGCCGACGCTGGCGGCGTTGGTGGCCGAGACCGGCGAATCGGTCTTCCTCGCGGTGCTCGACGAAGGCAGCGTCGTCTACGTGATGAAAAAGGAGGGCCGCTTCGCCATCCGCACCACGGCCATGCTGGGTAGCCGCCGGCCGGCGCACAGCACCGCGCTCGGCAAGACGTTCCTCGCCAACATGGCGGCGGACGACGCCCGGGCGATCGTCGAGCGGCACGGCATGCCGGCCTTCACCCGCCACACGATCACCGACCTGCCCGCGCTCTGGGAGGAACTGGCGCGGGTGCGCCTGCTCGGCTACGCGGTGGACCGCGAGGAGATCGAGGACGGCCTGACCTGCATCGCGGCCCCGGTGCGCGACCACACCGGCCGCCAGGTGGCGGCGGTCAGCATCGCCGGGCCGACCGCGCGCGTACTGCCCCACGAGGAGCGGCTCGGCCGGCGGCTCGTCGCGGCGGGCCTCGAAATCTCGCTGGCGCTCGGGTTCGCGCCGCGGCCGGTCGTCGTCGCGGGCGACGTGAGACGCGAGTCGAGGAGTCGAGAAGGCGAGGAGTCGAGGAGTTGACGTGCCGGGCGCACGGCGCTTCGTCGTCCACGCAGCACGCAGTCACGTCCCACGTCCTACGTCTCGTCACATCCCGGAGGAGCCATCGTGCGGATTACGGAAGTCGAGACGCTGGAGCTGCGCTACGTCATGGACGTGGCGATGGCCGACGCGGTCCACTACATGCCCGAACGCGGGTTGCTGCTGGTGCGCGTCCATACGGACGAGGGCATCGTCGGCATCGGCGAGAGCGCGGCCTACGGCGGCTCGCTGGCGAGCATGAGCGCCATCGTGCTGAACGACCTGAAGCCGAGCCTCGTGGGCGAGGACCCGTTCCGGATCGAGAAGCTGTGGGCGAAGATGGCCTGGCGCTCCCACCAGCGCGGCCAGCGCGGGATGCTGCCGATGGCGATGTCCGGGGTGGACATCGCCCTCTGGGACATCGTGGGTCAGGCGACGAAGACTCCGCTCTGGAAACTGCTCGGCGGCTACCGGGACACGCTCGACTGCTACGCCTCGGCCGGGTTCTACGCCGGCAACAAGGGCGTGCCCGAGGTTGCGGCCGAGTTCGCCGGGTACGCCGAGCGCGGATTCCGCTTCGGCAAGATGAAAGTCGGGCGCAACCCGGATGTTTTCTCGAACCCGCTGCACGACATGTGGGCGAGCGACTACGCCCTCGCCACGCTGGAGGAGGACGTCGAGCGGGTGCGAGCGGTGCGGGCGGCGGTCGGGCCGGAGTTCAAGCTAGCGATCGACGCGAACAACGCCTGGACCCCAGCGGTGACGCTGGCCTTCATGGAACGGGTGGCGGACCAGGACATCCATTGGCTGGAGGAACCGGTTGCCACCGACGACGTCACCGGCAGCGCCGAGGTCGCCCATGCGCTCACGGTGCCGGTGTCGGGCTACGAGTCCGAGACCGGGTTGGGCGGGTTCCGCGACCTGATCGAGCGGCGGGCGGTGGACATCGTGCAGCCCGACGTGATCTGGACCGGCGGCATCACGGCCAGCCGCAAGGTGGCGGCGCTGGCAGAGGCGCACCGGTTGCCGGTGATCCCGCACGTCTTCTCGTCGGCGGTGGCGGCGATCGCCAACATGCACTTCATCGCCGGCATCCCGAACGGGAGCCTGCTGGAGTTCGACCAGAACCCGAACCCGCTGCGAACCGAGTTGTTCGAGGAATCGATCGCGCCGGGGCCGGACGGCAAGGTCCGGTTGCCGGAGCGGCCGGGGCTGGGGGTGACGCTGAACCAGGCGACGATCGATCGGTACCGGGTGGGGTAGGGGATGTGCCTCGGAACGGTTCCGGAGGACCCGGCGAACCCGGCGAACCCGGCCCTAAAGGGACCGGGCTGAGGAGACAAAGGACCCTGAAGGGCCCTGACGCAGCCGCGCATCCGGAGCGCCCTTCAGGGTGCTTTCCTCGTTAGCCCGGTCCTTTAGGGCCGGGTCCGTGGGCGGGGCCGTTCGCAATCGACAGCCGGCGGTCCGGACGATCCGGCCGCGATCAGTCAATGAAGCAGGGAGGACGCGATGAAGCTCGAAGGCAAGGTCGCCATCGTGACCGGCGCTGCGTCGGGGATGGGCAAGGCGATCGCGCGGCGGTACGCGGCGGAAGGGGCGAAGGTCGTCGTCGCCGACATGAACCTCGGCGGGGCGGAGGCTGCGGCGGCGGAGATCGAGAGCCAGGGCGGGCAGGCGACCGCGGTGCAGGTGGACGTGCGCGACCAGGCGCAGGTCCAGGCGATGGTGCAGGCGGCGGTCGATCGCTTCGGCGGGCTGGACATCCTCGTCAACAACGCCGGCGTCGGCAAGATCATCCCCTTCCTGGAAACGACCGAGGCCGACTGGGATTTCATGTTCGACGTCAACTGCAAGGGGCTGCTCTGGTGCTCGCAGGTCGCCGCGCGGGTGATGATCGAGCAGGGACGGGGCGGCAAGATCGTCAACCTCGCCTCGCAGGCCGGGCGACGCGGCGAGGCGCTGGTGCTGGCCTACTGCGCGAGCAAGGCGTGCGTGATCTCGATGAATCAGTCGATGGCCCTCGCGCTGGCGCCGCACAAGATCAACGTCAACGCGATCGCGCCGGGCATCGTCGATACGCCGTTCTGGGATGAGGTGGACAAGCAGTTCGCGAAGCTGCTGGACATGGAGATCGGCGAGCCGAAGCGGACGTTCATCAAGTCCATCCCGCTCGGGCGCATCGAGCAGCCGGAGGACGTCACCGGCGCGGCGGTCTTCCTCGCCTCCAGCGATTCGGATTACATCACCCAGCAGTGCCTGAACGTGGACGGCGGGAACTGGCCCGGTTAGGCGACGACGTGCCGCGTGCCGAGTGGACGAAGTCGGCGAGTCGGCGGGTCGGCAAGCACGAACGGTGCGCGCCGCCTAGTGGCCTACCATTTTCGGCACTCGGCACTCGGCACTCGGCACTCGGCACTCGGCGCTCGGCGCTCGGCCGCTACGTCCCGATCGGGCGGACGTGGAGCATGTTGGTGCGGCCAGAGACGCGGGTCATCGGCAGGGAGCCGACGATCAGGGCGTATTCCCCTTCGCCGGCGAACCCCTGCTCGATGATCTGGCGGCCGGCGATGCGGAACAGGTGGTCCGGGTCGTCTTCCAGCGGCACGACGGTGGCGCGCACGCCCCAGACGAGGTTGAGGCGGCGGGCCACGTCCTCGTCGGCGGCGATGCCGATGATGTGTGGCTTCGGCCGGTACTTGGCGACGCGGCGGACCGAGGCCCCGGTGAGGGTGAAGACGGCGAGGTGCTCGACCGGGCCGGACTCGGACAGTTCGCGCACGGCGCGGGCGATGGAGTCGGCCAGCACGAGGCTGGGTTCGGTCAGACCGGGCAGCGGCATCGAGGCGGCGTCGGTCCGCACCGGCCCGTCCCGCTCCGCCTCGCGGATGATGCGGCCCATCGTCTGCACCGCTTCGACGGGGTAGGCGCCGACCGCCATCTCGGCCGAGAGCATCACGGCGTCGGTGCCGTCCCAAACGGCGTTGGCGACGTCGCTGGTTTCGGCGCGGGTGGCGACGGGTTGGGTGATCATCGATTCCAGCATCTGGGTGGCGGTGATGACCGGCACCGCGCGCTCGTTGGCGACGCGAATGATCTCCTTCTGGGCGCGGGGCACCTTTTCGGCGTCCATCTGCACGCCGAGGTCTCCGCGGGCCACCATCAGGCCGTCGGCGACGGCGGCGATCTCCTCGACGGTGCCGAGGGCTTCCGGGCGCTCGATCTTGGCGATGAGGCCGGGCATGGTGCCGCCGCCCCACGAGGCGACCTGCCGCGCCAGCTTGAGGTCGGTGGCGTCGGCGACGAACGAGAGGCCGACGAAATCGACCCCGTGGGAGACGCCGTGCTCGAGGTCGGCGCGGTCCACCTCGGTCAGCGCGCCGCCCTTGATCGGCGCGCCGGGCAGGGTGACGCCCTGCCGGCCGAGCAGCAGCCCGCCCCGCCCGACGCGGCCGATGGCGACGCCGCTGCGGATCTCCTCGACCAGCAGTTCGATCAGCCCGTCGGAGATGAGAATGCGGGAACCCGGCGCGATGACGTCGAACAGCGCCGGGAAGTCGATGCCGACGCGCTCGGCGGTGGTCGGCTCCGGGGTGTTGACGATTTCGATGGTGCTGCCGCGGGCGACCGGCACCTTCTCGGCGGCGAGCGGCCCGGTGCGGATCTTGAGCCCACGCAGGTCGAGCAGGATCGGCACCAGTTTGCCGATTTCGCCGGAAACGGCGCGCACGTCCTCGATCAACCGCGCCCGGTCGTCGGGGGTGCCGTGGGCGGTGTTGATCCGGCAGACGTCGAGTCCGGCGAGCATCAGCGCCCGCAACTTGTCCCGCCCGGACGAGGCCGGGCCCAGCGTGCCGACGATCTTGACGCGGCGTTCGTCGTAGACCCCCACCCGGCTCACCCTTCCTGCGCGCGTGGGCGCGCTCCCAATGCCCGAAGGTTCATGGTAGCAGCCGCGCGGCCGGAATTGCGGTGCGGTCGCGTGGTTGCCCGATGGATGGGGCGGATGGGGAGGCGTGGGAGCGATTTCCTTCCGGTACCGAGCGCGATGGTGGTATGGCGGTCCGGCGTTTCCCGGGTGCGTTTCGCGGATGACGATGAACGCTCGGGATGACGGGGGGTGGGGCGGCTCAAGGTCCGTCGTCGGCCTCGATGTCGTGCCAGAGCGCCTGCATCTCGGGGGACGTGGCGAGGAGTCGATCGAGCGAACCGGTGGCGACGACGCGGCCCTCCGCCAGCACGATGATCCGATCGGCGAGGCGCAGCGCGGCGGGACGGTGGGAGACGGCGAGGATCGTCGTGCCGGGGCGCTCGCGCAGGGGCTGCCAAAGTTCGCGCTCGGTTTCGACGTCCAGCGCGCTGGAGACGTCGTCGATGACGAGCAGGTTGGCTTCGCGGGCGAGCATGCGGGCGACGGCGGCGCGTTGCACCTGGCCGCCCGAGAGCGCGACGCCGCGCGTGCCGACCGGCGTCTCCAGCCCAAGTGCGAAGCCGACCACGTCGCGGTCGAGCATCGCGCCGCGCACCGCGCCCGCCAGCAGCGCCGGGTCGTCGGGCAGGCCGAGCAGGATGTTCTGCCGCAGGGAATCGCTGAACAGGCGCGGCGCTTGCGGCGTGTAGGCAGCGCGGGGCGGCGTGAAGAACGCGGACGGGTCTTCGACGGACAATCCGTTCCAGCGGATGACCCCGGCATCGCGCGGCAGCAGCCCGAGCAGCACGCGCAACAGGGTCGTCTTTCCCGCGCCGATGCGGCCGGTGACGACGGTGAGCGTGCCGCGCTCCAGCCGCAGGTCGATGTCGGCGATGCCGCGCCCGTTGTCCGGCCGCCGGTAGGTGAGGCCCGTCGCGGTCAGGACGCGGAGCGGATCTGGCATCGATGATCGCGGCGGGGCGGCGTCCGGAAGCGGGCCGCCGAGGTCCAGCGATGCGGGCGCGGTGAGGGTCAGGCCGGCCGGATCGCCCGCCAGCGCCCGCAGGCGGTCATAGGCCACGCCGGCCTGCGCGTACCGGGCGAGGTAGCGGCCCAGTTCGGCGACGACGTCGGTGACGTAGGCGAGGTAGGCGACGAAGAGGACGAAGTCGCCGACGGTCAGCGCGCCGTCGCGGAGGCGGCTGGCCGCGAGCAGCATGACGACCCCGGCCCCGAACCCGGAGACGTTGACGGTGACCGCGTTCATGAGTTGTGTGGCGACGCTGTCCCGCACGGTGGAGGCAAGGCGGCGCCGGTTGAGGCGGCGCAGGTGGGCGACGACGCGATCCTCGGCCCCGGCGGCGCGCGCGGTTTCGGCGGCGGTGAGCATGTCGCCAAGCGCGACGGCGACGTCGCTGCCTGCTTCGCTGCTGGCGGCGCGGGCGCGGCCGAGTGCGCCAGCGGCGCGCTGGGCGACGGCGACGACGGCCACGAGGGGAAGAACCGCCGCCAGCGTCAGCCACGGATCGACCGACAGGAGGATGGCGACCGCGATGGCGGCGACCAGCCCTTGCCCGACGATCTCGTCGGTCCAGTCGAGGATGTCCTCGGCCACATCGACATCGTCGCGGAAGCGGGCGATCGTGCCGCCGATGGCGTAGGGCAGGGGAAGCGCACCGGGGCGGTCGAGCAGGCGCGCCAGCAGGTTCCGGCGGAGCAGCGCGGCGGCGCGGAAGCGGAACACGATCTCGACGTATCCGCCGAGCATCCAGAGGGCGGCCTGCCCGATCGCCAGCGCGACCAGCAGCAGGACGACGTCGCGCATCCCGAGGCGGGTGGGCGCCTCCCCGGTGAGGGCGTCGAAGAAGGCGCGGGCGAGCAGGGCCGGCAGCAGCGCGGACGCGCTCATGACGGCCCAGATGAGGGCATGCGCGACGCTGTAGCGACCCAGGAACCGGCTCATGCGGGCGACGGAGCGCCAGGTCGGTATGGCCGTCATGCGGGGACCTCCGCGGTGGACAGGCGCAGCAGGGCGGCGTAGCGCGATCCCGGGTCGGCGGCGAGCGCGGCGCGCGGGCCGTGTTCGACGATCCGCCCGTGGTCGAGGACGAGGACGTCGTCCGCGAGCGCGATGGTGGAGAGCCGGTGCGCGACGACGATGCCGGTGCGGCCGGCGAGCAGGCGGGCGAACGCGTCGTGGACGAGCCGTTCGGTGGCGGGGTCGAGTTTTGCCGAGGGCTCGTCGAGGATGACGACGTCGGGATCGCGCAGGAGGATGCGGGCGCAGGCCAGCACCTGCGCCTGCCCGGCGGAGAGCCCGTCGCCTCCCGCCAGCGGGGTGTCGAGCCCGACAGGCACGTCACGCAGCCACGGCCCCATGCCCAGCGATTCGAGCGCGGCGACGAGGCGGGCGTCCGGCACCGCATCGTCGAACATGGTCAGGTTGTCGCGGAGGCTGGCATGGAACAGGTGCGCCTCCTGCGTGACGAGGCCGATCCGGGAGCGGACCGCGGCGACGGCGACGGTGCGGAGGTCGATCCCGCCGAGGCGCACGGTTCCGGCGTCCGGGTCGTGGAAGCGCGGGACGAGCCGGGTGAGGGTGGTCTTCCCGCTCCCGGTGCGCCCGACGATGCCGAGCACGCGGCCCGGCGCGAGGTGGAGCGACACGTCGTGCAGCACGGGGGAATCCGGTTCGTAGCCGAAGGTGACGTGGTCGAGGTCGAGGGCGAGCGCGCCGTCGGGCAGGCTGTCGCCGGGCCCATCGACGAGGCGGGAGCGGCGCGCCAGCAGGTCCTCGACGCGGCCGAGGCTGGCGCCCGCCACCTGGAGATCCTGGATCTCGTTGCGGATCTGCTCGGTCGGCTGGCGGAGCAGGTCGGTGTAGCGAAAGATCAGGAAGACGGCCCCGATGGTGATCTCGCCCTCGCGGAACAGGACCGCTCCGATGGCGAGGGCGAAGGCGAGGCTGAGGCCGAAGAACCCGCTGCCGGCCGCGACCATGCCGTAGCCGCGCATCTGCGCGCCGAGGCGGACGGACAACCATGCGCGCATCAGTTCGGCGTAGCGGCGCAGCACGAAGGCGCGGGCATCGCTGGCGCGGATGTCCTCCAGCCCGGACAGGTGCTCGCCGAGGAAGCCGTAGACGTCGGCGGCGGCCTGCCGCTCGGCGGCGGAGAACGGGCTGGCGACGGCGCGCAGCCACAGCATGACGCCGAGGGCGGCCGCGACGAAGCAGGAGAGGCCGAGCCCGACGCGCCAGTCCAGCGCGAACAGGAGGACGAGGACGCCGGCGACGAACAGGACGTTGCCGACGACGTAGACGACGAAGCGGGAGAACAGGCGCGCCAGCGTGCCCACATCGCCGTCCACCCGTTCGATGAGTTCGCCGGGGCGGTGGGCGTGGTGGAACGATGCGTCGAGGTGGAGGACGTGGGCCGCAAGGGTCTCCCGGAGGGCGTTCGTCGCGCCCCAGCCGACCTTCTCGGCCAGCCATGTTTCGGCGACGGCGATGCCCTGCCCGAGGAACGCCAGCGCGATGGCGAGCACGGCGAGACCGACCAGCGCATCCATCGGTGCGCCGCCCGTGGCGGCGTCGATGAAGCGGCCGGTGACCAGCGGGGTCGCGAGCCGGATGGCAATGGTGGCGGCGAGGATGCCCGCCAGCGCGAGCATCGGCCACCGGTATGGACGGAGGATGCGGGCGATCAGCCGCCAGTTCAGGCGGCGGGACGGCAATGAAGACGACACGAATGCGACTCTCCCGGGTGCGCGGCAGCGTCGAGGCTCCGCGGGGATGCCCACGGAGTCGTCCGGATTCGCGCACACGGGAGGGGGACGTTGCGGTCCCGGTTCGCGCCGCCCGGGCCACGCGCAACCGTCAACACGGACGGGAGGCGGCGAGCGGCGGCGAAGGAATTAGCGGAGTCGGGAAGGGGTGGCGGAGTCCATCCGGCGTGCGCGGCGCGTCGTCGTCGCAGGCATGACGGGGACTCCCTTCGAACATACGGCGTCGGACGCCGGGCGTGCCGGCAACGGGCCGGCCGCGCGGACACTACCACATGGACATCGCATGCACAAAAAGGGCGGCAGGCGATCCCGCGAGATGACGAAGCCGCCGCTCACGGTCGGGGCCTCCGGCATGCCGTGGCCCGACCTTTGTCGATTGAACGCCGGGGCGATGGCCGCACGTCCACAATTGGGCTGGAGTTCGACCGCCGAACGCGGTCATCGCCGGTCCCGCGCCGAGGGGACACTGTCCGCCGCTTCGTGACCGAGCGCGGCGTCGCGATCGCCTGCCCGCCATTCGATTCCGCCAATGCCGACGTCGCGGCGTCCGAACGAGGCGTGGCGAAAACAACTGGTCCCTGAATGAAAAATACGGGAATCCGCTAACCGCATCCTGATGTTGCCGCGATCGTCTGTCTCGCGCTGCGCGTGCGACCGCGATCAGCGGACGGCAACGTGCGGCCAACCGGCGGCGTCCATGGCGGTTGACAACGAAAGTGGTGGATGTATGGTGGGCATATCGCGCGTGGATTTCTCGATGCGCACCGGTGCGCGGTTCGCGTTCGTGGTCGGGAAGGGTGGTTGCCCGTGCGCCTCGTCCCCATCCTCGTCCTGGTTGCCTTGTTGGCGGGAATCCCGGGTTCAACCGCGTCCATGTCCCCGTCGTCGCCCGCCGCGTCGCCCGTCGCGACGAACGGTGACTTCGCCGGGTTGGTCGAGATCGGCGACGGCCGCCGACTCTGGCTGGAGTGCAGGGGATCGGGCGGTCCCGTGGTCATCCTCGAAGCCGGCGCGGGCAACGACGCCGACACCTGGACAGAAGCGAGCGCAACCCCCGGAGCGGGACGGACGGCCGTCCTGCCGGGGGTCGCGGCCTTTACGCGCGTCTGCGCCTACGACCGTCCGGGCACGGTCGGCGAGGACCCCGGCCAACGCGGCCGCAGCGACCCGGCGCCCATGCCCCGGGATGCCCGCGCGATGGTTGCCGACCTGCACGCCCTGCTCACCGCGGCCGACATCCCCGGCCCGTTCGTTTTCGCCGGCCATTCGTTCGGCGGCCTCGTCGCTCGCCTGTACGCGTCCACCTACCCCGACGAGGTCGCGGGCATGGTCCTCGTCGATGCCGCGCACGAGGACTACTACGACCGGATACGGGAGGTGCTGACGCCCGCCCAATGGGCGACCTTCGCGCAGGCGCCGGCGGACGGCGCCGATGCGACGATCGAATCGATCGACATCGACGCCAGCTCGGGCCAGATGCGCGACGCCGCGGCGGCGGCCCCGTTGCGCCCGATGCCGCTGGCCGTCGTCACCCACGGCCGCCCGTGGGACTGGCCGCCGGACTACCCGGCCGCCGCGCTGGAGGCGGTCTGGCCACCGTTGCAGGAGGAACTCGCGGCGTTGACGCCCGACGCCCGGCTCGTCGTCGCCGAGGAAAGCGGGCATTTCATCCCCGGCGACGAACCGGACGTGGTCATCGCGGCGATCCGGCAGGTGGTGGACGCGGTGCGGGACCCGTCCACCTGGGCGCCCGAACCGGCGGCCGATTCCCGGGACGATGCATCGGGAACGCCGGGTCCGCTCGTGGACGGCGCGCTGACCCCGCTGCTCGACGACGTCCTGTCGCCGCCCCACTGGTTCGTTGGGACCGACGGCCAGGTCCACCTGGTGTACGAATTGGTGTTGACCAACACCATCCCCGTGCCGGTCACCGTGAGCGTCGTCGAGGTGCGCGATGCCGATTCGGGCGCCGACCTGGCGCGCCTGACCGGCGAGCCGCTGCTGGCGGCGATGTCGCTGGCGGTCTCGCCGGACACGCCAAGCGTGGTCCTGCCGCCGGCGTCGGTGGGCGTGGTTTGGCTCGACGTCCCGCTCGCCGGACCGGACGACGTGCCGTCGGCGGTCGCCCACCGATTGACGATCGCGCCGTCGCCCGACCTGCCCGTACCGGAAAGCTGGTTGTCGTATACGGGGGCGGCGGTGGCGGTCGATCGGCGCCCACCGGTGGCGCTTGGCGCTCCGCTCGCCGGCGCGGGGTGGGCGGCGCTCGGCAGTTGCTGCGACGGGCCGCACCGCCGCGCGCTCTACCCGATCGACGGAGAATGGCGCCTGGCCCAGCGCTTCGCGATCGACTTCAACCAGCTGGACGCCGAGAACCGCCCGGGCGCCGGCGATCCCCGCCTGCCGTCGAGTTTCCCCACCTTCGGCCAGCCCGTGCTCGCGGTGGCCGACGCGACCGTGGTGGAGGCGGTCGATCGTTACCCGGATTTGCTGGTTGGTGAACCCCGGGAGGACGTCACGCCGGAGACCGCCGGCGGCAACCGCATCGTGCTCGACCTCGGCGACGGGCGCTTCGCCGTCTACGCCCATCTGCAGCAAGGCAGCGTCGTGGTCCAGCCCGGCGACCGGGTGCAGCGCGGGCAGCGGATTGCCGGCGTCGGCAGTTCCGGCACGTCCGGAGGCCCGCATCTGCATTTCCAGGTGACGGACCGCCCCTCGGTGGTGATCGGCGACGGACTGCCGTACACGTTCGATGCGTTCGACCTGACCGGGCGAACCCCGCCGCTGGCCGACGTCCTGCCGTACTACGAGACGCTGGAGCCGATTCCCGTCGAAACCGACGGGGCCGGACCGCGCCGGGACGAGCTGCCGCTCGGGCGAGACGTGGTGACGTTCGCCGACGACGACTCCGCCACCCCAATTCCTCCCACCGGCGACTTCTCGGGGTTGGTCGACATCGGCGGCCGGCGGATGCACCTGCAGTGCCGCGGCCACGGTGGGCCGACGGTCATCCTCGTCTCCGGCTTCGGCAACACCGGCGGCGCCTGGACCGTCCTGCCGGACGGGGTTGCGGAACCGGCCGTTCTCCCCGGCGTGGCGGCCTTCACGCGGGTCTGCGCCTACGACCGCCCGGGAACGCTGCTCGACGCCGCCCCGCCGGACGACCGTAGCCGCAGCGATCCGGCGCCACAGCCGGTGAGCGCCGACGAGATGGTGTCCGATCTGCACGCCCTGCTGACCGAGGCCGGCATCCCGGGTCCGTACGTCCTGGTCGGTCACTCGTTCGGCGGGCTGGTCTCCCGGCTTTACGCCGCCACCTACCCGGACGAGGTCATCGGGCTGGTGCTGGTCGATGCCTTCAGCGAAGGGGTGCGGGCGGGTCTGCCGCCGGACGCCTGGCGGACGTGGCTGGACACCAACGGCGTGCCGACGCCGGAGTTCCTGGCGGCGCACCCGGGTGCCGAGCGGACCGACATCGACGCCGCCGCGGACGCCATGTCGCGCGCCGCGGCGGCCGAACCGTTGCGCCCGATGCCCCTGGTGGTCCTCGCCGCCGGCCACACCGGCGATGTGTCGCCGGATCAGACAGCGACCTTGCCGCCGGGCTACCCCGAGGCGCTGGCGTCGGCCCTCGTGTCGAACGCGGCGTTCCTTGCCGCGCTGACGCCGGATGCGCGCCTCGTCACCGTCGCCGCCAGCGGCCATTACATCCAGGCGGAGCACCCGGCGGTGGTCATCGAGGCGGTGCGCCAGGTGATCGACGCGGTTCGCGACCCCGGCACGTGGGCGTCGCCAACGCCGGACTCCTGACGGCACCGGTTGCCGGAGGACGAAATCCGGCCGACCCAATCGCGGTCCCGGCGCGCCTGAGGGGCAGGGCCCGGCGGCGCGCACACGCCAGGGCGGCGACTCGTGGCCGCGAGGGTCGGCAGGCGTTCCGCGCGCGGTTCCGGGCGCGAGAGGGGGGCGAATAAACCCCGATTCGCTCTAGAGCGGCTTGCGGAAAAGATGTCGTCGTGGCAGTCTGGCGGGCATGAAGCAGTACCCGGCGGACTTCCGCGACCGCCTGCTGCGGGCCATCGACGCCGGGCTCGCGCGGGCGGAGGCCGCCCGGC
>JAFAEX010000069.1 GCA_023423795.1 Chloroflexota bacterium | reverse complement strand
CCGCGGACGGCGCGATCGTCGATGCCACCCCCGCCGCGGCCGCCCTCGCCGGTCGCTCCGTCGAGGAAATCCGCGGGCTCGGGCTGGCCGAGATCGCCGCGCTGCAGGACCCGGACGGGTTGGCCGCCGCGCTGGCCGGCGGGGGCGGCACGGTTCCCGTGCGGCTGCCGGGGAGCGTGGACGATGCCGACCTCGTGCTGCGCCCGCTCGGTCCGGCCGGGGCGTGGACGCTGGCGACCGTGCGCCCGGCCGGCAGCGGCGAATCGGCGGCGGCGGCCATCGAGCGCGAGGACGCCGCCGCGCACGTCCACTTCCGCGCGCTGTTCGAGTCCGCGCCCGGGTTGTACCTCGTCCTCACCCCCGGCGACCTGCGGACCGTCGCGGTCAGCGAGGCCTACCTGCGCGCCACGATGACCTCCCGCGAGGAAATCCTCGGCCGGCGCGTGTTCGATGTCTTCCCCGACGATCCTGAAGACCCCGCGGCGGACGGCGTTCGCAACCTCGGCGCGTCGCTCGCCCGCGTCGTCGCGACCGGGCAGCCGGAAGTGATGCCGGTGCAGCGCTACCCCGTCCGCCGGCCCGACGGTACGTTCGAGGAGCGGTGGTGGAGCCCGGTCAACTCGCCGGTGCACGACGCCGACGGCGCGCTTGCCTACATCATCCACCGCGTCGAGGACGTCACCGCCTTCGTGCGCAGCCGCGAGCGCGCCGGCAACGGGGATGCCGCCCGTGGCGACGCGGCAACCGCGATCGGCCGCATGGAATCCGAGATCATCCTCCGGTCGCAGGAACTGCAGCGGCTCAACGAGCGGTTGCGGGAGCGCGTCGGGCTGCTGGACCAGGCGTGGGACGCGATTTTCGCCTGGGAGTGGAACGGCGCGATCACCTACTGGAACAAAGGCGCCGAGCGGCTTTACGGGTATGCCGCCGACGAGGCGATCGGCCGCGTCAGCCACGACCTGCTGCGGACCCGCCACGCCGAACCCGGCGGCGAGATGCTGCACGCCCTCGCCCGCCACGGGTTCTGGGAGGGCGAGGTCGAGCACGTCCGGCGCGACGGCAGCGCCGTCGTGGTGCAGACGCGCCACCAGGTCGTGCGCGAGCGCGGGCGCATGCTCGTGCTGGAAGCCAACCGCGACATCACCGAGCGGCGGCTGGCCGAGCGGCGGCTGCGCGAGGAGGAAGAGCGGGCGCGGCTCGCGCTGGCGATGGCCGGCCTCGGCGCGTGGTCGTTCGACCCCGCCGCCCGGGTCGTCTCCTTCGACGCGCGGATGTGGGAGGTCTGGGGCGTCGCGCCCGACGCCGCCGAGGTCTCGCTGGAGTCCGCGCTGGCGCGCGTCCACGCCGACGACCGTCCGGAGGCCGAGCGGGCGCTGGCCGCCGCGCTGGACCCGGCCGGCGACGGCGTTTTCGCGCTCGAACTCCGTCTGGTGTGGCCAGACGGCGCCGAGCGCTGGATCGCGGCCAGCGGCCAAGCCCGGTTCGAGGGCGACGGGGCCGACCGGCGCGCGATCTCGTTCGTCGGCGTCGCCCTCGACGTCACCGAGCGGCGCCTGGGCGAAGAGCGGCTGCGCTTCCTCGCCAACGTCGGGGCCGTCCTCACCGGCTCGCTGGGTTACGAAGCCACGCTGCGCCGGGTGGCCCACATCGCCATCCCGCTGCTGGCCGATTACGCCTTCGTCGATCTCGTGCAGCCCGACGGCACGCTGGAGCGCGTCGCCTGGGCGCACGCCGACCCGGTCTGGCAGGCGCGCTTCGACGGCGAGATGCCGGGGTTTTCGCCGCCGCCGTCCCACCTCGACCACCCGGTGCCGCGGGTGCTGGCGACGGGGGAAGCGTCCCTCATCGCCGACATCGACGACGCCTGGATGCAGGCGGTCGCCTTCACGCCGGAGCACCTCGCGTTCATGCGGGAAATCCGGCTGCGGTCGGTGGTGACCGTGCCGCTGGTCGCCCGGGGGCGCGCCGTCGGCGTGCTCATCTGCTGCTTCACCGACGATTCCGGTCGCCGCCACGACGCCGCCGACCTTGCGCTGGCCGGCACGCTGGGCGAGCGCGCCGCGCTGGCGGTGGACAACGCCCGTCTCTACCGCGAAGCGCAGGAAGAACTCGTCGAGCGCCGCCGGCTGGAATCGGAACGGCGGGATTTCGTCGAGACCGTGGCCCACGACCTGAAGAACCCGCTGGCGGCGGCCAAGGGGCAGGGCCAGTTGCTGCGGCGGCGCTTGCGCCGGGGCATGCCGGACCCGGAGGCCCTCGACGGGGCGCTGGCCGGGATCGAGGACGCGATCGACCGCACCGTCGCCCTCATCGACGAACTGCTCGACGCCGCGCGCATGCAGACCGGCCGCGGGCTCGATCTGCGCCTCGCCCCGTGCGACCTCGTCGCGCTCGCGTCCCGCAAGGTGGAGGAGCACCAGCGGACCACCGAGCGGCACGTCATCCGGGTGGAGCCTGCGGTGTCCGCGCTCGTCTGCGCCTGCGACGAACCGCGGCTGGAGCGGGTGCTGGACAACCTGCTCGGCAACGCGACCAAGTACAGCGCCCGCGGCGGCACGATCGTCGTCCGCATCGCCCGCGAAGAGGAGGGCGGCGGCCCGTGTGCCGTGCTGGCGGTGGCAGACGAGGGCGTGGGCATCCCGGCGGCCGACCTGCCGCACGTCTTCGGCCGCTTCCGGCGCGGCGGCAACGTCCCGGCCGAGATCGGCGGCAGCGGGCTGGGGCTGGCGGCCGCCAAGGCCATCGTCGAGATGCACGGCGGCACGATCGAGGCCGAGAGCGTCGAGGGCGCCGGCAGCACGTTCACGGTGCGGCTGCCGATCGAGCGGCGAGATGTGAGGCGGGAGGCGTGAGGCGAGAGGCGACAGGCGACAGGCGACAGGCGACATCACGATCGTCCCGCACGTGGCACGTCTCTCGCCTCTCGCCTCTCGCCTCTCGCCTGTCGCCTCACGCAGCATCACATGGAGAGCGAACCGTTATGCCAAACGACGCCACGTCCGCGGCCACCGTCGCCGCCGTTGCCTGCAGCGATTCCCACACGATGACGAAGCCGACCGTCGAGCGCATCCGGTTGTTGGCCGGGCTCGGCGTGGACGGCGACGCCCACGCCGGGACCACGGTCAAGCACCGCTCCCGGGTCAAGCGCGACCCGACCCAGCCGAACCTGCGCCAGGTCCACCTGATCCACGGCGAACTGCACGACGAGTTGCGCGCCGCCGGGTTCGCCGTCGATGCCGGCGTGATGGGCGAGAACGTGACCACCCGCGGGCTCGATCTGCTCGGGTTGCCGACCGGGACGCGGCTGCGCCTCGGGGCGGACGCCGTCGTCGAGATCACCGGGCTGCGCAACCCCTGCGCCCAACTCGACGGCATCCAGCGCGGCTTGATGGCGGCGACGCTGGACCGCGACGAGGAGGGAAACCTTGTGCGCAAGGCCGGGGTGATGGGCGTGGTCCTCAACGGCGGCGACGTCCGCCCCGGAGACGCCATCGCGGTCGAACTGCCGCCGGAGCCGCGCCGGGCGCTGGAGCCGGTGTAGGGGCGCGTTTCGGGTTGACGACGGTAGCGGCCATGAAGCGCGCGCCATGCCTCGCTTGCCGTGTTCCGGATCGGCACGGTCGCCGTGGCTCCCCGATGGTTCGCGCTACGGTCCAGCCACCGGTTCACGCCGCATGAGCCAGACGTGGACCTCGCTGCCGGGGACGTCGGTTTCTGCGACGACGCGGAACCCGCGGCGCTCGTAGTAGCGGGCGTTGTCGGCGGTCGGCGCTTCCAGGTAGCAGCACAATCGGTCGCGGTCGGCGGCGGCGAAGACGGGCGCCATCAGGGCCTCGCCCAATCCCCGTCGCTGCCACGCCGGCTCGACGCCCAGCATGGCCAGGTACCAATGCGGCTCCGGCGCGTGGAGCGGGTGGAGCGCATCCAAGTGGTTCAGCAGGCGTTCGAGCCGGCGCCAGGCGTCCGGACCGATCCACGCCGGAACGGCGGCGATCCCGGTTTCGGCCAGGTCGTGCGCGGTCGGCGCGGCAGCGTCCGGCGGGAACCAGAGGGCCACCCCGCGCACGGGGTCCAGGGTTGCGAGGGGAGCGCCGCAGCGCAGCGCGAAACGAAGCGCCGCGCGGGCCAGCGACGGGCCGAGGCGCTCCCGGTCGGCGGGATCGGGCAGCGCAAAACACCACCCCGGATCGTCTGCGAACGAGCGAACGAGCACCCCGGCGGCGGCGTCGAGACCGGGAGGAACGAGGGCCACGGGCGCGGTGGTCAGCACGTATCCAATCCTCTGCCGCTGGCTCTAGGACATGACCTGTCATAGTCATGATATCGGAGACGGCGGTATCGCGCGTGGGGCCGTGCCGTCAACGCCGGCCGGTGCGCCCGCAATCCGGCGAACCGACGGCAGGAGCGCGGAACGATCTGTCCCACGGCAGGACCGCCGTGGCGGCGAGACGTCGTTGCCGTATGCGCCATCCCGAGGCGTCGCCGAACGTCGCCACCACCGACGATGCCGCGCGTTCATGGCGGCTGGCGACCGTAGCGTCCGCAATCGGTTGCCGGCCTCGGCGGTCGGTGCGTGTTTGGGTAGCGTGGGTGGGGTGGGATCTCAGCCGTCGGCGGCATCGCATGTGGAGTGTCCAGACATCGCCGGGCGCGTGCTACGCGCCGTCGGGTGCGTCGTCGTCGGTCATTGGCTGCCACGCGCCGCCGAACGCCGGTTGCCGCCGCACGTTGCCGGCCCAGGCGCCGTCCACGACCGCGAGGATGGCCAGCGCCGCGAAGCATGCCGCCAGGATGATCTGCGTGCCGAGGATGCCGTCCATCGCCGTGTCCCTTCGTCGTCGTTCCCATCGTTCGTGCTGGGACCAACGATAGGGACCGGCGACCGCGCCGGCCGTCGCCGCGCCGACGCCGCGACCGTCAATTGGGGAACAGCGCGGGGCATCGCGCCGGATCGTGCCGCGATCGGCGCAACCCCGGCTCGGCACGCGGCAATCGGCGCGCCGCAGCGCCGTTCGCGTGGCACGCGGCGTGAGGACGGCGGTACAGTGCGCCGGGGAACGCGCCGGGAGTCGGCGCGCCCGGCCTGGCCCGCGCGGCAACGGCGCCGACCCGGTGGGTGAGCGGGCAGCGAATCGGGAACGGAGGGTACGCAACCATGGAAGCCTACTGCGTGAAGTGCCGCGAGAAGCGGGAGATGAAGGACGCCGAGGAGGTGACCATGAAGAATGGCCGCTCCGCGATGCAGGGCGTCTGCTCCGTTTGCGGCACCAAGTTGTTCCGCATGCTCGGCAACAAGGACGCCAAGGCCAAGGCCGACAAGTAGGGACGGCTGCCGGGCGCGGGTGTTCGAACCCGGCGCACGAGCGACCACGGGCCGCGCCGGGCACGTTCCCGCGCGGCCCGTTTCCGTACCCGCCGATCCCGCGACCGCGCGACACCGCCGCGGATCGTGGGAAACTCGTTCGTTCGGATCGGCCGTTCCGTCGAGGAGAATCCCGAAGGCAGGGCAGGAGCCGGATGACCGCACCCGATTCCCGGCCGATACGGGCCACGCTCGACCGCCCGGAACCGGTCATCGATTGGCGCATCCCCGCGGGCGCGTCCGACGACTGGCTCTACGGCGCGGGCGCGACCCGGGCCGAGCGCGGCCTGGTCAACGCCGCCGCGGCCATCGGGGTCGCCCTGTTTGCGTGGTACGGGATCACCGACCGATACGGCTGGGCGTGGTGGCAGGTTGTCCTCGGCGCGGTGCTCGCCATCGACCTGTTCGGCGGGGCGGTCGCCAACGCCCTCGGCGCGGCCAAGCGGCAGTATTTCGGGGCGCCGCGCGCGTCGGAGGGCAGGTCCGCCCGCCTGTTGCGGAGCCCCATCGCCTTCGCGGCCTTCCACCTCCACCCGTTCCTCGTCACGTGGGTTTACGGGGTGGATGCCGTCGCGTGGTGGTGGGCTGGCGGGCAGTACGCGGCGGCCGTCGTCGGCAGCCTGCTCGTCGAGGCCGTGCCGCCCTACCTCGCCCGGCCCGGGGCGATGCTCCTGTTCCTCGGCGCGATCGTCGCCCTCGGCTTCGTGCCGGCGCCGCCGGGGTGGGCGTGGCTGCCGGTCGTCTTCCTCGCCAAATTGCTGCTCGCCCACGCGGTCCGCGAGGAGCCGTACCGGCCCGCGCCGGGAACGTGAGGCGGCGGGCGTTTGATTCGCGAGCCGAGTTTGGACGGATCGGCGGCGCCGCGTCCTGTGGTTTCGCAGGGCCGGTAGTCCCGAGGCGCGGTCCGGCCAGCATCGCGGTAACCGGCGCAGCCAGGTGCTTCGGGCGGTGCTTGCCTGCACAGGGAACGATCGCCACAAACAAGAACCCCAGGATCATCAGCGCATCCGTCCTCGCGGAGGGAGCGTGAGAGGAACCTGGGGAATTACTCGGGGATCGTACCTCCAACGGCTTCTCTCTACCACCAGTCGTCACTCGATGTGCGGGTTGCCGTCATCGCAACGCATAACGCCCAAATCGAGCCCAACAAGGTGATCGATGCCATCTGCGACAGCCAGAAGCGCCCCCGCGGCAAACCGCCGGGGCGCTTACGCGTTTGTTCCGTAT
>JAFAEX010000078.1 GCA_023423795.1 Chloroflexota bacterium | reverse complement strand
ACCGACGCGCCGGGGGAGACGAGGATTTCCTCGATGACGCCGTCGCGGTGGGCCACGACCTCGTTTTCCATCTTCATGGCTTCCACGATGCAGACGGTTTCGCCGCGACTGACGGCCTGGCCGGGCTCGACGGTGATGCGAAGGACCGTACCCTGGATCGGGCTGGGCAATTCCGGACCGTTCGCGGCGGGAGCACCGGCGCGGGCGGCGTGGCGCGGGCCGGGGCGGTGGGCGAGCGCGCCGCCGGTGCCGGAGCGACCGCCGTCGGCCGAGGGCACGCCATCCGGCCAGCCGTGCAGGCGGACCGAGAAGCGGCGGCCGTTGACCTCGGCGGTGACTTCACGGGCGGGTTGCGGCGCGGCGTCGTCCGGGGCGGCTGGGACGTCAGCGGCGGGCGGGATGACCTCGGGATGCTCGGGGATGAATGCCGTGGAGACCCCGCCGGCGCGGAAGGCCGGGTGGGCCATCACGTTGCGGTGGAACGGGATCGTGGTGGGAACGCCCTCGACCCGGAACTCGGCGAGCGCGCGGGCCATGCGGTCAACCGCTTCGTCGCGGTCGCGGCCCCACGCGACGAGTTTGGCGATCATCGAGTCGTAGGTCGGCAGGATGACCGTGCCCGATTCCGTCGCGCTTTCGACGCGGACGCCGAAGCCGGCCGGGGCGCGGTAGGCGGTGACCGTGCCCGGGGCCGGGGCGAAGGAGCGGCCGGGGTCCTCGGCGTTGATCCGGCATTCGATGGCGTGACCGGTGGGCCGCACGTCTTCTTGCCGGAACGAGAGCGGCAGCCCGGCGGCGACGCGCAGTTGCTCCTTGACGAGGTCGATCCCGGTGACCGCCTCGGTGACGGGGTGCTCGACCTGGATGCGGGTGTTCATTTCGAGGAAGTAGAACGCGCCGTCCTCGCCCAGCAGGAACTCGACCGTGCCCGCGCCGCGGTAGTCCACGGCGCGGGCGAGCGCGGCGGCGGCCTCGCCCATCGCGGCGCGGGTGGCGTCCGGCAAGCCCGGGGCCGGGGCTTCCTCGACCAGTTTCTGGTGGCGGCGCTGGATCGAGCAGTCGCGCTCGCCGAGGACGACGACCTCGCCGTCCGCCCCGGCCATCACCTGGATCTCGACGTGGCGCGGGCGGGCGACGTAGCGTTCGAGGTAGACCTCGGGATTGGCGAAGGAGCGCGCCGCCTCGGCGGATGCGCCGGCGAAGGCATCCGGCAGCGCGGCGGCATCGGGCGCAACCCGGAACCCGCGCCCGCCGCCGCCGCCGGACGCCTTGACCGCCACCGGGTAGCCGATGCGCTTGGCTTCGCGGGCCGCGTCCTCGCGGGTGGCGACCGGGCCGTCCGTTCCCGGCACCATCGGCACGCCGGCGGCGGCGGCAATGGCGCGCGCCCGGATCTTCTCGCCCATCGCCCGGATCGCCTCCGGCGGCGGCCCGACGAAGACCAGCCCGGCCTCGGCGCACGCTTCGGCGAAGGCGGCGTTCTCGGCGAGGAAGCCGTAGCCGGGGTGGACGGCATCCGCCCCGGCCCGCCGCGCGACCTCGATCAGCGCGGGGATGTCGAGGTACGGCAACGCGGCGTCGCTCGGGATGCGGTAAGCGTCGTCGGCGGCGCGGACGTGGGGCGCGTCCTCCTCGCCGGGCCCGTAGACGGCGACCGGGGCGATGCCCAGTTCGCGGCAGGCGCGCGCCACGCGGATGGCGATCTCGCCCCGGTTGGCGACGAGCACCCGGCCGAACGGCGGCTCGGGATCGCGGGCTGGGGCAGGACCGGAAACGGACACGGGCAACCTCGGCGTGAATCGTCGGCAGCGGCCGCCGCCGGCGCGGGGCCGGGCCTATTGTGCAGCCGGCAGCCGCGACTCGGGAGGGCGTGTCGCGCGGAACTCGCCGCGCCTGCCCACGCCCGGTCAGTCCGCAATCGCCTGGTAGGCGGTCGTCCAGAAGTCGCCGTAGATCGCTTCCTGCCGGCCGTCCCAGCCGCGCTGGGTCATCAGGATGCCGATGAGACCCTCGGCCGGATCGACGTACCACGAGGTGCCGTAGCCGCCATCCCAACCGAAGCGGCCGGGGGTCATGGAGATGTCGTCGCGGCGGGTGATGACGGCGACGCCGAGACCCCAGCCGTGGGTATCCCAGAAGTCGGCGGGGAAGAAGGGCGACGCCGCCTTCTGCGCGGCGGTGATCTGGTCGGTGGTCATCAGCTCGACCGACGGGCGGGAGAGGATGCGCCGGCCCGCGAAGACGCCCTCGTTCAGCATCATCTCCCCGAAGGCGAGCAGGTCGTCCACGGTGGAGACGAGACCGGCGGCGCCGGATTCGAAAACGGGCGGCGCGGCGAAGCGGGAGTCCTCGATGCCGTCGAACTCCCCGAATTCGCCGGTCGCGAAATCGGTCCAGTAACTGCCGGCAAGGCGGCCGATCTTGTCCGGCGGGACGTGGAACCCGGTGTCCACCATGCCGAGCGGTTCGAAGATGCGCTCGCCGAGGAACGCGCCGAGCGGTGAGCCGGTCGCGCGGGCGATGAGGACGCCGAGCACGTCGAACCCGGTGTTGTAGAGCCAGCGCTCGCCGGGCTGGTGGGCCAGCGGCAGATTTCCCAGCCGGGCGAGGTACTCCTCCGGGGAGAACGCGGGCGGGTGCGGCCCGGCGGCGACCTGCGCCTCGGCCGTCGCCTGCGCGAGCGGGGTCTGCTCGAAGATCGCGCCGTAGCCCAGCCGGAAGGTGAGCAGGTCGCGCAGGGTGATCGGGCGGTTCGCGGGTTCGGTGTCGTCGATGGGGCCGTCGAAGGAGCGCAGCACCTGCCGGTCGGCGAGTTCGGGCAACAGCGCATCGACCGGGTCGTCGAGCCGCAGCACGCACTCCTCGACGAGGATCATCGCGGCGGCGGCGAGGATCGGCTTGGTGACGGAGGCGATGCGGAAGATGGTGTCGCGGCGCATCGGGTCGCCGCCGTCGAAGGTGGTGTTCCCGACCGCCTCGACGTGGGCCTCGCCGCCGCGGCCGACGAGGGTGACGACGCCGGGGATCGTGCCGGCATCGACGTGGCGCTGCATCACGGCGCGCACGCGGCGGGCGCGGTCGGGATCGAGGCCGCCGGTCGTCATCGGGCGCTCCTTCGGGGGTAGGCCGGGTGTACCAGATGCGCCAGCCGCCGTCGCGGCCGCGGGATCGTGGCTGCCGGCGATGCCGCCCAGCGCCAGCGCGGCGGGGAAGGCCGCGCCGGCTGACGCCTGCCGCAGCAGCCGGCGGCGATCGAGGGTGTTCGCGTGGTCCATGCCGGTCCTTGCATCGTGATGGTTGTAGTCCCGTCGAGCCTTCGCCCCGTCGAGCCTCCGCCCCGTCATCCCGCCTACCCCATGTCATCCTGCCCCCCGTGTCATCCCGAGCCTGTCGAG
>JAFAEX010000043.1 GCA_023423795.1 Chloroflexota bacterium | reverse complement strand
GAGTGCCGAGTGCCGAGTGCCGAGTGCCGAGTGCCGAGTGCCGAGTGCCGAGTGCCGAGTGCCGAGTGCCGAGTGCCGAGTGCCGAAAATGGTAGGCCACTAGGCGGCGCGCACCGTTCGTGCTTGCCGACTCGCCGACTTGCCAACCCGTCCACTCGGCACTCGCCGGCACTCCGTTACACTCCCGGCGGGGAGCAATTTGGTTGGTGAGGGGCGGGTTGGCCGATGGGCGACCGGGGTGAGCAGCGGACGACGCCGGGGGAGGGCAACGAGACGACCCCGGCGGGCGGGCGGGCGCGGCGGTTCGGGCTGCCGAGGCTGCCGGGTTCGGCCGGCGGGCGGCCGCTCTCGGTCTACCTCGTGCTGGCGGCGGGGTTGGCGGTGCTGGTCGGGTTGCTGGCGCTGGTGGTCGTCACCAGCCGCTCCGACGACGGCCCGCTGCCGCCGATCTGCCTGCCGGTGACCGTCGCCGAGGCGGAAGCGTCGGTCAACGCCGGCACGGTGGAGCGGATCCACATCCTCACCGAGCAGGGCAAGCCGGAGGTCGGGCCGCTGGCGCTGACGCTGGACCTGTCCGACCCCGCCGGCGGCAACCGCTGCCGGGAGTTGCCGAAGGGCGTGCAGGGGCAGGACGACTTCTTCCGGCTGATCGGGGTGGTCACCGTCTACAACCAGACCCGCGCCGGCGAGCAGCGGATCGCCCTGATCTGGGAAGAGCAGGGCGACATCCCGCGCGAACTGCTCTCGACGCCCACGCCGACGCCGGAACCGACGGCGACCCCCACGCCCGAGCCGACCGCGACCCCGGAGCCGACCGCGGAACCCACCGCCACCCCGGAACCGGCCACGCCGACGCCGCTGCCGACCCCGACGCCGACCGTCCCGCCCACGCCGACGCCTACCGCGACGGCCACGCCGCGCCCGACGGCAACCCCGCCGGCGACGGCGACGACCGTGCCGGCGACGGCCACCGCGCGCCCGACGACCCCGACGGCGCAACCGTCGCCGCCCTCGCGCCCGTCGCCCACTCCGATCACCCCGCCGTAAGCCCGCGCGGACCCCAGGCAGCCGGGGAGCGGCGGCGGTAGCCTGTTCGATGCGAAAACCGGGCTCGAACCGGGCACCATGATCGCGGTTGCGTGGTCGGTCCGCCCACGGGAGTGCCCGGGCTCGATGGCGCGAGCCTCGTCGATGCGGCAACCGCCTATGCTCAGCCCCGGAGGGGCTTTGTTTTCGTAGCCCAGGGACTCATCCCCGGGCGTCCCGGTGGCCGGGGTATGTTCGCAATCGCCATCACCACCTCCCGCCTCGTCGTCGCCGTCGCCGCCCATCACGGGCCGACGACAAGATCAGGTCCGCTCCCGCATGGCCGCCGAACAGCCACGGAGCGGACGCCTCGGGAACGGGCGCAATGCCCCGCACGCGACCGGCAGCGTTCTTGCGTCCCGGCGAGCCACGGCCGGGCGGGCCGGCATGCGGGAAAGGCGGGCGGCGATGAAACTCCAGGGCAAGACGGCGCTGGTAACCGGGTCGGACAGCGGGATCGGGCGGGCGGTGGCGCTCACCTTCGCCCGCGAGGGCGCCGACGTGGCGGTCCACTGGCACAGCGACGAGCGGGGCGCGGAGCAAAACGCCGGCGCGATCCGCAACCACGGCGTGCGGGCCGAGGTGTTCCAGGCCGACCTTAGCGACCCGGAGGACGCGCGCCGGTTGTTTGAGCAGGCGAACGCAGCCTTCGGGCGGATCGACATCCTCGTCAACAACGCCGGCAAGGGCGCCAGCCGCGATTCCTCGCTGGACCTGCCGCTGGCCGACTTCATGGACGTGCTCAACGTCGATCTGGTCAGCCCGTGGGTGCTGACGCAACTGGCGGCGACGGGCATGGCCGAGCGCGGCGGCGGGGTCATCGTCAACGTCACCTCCGTGCACGAGACGATCCCCTCGCCGGGCAACGTCGCCTACGACATCGCCAAGGGCGGGCTGCGGATGGTCGCCCGCACCCTTACCGCCGAACTGGCCGGCAAGGGCGTGCGCATCAACAACGTCGCGCCGGGCATGATCGCGACGCCGATGACGGCGGAGCGGCTAATCGACCCCGAGGAGGGCGCGAAGTCCCTGCAGCAGATCCCCATGGGCCGGGCGGGCGAGCCGCAGGAGATCGCCAACGTGGTGCTGTTCCTGGCCTCGGACGAATCGAGCTACGTCAGCGGCAGCACATTCTTCGCCGACGGCGGATTGCTGCAGAACATCGGCGGCGCATAGCGGCGCGGCGAATGCCGGGCGCATGGCCCGCCCCGGCCCGCGCCACCGGCGTTCCGCCGGGATGGCCCGTCAGGAGGTCGGCAGCGCCACGGTGAAGGTGGACCCCAGACCCGGCGCGCTCTCGACGCGGATGCTGCCGCCGTGCAGTTCCACGATCTTCCTGGCGATGGCCAACCCCAGCCCGGAGCCGCCGTACCTGCGGGTCGTGGAGGAGTCGGCCTGCCGGAACTCGTCGAAGACGTAGGGGAGCGCGTCCGGCGCGATCCCGATCCCGGTGTCCGCGATGTCGATCTCGACGGCATCGTCCGCGGACCGGGCGGCGATGCGCACCGTGCCGCGCTCGGTGAACTTGACGGCATTGCCGGCGAGGTTCAGCAGCGCCTGGTGCAGCCGCAGCGGGTCGGCCCGTACCGTCAGCCCCGCCGGGATATCGATGTCGAGGTCCACGCCCTTGGCGGCGGCCTGGGGAACCAGTTCGGAGCCGACCGCGTTGGCGGCTGCCTCCAGGTCCACCATCTCCGGCTCCAGCGTCAGCATCCCGGCATCCATCCGGGACACGTCCAGGACATCGTTGATGAGCGCCAGCAGGCGGTCGGCGCCGGCGGCAATCTGCTCGATATCCTGGCACTGCCGGGGCGTCAGTTCCCCGGCCATGCCGTCGAGCAGGAGGTTGGCGTACCCGGTGATGGCGTTCAGCGGCGTCCGCAACTCGTGGCTCATCGTCGAGAGAAAAGCCGATTTGAGCCGGCTGGCCTCCTCAGCCTCCTCCTTCGCCGCGCGCAGATCGTCCTCCAGCCGGCGCTGGTCGGTGACGTCCTGGAAGGTGCCGACGATGCGCCGGGCGAGGTCGCCGCCGAGCAGGGCCGACAGCGGCCGCCCGGTCACGTCGTGGACGACGTCCCGGACGTGGTCGGGCGCGTCGGTCTCGGCGTCGAATTCGGCCCGGCCGCGGATCTGCACCACCCGTTCGCCGCCGCCCGGCGGCAGCATCCGCACCTCGAGGGCGAACACGCCGTCCACCGCCGAGGTCGCCACCACTTCCAGGACGCGCGCGCGGTCGTCCGGATGGACCAACTCCACCAGGCGTTCGAACGTGATGGGCTCCCCCGCCGGATCGAGCCCGGCGATGCGGTAGGCCTCGTCGGACCAGCGGAGGACACCGGCGGTGGTCTCCCACTCCCAGCTGCCGATGCCGCTGGCCGCCTGGGCGTCGCGCAGGCGCGCCTCGCTGGCGCGCAGATCGTCCTCCAGCCGCCGGCGCGCGGTAACGTCCTGGATGATGCCCACCAGCCGCAGCGGGTCGCCGTCGGTTCCGACCTCGACCCGGCCTCGGCTCTCCACCAGCCGGGCATCGCCGCCCGGCTGCCGCACCCGGAAGGAGACGTCGAACGAGCCGCGTTCGTCCCACGTGCGGCCGCGCGAGCCGTCCAGCAGCGGCCGGTCCGCCGGGTGGACCAGCGCCAGGAACGCGTCGTTGGTGATCGGGTCGCCTGCCGGGTCGAGCCCGAGGATGCGGTAGGCCTCGTCCGAGCAGTACACCTCGCCGCCGCGGACGTCCCACTCCCAGGTGCCGACGCCTCCCGCCGCCTGGGCGTCGCGCAGCGCCTGCTCGGCGCGGCGACGGTCGGTGACGTCGCGCACGTTGACGACGACGCCGGCAACCGCGGGGTCGGCCAGCAGGTTTCGGGCGAACGCTTCGACCCAGACCCAGGACCCGTTGGGATGCCGGACGCGGTACTCGCGCGTGGCGCGCGCGCCGTGCGCGGCGAAGATCTCGGTCAGGGTGGCGCGGACCGACGCCCGGTCGTCGGGGTGGACGAAATCGATGGACGCCGACCCGATGAGGTCGCGCGGGGCGCGGCCGAGGATGCGCGTGGTCGCCGGCGAAGCGTAGGCGATCCTGCCGTTGGCATCGACCACGAGGACGGCGCCGGCGGCGTCCTCGACGAGCGCCCGGAAACGGGCGTCGGCATCGAGGGGTGGAACGGAACCGGGGTGCGCGGAGGCCATGCGGGGAGTGTAGGTCGTGCGGCCCGGTGCGCCATCCCCTGAATGCGCCAGATTCGGGAAACCGACCGGGGATGATGGCAGTTGCGAAAACAACCCGGTCATCGCCGCCCGCCCGGGGTTGAAACCCCGGGCTACGGCAACGAAGTCCCTCCGGGAGTGGGAACGCGGTCCGGAACGTCGTCCGTCGTCCTCAACCCCGGAGGGGTTTCGTTCCCGAAGCCCGGGGATGATGGCGGTTGCGAAAACAGGGCGGATACACCTGTCGTCAGTCCCGGAGGGACTTCGTTGCCGTAGCCCGGGACTTCGAGTCCCGGGCGGGCATCGCCGGTGGCCGGTTCAATTTCGCAACCGCCATCATCCCCGGGCGACCGGCGACGGCAGCCGGGCAACCGCCACCAGCGCCGGACTTCGGGTCGCCCGATCACGCCCCGGCGGCTTCCTCGATCGGCTTCAGCCGCTCGGCGATGACACCCAGCAGGTGGTCGATGTCGAACGGCTTCAGCACCACCGCCACGCCCATCTCGTCGAGGTGGGGTCGCAGTTCGGTCACGATGCCCACGGCGGCCGTGCACACGACCGCCGGTATGTGCCGCGTCTCCCGGTCCATGCGTACCAGTTGCAGCAACTGCCACCCGTGCGATTCGCCGCCGATCAGGAAGTCGAGGACCAGCAGGTCCGGTTGCAGGTCCCGGATGCGCTGCATCATCTCGCCCAGTTCGATCGTGAAGCGATCGGTGGTGACGCGGTAGCCCTCGGCCTCGAGCAGCGTCGTGAACAACTCGAGGATCTCCGGCGTGTCGTTGACGACGAAGAGGTGGTTTCCTCCTTCGCCGCTCCGACGTTCGCCCATCCAACGCCTCCTTCCCGTTGCCGGCTCCGCGCCCGGGTCGTGGTGCGCCGCCGTGCACCACACACGATAGCGTGCCGCCAGCGCCAACGAGAGCGCGACCGGAACCCGAATCGGGATCGACGGGGGGTCGGACCCGGCCGCTTCCGAGGCCGAGAACCGGCACGATGCGCACCAAGAAGTCCACCCGCGACGGGTTGACCGCGATTGACCGGCGGCCAACCCTCTCCGCCGCGTTGACAACGGTCACGGGTGGACCGATGGATGCGAGGATGTGTACGTACATTCCCGTGTCCGGTGAGGCACGCCGCGGCCCGACGGTCCCGCGTCGCGGTGACAACGCGGCAACCCGTTTACTTCCGGTGGGCCGGTCCCTATCATCCCGGTATGCAGTTGCAGAGTGATTGCCGCTGCACCCGCGACCGATGGACCAGGCCAGGGCCGCCCGCGCGGCCCCGGAGGCGCCCGATGCAGACGACCGAGACGATGGAGGCCACGACGATGACCGCGCCCGCCGCCCACCCCGGGCAGGCTTGGGACCAGGCGTTCTCGCCGCCGCGGCCGGCGCCCATGCCCCGCCTCTACCTGACGGCGGACCTGCGGGCGGCGACCGGGCTGGCTCGGACCCACATGGACTTCTACCTGCGCGAAGGCATCATCCGGCCCTCGGCCAAGACGGAGAGCGGCTACCTGCTCTTCGACGAAACCGAACTGGAAACCCTGCGCGCCGTCCTGCGCTGGCGGGCCGACGGGGTGGGGATCAAGGAGATCCGCGCCCGCCTCGGGCGTCCTGCCGCCAACGGCTGAACCGGGATCGCCCGGCAGCCCTCGTCACGATCCATGAGGAGGACCGCATCGCCCGAGGAACGACGCCGGACCCCGGCGGCACGACGGACCGGACACCCGGCAGCGGGCGCGCCAACGCCCACCCCGGACCCGGAACCCGACCGCCGCGGGGGACGAACACGAAAACGGCCGGCGCGCCAACGCCGACCGCTCCCTCGGTTCACCCGGTTGTCGGTATGAGGATCGATCCGTAGCCCTGACCCCGGTCGAACGGCCGTCGCCAAACCGCTCGCTCGACCCGGACCGATGGGCCAATCCACCCGCCGCCGCGTTCCCCGCCAAGGGAGGGTTTGTTGCACCCCGGCGACTTCCTCATTCTAGGCACGCTCCGGCGTGGCCGTCAATACCGTTATGCGCACGGACTCGAGGTATCGGGTGTCGGGGGGGGGGGGGGGGGGGGGGGCCGCCCCCCCCCCCCCCCC
>JAFAEX010000175.1 GCA_023423795.1 Chloroflexota bacterium | reverse complement strand
GGCTCGGGATGACCGGCGCGGAGCCCGGGATGAAAGGCGCGGTGCCAGAGATGACGGTTATTCGGATGACGGGATGGCGGTTGGCCGAATGACGGGTTGTGGGACACCGGGCCGAAGGGTCATGTGACGGGGATCAGAATCCCTCGTCGTCGCCGAGCGGTTCGCTGGGAACCCAGCCGGATTCGGCCGGTGCGCCCGTCCGCCGCCAACTTCCCGCCGAGCGGGCGAACCAGCGCCCGTCGATGGATTCGATGGCGACCGGGAAGCCGAAGCACGCCGACACGTGCTCGGCCGTCAGCGTTTCCGCCACCGGTCCGGCGGCCACCACCTCGCCCGAGCGCAGCAACAGCGCGTGGGTGGTGGACGGCGGCAACTCCTCCAGGTGGTGCGTGACCAGCACGGTGGTCAGATCTGGGCGCGCCGCCGCCAGGTCGCCGACCGCCGCGATCAACGCTTCCCGTGCCGGCAGGTCGAGGCCGACCGCCGGCTCGTCGAGCAGCAGCAGATCCGGTTCGGTCATCAGCGCGCGGGCGATGCGCGCCCGCTGCCGCTCGCCCTGCGAGCACGTCGAGATTGGGCGGTCGGCCAACCCCGCGACCCCGACCAAGTCGAGCATCTCGCGCGCCCGCGCCCGTTCGGCCTCGCCGTAGCGGTCCCACAGGGGCCGCAGCGTGGCGGTCGTCCCGGTGAGGGCGATCTCCTCGACGGTCAGCCAGCCGAGGACCTTCTGCGAGGCGTCCACCACGCCGATTTTCGTGCGCAGTGTCTGCATGTCGGTCCGGCCGAACCGCCCGCCGAGGACGGTGGCGTCACCCGCGCTCGGGTGCCGCCACGCCCCGGCGACCGACAGCAGCGTGCTCTTGCCGGACCCGTTCGGGCCGAGCAGCGCCCACTGCTCGCCGCGCCGCACCGACCAGTCGACGCCGCGCAGGATGTCGATCCGCTCCGGCGTCCAGAGCCGGATGCCGCGCAGGTCGATGGCGAAGTCGCCCGCCTGGTCGTCGGCCGTCACGCTCACGAGCGGCCGTGCCGCACGACCGGGTTGTGCAGCACGCCGACGCCCTCGATGGCGATTTCCACCTCGTCGCCGTGCTCCAGCGTGAACTCCGAAGGCGGCACGATGCCGGTGCCGGTCATCAGGAAGACGCCGTGCGGGAACGAGTTGTCCCGCAGCAGGAACTCGACCAGTTCCTCGAACCGGCGGTGGATCTGGTCGGTCGAGGTTTGGCCGGTGAACGCGACCTCGCCGTTTCGGGAGATCGTCAGCCGGATCGGCAGCGCGCGTGGGTTCTCGACTTCCCACGCCAGGGCGATGACCGGCCCCATCCCGGCGCACTGGTCGTAGACCTTGGCCTGCGGCAGGTAGAGCGGGTTCTCGCCCTCGATCGAGCGGGACGAGACGTCGTTGCCGACGGTGTAGCCAAGGATCTCCCCGGTCGGGTTGATCGCCAGCACCAGTTCCGGCTCGGGCACGTCCCACGTCGAATCGCGGCGGATCGCGACCGGTTCGCCCGGGCCGGAAACGCGCCGCGCCGTGCCCTTTGCGAACAGTTCGGGCCGCTCGGCGTCGTAGACGAGGTCGTAGACGCTCTTCTGCGTGGACTCCTCCATGCGCGCATCCCGCGAGCGCAGGTAGGTCACGCCGGAGGCCCAGACCTCCTGCTCGTCGATCGGCGCGGCGAAGGACACGTCGGCCACCGGGGTTCCATCGCCGCTGGCCGCGACGGAATCCAGCCGGGCGCGCAGGTCGGACGCCGAAAGCACCATCGCCTCGGCCAGCGTGGCCGGGCCGCCGGCCGTGGCGACGTCGATAACGCGGTCCCCTGCGACGAGACCCAGCCGCGGCGCGGCATTCGCGTCCGTCCGGTACAGGCAAAGCGGCACGAGCAACCCTCCCCGATGGCGTGCGCCACGGCACGTCGATCCGATGCCGAGATTCCGGGGATGGTACGGCAGGCTTCGGGGGATGCCAACCCGTCGCAGGTCAGGAGATGAGCAGGCGGCGCAACCGCTCCTCGCCGAAGTCGGCGACGAGGTCGAGGTCGATGTTGGCGTCCGCGAGAGAGGCGCGGAACCGGTGGACGAGTTTGAGTTCGGCCGGGTTCAGGTCGTATCCCCACCGTTCGAGCGCGGCGTCGAGGTCGTCGCGGGCAACGGCGCGAAAGTCCTCGTCGCTCATCGCGAGCTCGGCCAGCCGCCGCAGCACATCGACGCGCACCGCGTCGCCTGCCCTCGATTCGTTCGGCTCCGATCCGTCCGACATCGCCGACACCCCGGTCGCGTCACCCGCCGATCCCGATTGTACGTGCGAGACCGCAGAATCGGAACCGCCAGCGCGAACTCCGGCGTACCATTCGGAGAGCGCGCCTCGTCGCCGAGAGTCCGGAGGTTGTCCGTGGCCGGTCAAGTCGTTGCGATCGACCCCAATGGCGCGGTCGCCGAACCTGTTCGTCCCTGCCCGGAGTGCGGCCGTCCGCTCGCCGGCCCCGCCCACGCCGCGTATCGCGTCTGCGATGCCTGTGGATTCCACGACCGCCGCTCCGCGCGCGACACCATCGCCCACCTCGCCGACGACGGCACCTTCCGGGAAACCGACGCGCGCCTCGTCTCCCGTGATCCGCTCGGGTTCATCGACGACGTGCCTTACGGACAGCGGCTGGACGACCTCCGCCGGCGCACCGGTGAATCCGACGCGATCGTAACCGGGACGGCGAAAATCGGTGGCCACGAGGTCGTGCTGGCCGTCCTCGATTTCGGCTTCCTCGGCGGCAGCATGGGCGTCGTCGTCGGCGAGAAGATCGCCCGCGCGGCAGACCGCGCGGCTCGCAAGCGCGTACCGCTGCTCACCGTCGTCGCCAGCGGCGGCGCGCGGATGCAGGAGGGCATGCTCTCGCTCTTGCAGATGGCGAAGACGGCGGCGGCGGTGAAGCGCCTCAAGGATTCGGGCGTTGCCTACCTCTCGGTCCTGACCAACCCGACAACCGGCGGCGTGTTCGCCTCGTTCGCCAACCTCGGCGACGTGATCGTCGCCGAACCCGGCGCCCTGATCGGCTTTGCCGGGCCGCGCGTCGCGGAGCAGGCGATCGGGCACAAGTTGCCGGAAGGCAGCCACCGTGCCGAATCGCTGCTCGATCACGGGATGATCGACGCGGTCGTGGACCGCCGCGACCTCCCCGAATACCTCGAACGATTGCTGGCCATCGCGACCGCGCCGCGCGGGCGCTTCTCCTCGCCCGCCGAACCGGAGGCGGAGGGTTCCGTCGAAGACGACGCCGCGGCCGGCGAAGGAAGCACGTGGCAATTGGTGCAGGGCGCGCGCCACCTCGACCGCCCGACCAGCCTGGATTACATCGGCCGCGTGCTGGAATCGTTCGTCCCCATCCGGGGCGACCGGGCCTCCGGGGACGATCCCGCCATCGTCGCCGGGTTCGGCTTGATGGGCGGGTCGCCGCTCATGGTCGTCGGGCTGGAGCGCGGCCACGACGAGGAGGGCATCGACCACCACGGCGGACGGGCGCGGCCGGAAGGCTATCGGAAGGCCCAGCGGGCGATGCGCCTCGCGGCCCGGCTGCGGCTGCCGGTCCTGAGCCTCGTCGATACGCCCGGCGCGTGGCCCGGCCCGGAATCCGAAGCAGGTGGACTCGCCGCCGAATTAGCGGCCTCGATGGCGCTCATGAGCGATCTGCCCACGCCGACAGTGGCGGCAGTCGTTGGCGAAGGCGGCAGCGGCGGCGCGCTCGCGCTGGCCGTTGCCGACCGCGTCCTGATGCAGTCCGGCGCGATCTATTCCGTAATCGCGCCGGAGGGCGCGGCCACCATTCTCTTCCGCGACGCCGAACGGGCGCCGGAACTCTCCGAGCGCATGAAGATCACGGCCGACGATCTCCTGCGTCTGCGACTCATCGACGCGATCGTGCTCGAACCGGCGGGCGGGGCGCAGGCCGATCCGGCCGCCGCGGCGGCAACGCTGCGCCGCGCCGTCTTGCGGGAACTCGCGGTGCTCTCGGGTCGCCCGACGCGCCGGCTCGTCGAGGATCGTTGGAATCGCTACCAGGCAATCGGCCGTGACCATGCGGGCGAGGCCGCCCGCTGGCGCTTGCCGCGCCGCGCCGGTCGGACGCCGACCGCGAACCCGACCGCGCGCGAATCCGCGCCCGTTACGCAGCGCCGTTGGCGCCCCTTCGAGCGCCGGGCGACACGACCCGCGATGGACGGCGAATCGGCATCCTGACCGTAGGTCACGGCGATCCCTTCAAGCGTGTCGGCAATCTGTCAACTATTGGATTGTCGTTTCGGACGAGTTTCGAAGTGACCGCGGACCGCCAGTAGGCTTGTGGCCGCGGGGGAGGTTCCATCGTCCTCCCGCAGGTGTTCGAGAGGACCCGGGCGGACCAGATACGCCGCTGCGGCGATGGGCCACGTCGCCGCCGCACGTTCGCCCTGCTTCCGCGACTCCATCGGTCCGCCCAGGTTGCGAAAACGGCGAATCGCCGACATTACCGACGGTGTCACGCTGAACCGCCGTTTGCATCCATCTTCGGCAGCCCACGGCGGGTCATACTCCAGTTCGTACTCCGGATCGCACGCGACGATTGATTTCCGGCCTTGTCCCCCAGCCGCCGGGAACGATGCGGCAACCAAGCCGCGTCGCGCCCGGCGCTGGTAGAATCGTGGCAACGATTTGTGTTGACGCTGCCAATCGCCGGGCAACGCGGACCCGTCGCCTCACCGGGTCGTGTCCGGCGTTCGACCGGCGTGACGTTGCCTACGCCGCCGGGTTTTATGCCGAACCGAGGCTCGCGCATCACCGGTTCGCCATCGCGTTGCCCCATTTCCCAAGGGAGTCGTATCGGAAATGCCCTGATGGCTGATCCTTCAACGCCCTTCAATGGCAAGCTCCCAACGCCGCGCACCGGTTTGATCGGCCGAACGACCGAACGCGACATGGCCCACGCACGCCTCGTGGACATGGGAACACCTCTCCTGACCCTTACCGGACCGGGCGGTTCCGGCAAAACGCGGCTTGCCATCGCGATCGCGCACGACGTCGCGCCGCGGTTCGCCGACGGTGCGTATTGGGTCGATCTCGCGCCCCTTTCCGACCCATGGGTGACTCCCGTCGCCGTGGCGCGGGCGCTCGGATTCGTTCCCGCCGCCGGCCTGCCGGTCGAGGGCCAGCTCATCCGCGAGCTTCGACCTCGCCAGGTGCTGCTCGTCCTCGACAACTGCGAACACCTGTTGCACGCGGTCTCCGATCTCGCGGCATTGCTCCTCAACGCCTGCCCGGCGCTCCAGATCCTCGCCACGAGCCGTTCCCGGCTGCACCACCGGGTGGAGCAGGAACTCCCGGTCGAACCCTTTCCGCTCCCGCAGGATGGCGCGCGGCCGGACGTGCTTTCGGGCAACGAAGCCGTACGCCTGTTCGTCGAGCGGTCCAGCGGAGCCGATCCCGGCTTCGCCCTGTCCGATGCCAACGCCGCGGTGGTTGCCGCCATCTGCCGCCGGCTGGACGGATTGCCGCTGGCGATCGAACTCGCAGCATCGTGGACGAAGGTGGTGCCCCTCGATGCGCTGCTCACGCTGATGGGCGACCGATTGCGCCTCCTGCGCGGCGGACCTCGGGACCTCCCGGCGCGCCAGCAAACGATCCGCGACACCATCGCCTGGAGCTACGCGCTACTCACCCCGGATCAACAGGCGTTCTTTCGGCGGCTTTCGGTGTTCGCCGGCGGCTGGGCCCTCGACGCGGCCAGGTGCCTCGCGTTCGATCGGGCAGACGCCGCCGCAGACCTGCTCGACGATCTCGCCGCGCTGGTCGATCACAGCCTGGTTCGCCGGATTAACATCGGCGGCTCCGCCCGGTTCACCATGTTGGAGACGATTCGCGAGTTCGGGCTCGCGGAGCTGACCGACGACGAAGACGACGACGCCCGGCGCCAGCACGCGGCCTGGTGCCTTTCGCTCGTCGAGGACATGCATCTCCACGACACCATGCGCCGCGACTCGGCGCGGATGAACAGGCTCCATCCCGAGCAGGACAACGTGCGAACGGCGTTGGCCTGGTTCGCTTCCCAGGGCGAGGCCGTGTCGCTCAGCGTCATGAGTGCGGCAATGTCAATTTACTGGCCCTCCGTTGGCCAGTTTGCCGAAGCCAGATCGTGGCTCCATCAGGCGATCGCACACAACTCGGGCGTCCCGACTGCCCTGCGGACCCGCGTCGTGCACGAAGCCGCCTGGCTTGCGATGTGCCAGGGCGATCTGGATGCCGCGGGTCCGATGCGGGACGAGGCCTTGCGGCTGGCGCGACAAGCGGGCGAACCATACCTGCTCGCGGAGGCGATTCTCGGCAGCGGCACCCACGCATTCTGGATGGGCGACCTCGATCGCGCCGAGGCGTTGACGCACGAGGCGCTGCGCTCGTTCGAATCGCTTCTCGCACGCTTTCCCTCGGCGTCGGCGAAAGTCTGCGCCGCCTTCACCTTCCTCGGGAACATTGCCCTCGTGCGCGGGGATGTTCCGCTGGCGGTCGAGCACGGCAACGGCGCCGTCGCCATCGCGCGCACGCCCGTCGCGACGGCGGAGCTCGGCTACGCCCTGTGCGGACTGGCGTATGCCCGCCTGCTTGCCGGCGACCTCAAAGAGGCGGGGTCCGGCTTGCTCGAAGCCGTCGCGCTGACGTGGTGGTCCGGCGACGATGCGTTTCTCGCGCGCCTGTTCTGGGGGGTGGCCGCATTGGCAACGGCGGACGGCATGCCGACCGCTGCCGCCCGCCTCATCGACGCAGCCGACGCGCTGGACGCCCGAACCGGGGCTGCCCTGTGGCCGGCGGATCACGTGGTGGCCGACTGGTGCAGGCGGCACCTCGCCAGCGCCATCGAACCGGACGCACTCGAAGCGCTGCGGTCCGCCGACGCCGCACTCTCCAAAGAGCGGGCCGTCGCCGCCGTGCGATCCGTGGTCTCGGCCATCCTCGGCACGGAGCAGGCCGACGCTATCTGGCGATCGATCGGAGCGCCCGAGCCGAAGGCGCACGGTGACGACGTGCTCCTGCCGCCGGCCATGGTGGACCACGTTCATCCCGTAACGATCGGCGTCAGGCTAACCCGCCGCGAGCAGGATGTGCTCCAGTTGATGTGCCTTCACCTGACGGACCGGGAGATCGCCACCAGGCTCTACATCAGCCCGCGCACGGTATCGATCCACGTCGGGAATGTGCTTGCCAAGCTCGGCGCGACGAGCCGCCGAGATGTCGCGGCGATCGTCGCCCGCACCGACGGCAACGTCGGTGCGATCGTCCGTTCATCGCACCCTGCCCTCGGAGCGACCGGCGCCGGGACGGCCTTCGCCGGGCTGACCGCCCGCGAGTTGGACGTCCTTACCCTGCTTATCGACGGGCACTCCGACCGCGCGATCGCCGGCAGGCTGCTCATCAGCCGGCGTACCGTGTCGAAGCACGTGGAGGCCATCCTCTCCAAACTCGGCGTGCACTCGCGCGGCGCGGCGGTCGCCGAAGTATTGCGCGTCGGTTGGGGCGCTCCGAATCCCCGCACCGAACCAAATGCGTGAGCGTTGGACCGGTTGGTGATGGAACCAAAGTTACGTAGTTGAACGATGTTCGCTACGTACTATTCCCCATGACAGCCGACCACAGGCTCGGCATGCTGTCACAGGAGTTTCTCCCGCTCCCGACGACTGAAATCCAGCCAACGACATCCGACCGACAGGTACGCCGACATCGTCGGAGGACCCGTCGTGCGCAGAAAGGCGCTGCCACGTGTCCGTCAATTCGGAGCGCTCCCGCGATTTCGCGGTCGTCATCCCCGGTTCGCCCCGCTTTGGCGGCCGCACGGTGGTGTTGCCCCACGTCCTCGGGACGTTGCTCACGCGGACACCCGCGCTTGGTCCCGCTGCAGCGCTGGTGCTCGCCAGCCTCCTGTGGGGAAGCGCCGATGTCGCAGGCAAACTCGCGCTGGCGACATTTCAGCCCGCGACGCTCGCGGCGTCGCGTTTCGCGGTGGCGCTCGCGATCCTCTGGCCGCTGGCCCGTTGGCGAGGCGAAACATCTGCTCCCGCGCGCGTCGTGGCTCCGCTTGGCCTGCTGGGGGTCGCGCTTACCTTTCTCTTGCAGAATCTCGGGTTGGACCGCACCACGGCGACCAATGCGAGTCTGCTCCAGGGCGCGTCTCCGATCCTGATCCTCGTCCTGGCGACCGTTTTCCTCGGTGAGCGGATCGGCGCACGCCGGATCGTTGCGGTAGGAGTCGCGATCGTTGGGGTTGCGCTGGTGACGCTCCCGGGGCGGCAGGCCGTCAACGCCCCGGGGGTTGGAGACCTTCTCGTCCTCGCCAGCACCGGGTGCTTCGCCGCCTTCGTCGTCCTCGGCCGGAAAGCATTTCCCACCCATGGGATGCTGCCGGTGCTGACGGGGATGGCGGCCTGGGGCACCGTCGCCCTCGCTCCGCTCGCGATCACCGAGTCGTGGCCCGCTGCCCCGCCTGCGATCGGCCCGGGCCAAGTCGCGCTCGTGCTGTATCTCGGCATCGGTTGCTCGGCCCTGACATACGGGCTGTGGGGCTACGCGCTCCGGCACGTCGAAGCGGGGCGCGCCGCCGCATTCGATAGCCTGATCCCGATTGTCGGCGTCGCCACCGCCACGATCGTCCTGCGAGAATCGCCACACGCGTGGCACCTGTTCGGCGGCGCGCTCGTGCTTGGCGGCGTCTGGATGACCGCGACCGAACCGCGGGCGGCAATCCGGTCGGATCGGGCGCGGCATACTGGCGGTCGCGAGCATCGCCCGTGACACGCCGGATGCCGACTGTTGCACCGCCGCGAATCAGGATTCGTCCGGTTCGGCGCCGAAACGGGGCAGGGCGCCGGGCGATCGTTTCGCCCGCCGCCCTGCCCCGCACATTCTCGAGAATCCGGTCAGACCGGCACCGCGGCGCGAACCGGCGTTCGCCAGTGCGCGTAGCGGTCCTCTGCCCCGCGCAGCACGTCGTCGAAGACGCGCTCCAGTTCGCGCGTGACCGGCCCGATCTGCCCGGCGCCGACGTCGTACTTGTCGATCGACACGATCGGGCTGATCTCGGCCGCCGTGCCGCAGGTGAACACCTCGTCGGCGAGGTACAGCTCGGTGCGATCGACCGGCCGCTCGACCACCGGGATGCCAAGCACCTCCCGGGCGAGCACCATCAATGCATCCCGCGTGATGCTCTCGAGGATGCTGCTGGTCACGTCCGGCGTGATCAACACCCCATCCTTGACCAGCATGACGCAGGCGCCCGGCCCTTCGGCGACCGTGCCTTGCGCGTTGAGCAGCAGGGCGGTGTCGTACCCGTCGAGGCGGGCCTCCATGCTGGCGAGTTGGCCGTTGCGGTAGTTCGACAGATTCTTGATCCGGGGCGGCATCACGTCTTCCGAGATACGCCGCCACGAGCTGACCTTCGCCGTCATCGTCATCCCGGACTTCAGGTGGGACGGCATCGGCGCGGTGTTGATCAGCAGCGAGGCGTCCTGCCCGATCTGGGCGAAGCGCTTACCGGACGTGTCGGCGGTGTAGGCGAGCGGCCGGATGTAGGTGTCCTCGACCGAACCGTTCGCCTGCATCAACTCGACGATCGCGTTCGTCAGCTCGTCGATCGAGTAATCCAGCCGCAGCCGGACCAGTTTCATCGAGCCTTCGAGCCGGTCGAGGTGCTCCCGCAGCCGGAAGATGTAGGCCTCGCTGCCGTCGGCGCTCGCGTAGGCGCGGATGCCTTCGAAGACCGCGCCGACCGTGGACCAGCCGAGTTCGGTGACGTGAACGGTGGCCTCGTGCCAGGGCCGCTGTTCGCCGTTCAACCAGAGATACGCCGGGTGTTCGCTGTGTTCCGCCACCGTTTCCTCCGCGTCCTCGCGGCGACGTCGCCGCCCAAGCAGGGCCGATGCAACGCAATGCCGGCCCTCGGATTCCCGGTGCGGGAGTATCGCACGCGGCCGCACGGCGCGACGGCGCGCGGCGGTCATTGGCCGGACGCGGCGAGGCCGGGGGAACCGGCTGGCTCCCCCGGCCTCGCGCGATCGACCGACGGCTGCCTACTCTTCGGGGCGGCCTTCGATAGCGATCGTGGACAGCATCCGGGTGTAGATGTTGCCCTCGGGGACGGTGTAGCCCTGTCGGTTCACCGCCACGTCCTTGACCCACGGCTTGAAGGCGTACTGGTCCACCCGGTAGACGATCGGCATGTAGCCGACGTCTTCCTGGATGACGGTTTCCGCCTCGGCGTAGATCGCCAGCCGCTTCTCGGGGTCCGGCTCGGCCTTGCCGGCGTTGATGAGGTCGTCGAACTGGTCGTTCGACCACGCCTGCCGCTTACCCGAGGCCTTGCGGCTGTAGAACATGTCGCCGTAGAGGTTGTTCGGATCCGGGTAGTCCGCCCACCAGCGGATCCAGACGAGCTGGAACTCGTTCTTGAACAGCTCAGGGCGCCACGAGGCCTCCGGCCACACCTGGATCTTGACGTCCATGCCCAGGTTTTCCTTCAACTGGGCAATGATGTCGTTCGCCATGATGTCGGCGTTGTAGACCTCTTCCGAGCCACGCATGTGCATGGTGATCTCGGGCCAGTTCTGTCCGCCCTCGAACTCGGTCCCGACGAGGGCTTCCATCGCCAGGGCCGGATCGAACTTCTGCATCTCGGCGAACTTCGGATCGTCGAGGTAGCCGTACACGCCGATCGGCACCATGCAGTACGCCTCGGTCACCAGCTCGTTGGTGATGCCCACCAGCCGGGACCGGTCGATCGCGTGGCTCAGCGCCTTGCGGACTTCGATCTGGTCGAACGGCGGGATGCCGTTCGACGGAACGATCATCCAAATACCGGGGTAGACGTACTTGCGGAGCAGCTCGGACAGCTCGGGGTCTTCCTGGTAGCGGGTGAGGTTCGCCGCATCCACGTTGACCCAGTCGAGCTGCTGGGTGCCCTCGCCCCGCTCGAACGCCAGGATCGAACCTTCGGCCGGGATGATCGGGTCGTAGACCTTCTTCAGCCGGATGTTCTCGGCGTTCCAGTAACCGGGGTTCGGGGACAGCTCGACCATGACGTCCTTGTCCCACCGGTCGAGCAGGAACGGGCCGTTCGACCACAGCGGAACGTCGCCGAGCGCCCAACGATCGGAGCCGTACTCCTCGACGGCCCACTGCGGGGCCGGGAAGGCGGCCAGGTACGCCACGACCTGCGGGAAGTACGCCCGCGGGCCCTCCATGGTGATCTCGAGGGTCCAGTCGTCGATGGCCTTCGTGCCGAGGTCGTCGGCCGAAACCGGATTGCCGTCGGCATCGGTGTAGGTGCCGTCGTCGTTCGGCGTGCTGGTGTTGAACCGCTCGGCGTTCTTGATGTCGAACAGGAACCCGGCGTAGGCCGCGCCGTTGCGCGGGTCGAGCTGGCGGGCGAAGGACCAGACGAAGTCGCCAGCCGTCACCGGCCGCTGATCGGTCCCGTTCGACCAGCCGAGGTTGTCCTTGCGGATGTTGAACGTCCAGACCGAGGCGTCCTCGTTCGGCGTGAACGTTTCGGCCCAGTCGGGGATCGCGTTCAGGTTCTCGTCGAAGGTCAGCAGACCCGCGAACGTCTCCTGCTCGGCGTTGCAGTAGAGGTTGAGGTTCCAGTCGAACGACACGGGGTCGTCGAACAGGAAGAAGTGGTAGAACGTCTCGTCCGGACCTGCCGCGTCCTGCAGCGCCGGCGCGGCCCCGGCGACCGGGCCGACGTAGCGGGCCGCGCCATCGACGACCGCGGTGCCCGCGGCGGCAGCCGCCGCCACCTTCATGAAGTCGCGCCGGCTCACGCCGACGCCCTTGAACCGCTGTTCGAGGTGCTGGAGTTGCTCGCTGATCCGCTCGGCCACGCGCACGCTCCTTTCGCCTGGCTCTCGATCTGTCCCCTCAGCACTGGTGACGGGGACGTCGCTCTCGCCGCCGGCAGCGTCGCCGGCGGGTTTGGCTCGACCTCTTTCGGTTCCTCCTTTCGTCCCGTCCGCTCATCGGAGCGGGATCTGGTCGCCCCGCGATCCGGCGGAACCGTTCGCGGCTGGCGCCGGCGTCGTCTTTTGGGCGTTGATCGCCCGTGCATCATACCGCCGGAGCGGCGGTCAGTCGTTGCCCTTCGGGTCGAGGGCGTCCCGCAGGCCGTCCCCGAGGAAGGTGAACCCAAGCATCGTCAGCCCGATGGCGAGCACCGGGAACAGCAGCATGTGCGGATCGGTCTGGATGTAGCCCGGCCGGCTGCCGTCGGCCACCATGTTCCCCCAGCTCGGCTGCGGCGGCATGATGCCGACGCCGACGTAGGAGAGCGCGGCTTCGGTAAAGATCGCGGTGGGGACGCCGAACGTGAGCGCCACGATGATCGGCGTCAGGCTGTTCGGCAGGATGTGGCGGGCCATGATGTAGAGGCCGCCCGCGCCGCTGACCCTGGAGGCGTTGACGTACTCCTGTTCGCGCAGGGCGAGGAACTGCCCGCGCACCAGCCGCGCTTCCGTCACCCAGCCGACGAGGCCGAGCGCGAGGAAGACGTTGGTCAGGCCGGGGCCCCACCAGTTGACGAACAGCAGCACCAGCAGCAGCTGCGGGATGGCGTAGATCACGTCCACCACGCGCATCAGGGTGTTATCGACCTTCCCGCCGAAGTACCCCGCGATCGCGCCGATCGGCACGCCGATCACCAGCACGATCGCCTGCGTCAGCACGCCGACCACGAGCGAAACCTGCGCGCCGTACAGGATGCGGCTGAACATGTCCCGCCCGTTGGCGTCCAGCCCCATCGGGAAGGTCCAGCTCGGTGGGTAGCGGGCGAGCCGCGGATCGACGACCTCGGCCGGGCCGTAGGGCGCCAGGACGGGTGCGAGCACGGCCAGTACGGTGAAGAGGCTGACGATGATCAACCCGATGACGGCGAGTTTGTTCTTGACGAGCCGCCGCCAGGCGTCGCCCCACAGGCTGCGCTGCTTGCGGCTCGTCAGGTTGCCGCCGAGCGCGGCCAGCCGCGGCGCGCCGCCGCCTGCGCCCTGCGCGAGTTCGGTGGCGCTGGGCGGCGCGGGCGCGTCGGTGCGGTCGAGCCCGACATCGACCGCACCGATCGCCCTCGATTGCGGCTGGGATTGCGCCATCGATATCCCCCGTGGGCCGGACTCCGGCGCCACCCGGCGCCGCGCCCGGGCGAAGCCTAGTAGCGAATCCGCGGGTCGATGACCCCGTAGACCAGATCGACGAGCAGGTTCATCGCGGCGAGAAACACCCCGTAGAGCAGCACCACCGCCAGGATCATGGTCTGGTCCTTGACCTGCATCGAGGTCACGAAGAACTTGCCCATCCCCGGGATGTTGAACACCTGCTCCACGAAGAACGACCCGGTGCCGACGGCCGCGAAGATCGGGCCGATCAGCGTGATGACCGGGATCAGGGCGTTTTTCATCACGTGCTTGACGACGACCTTGTTCTCGGTGAGCCCCTTCGCCCGCGCGGTGCGTACGAAGTCGGAGCGGATCACCTCGATCATGCTCGAACGTGTGTAACGGGCGAGCGTTGCCAGCGGCGCCGCCCCGAGCGCGATCGTGGGCAGCACCCAGTCGATTGGCGAGGACCAGCCGCTCACGTTGAACCCGAGGTCGATCCCGCGGTCCGGCAGCCAGACCGCGAACACCAGGATCAGCAGGAAGCCCATCACGAACGAAGGCATGCTGTAGAAGAGGATCGCGATCGTCACCGACAGATAGTCGATCCACCCGTTCTGCTTCACCGCGGCCAACGTGCCGAGGGTGACGCCGACGGTGATTGCGAACAGGATCGCCATCAGCCCGAGGTGGAGCGAGACCGGGAATGTCCGTCCGATGATCTCGTTCACCGTTTGCGGCCGGGAGTGGTAGGACACCCCGAAGTCGCCGTGCAGGGCGTTCCAGATGTAGAGGAGGAACTGCTCCCAGACCGGCTTGTCCAGCCCGTACAACTGCTCCAGTTGGCGGATCTGGAGATCGCTCACCTTTTCGCTGGTGGCGTCGAACGGGCTGCCCGGCGTCAACTTCATGATGATGAAGGTGACCGCCGCCATCGCCAGGAGCGTCGGGATGAACCAAATGATGCGGTTCAGTGAGTAGCGAAGCATCGTCGCTCCGGTCGGTGCGGGGGGACCCCGGCGGCTGACGTTGGCGTCTGGCGAACCCCGTCTACGGTATTCTCCGGATGCGGGAACAGCCGATGCGTCGAACGCCCGCCCGAAAGCGGCTCAGGAGTCGCGGACGAAATCGAACTCTTCGCAGGGTTTCGACGGGCGGGACGATAGCACCGGGCCGGGGGGGTGTCAAGCAAACGGCCAGCGGCCCGATGGTCCTGTCCACCGGCAAGCACCCGGCCGAAACGCCCCTCAGGCGATCCGGTTGAGGGCCAATTCGCCGGCGCCGTAGAGCGCGGTATCGCCGCCCAGCGCCGAAACTCCGATCCGCAACCCGTCCCGGCTGAGGGCGAACGCGTGGTTGGCCAGCGCGCGACGGGCCGGTTCGAGCAGCGGTTCGCCGATCAGGCCAACGCCGCCGCCCACGACGATCGCTTCCGGGTTGAACAGGTTGATGAAGGCGCCCATGGCCGCCCCGAGCGCCCGCCCCGCCCGTTCCAGCAGCGTGAGCGCCGCCGGGTCCCCTTCGGCCGCCGCTGCCGCCACGATGTCCGGCGTGATCGGGTCGTCCCCGGCCAGATCCCGCATCCGCCGGCCGTCGGCGGTCGCCGCGACCATGCCGGCCTCGCGCATCAGTGCCCAGCCGCCGACGAACGCTTCGAGGCAGCCGATGCTGCCGCAGGTGCAGCGCGGCCCGTCCATCGACACCACGACGTGCCCGACTTCGCCGCCGAATCCGCGCGAACCGGTCAGCAGTTTTCCGTCGAACACGATGCCGCCGCCGACGCCCGTGCCGAGCGCGAGGTAAACGAGGTTGGCCACCGCCGTCGCCGCGCCGTGTCGCGCTTCGCCCAGCGCGCCGCAGTCGCCGTCGTTGCCCAGCGCGAACGGCCTGTCCATCGCCGCGCGCAGGGCGTCGCCGACCCGGAATGCACCCCAGCCGGCGAGGTTCGGCATGTATGCCACGATGCCCGCCGAAGGATCGACCGGCCCCGGCAGCGCGATCCCGACCGGGCAGTCGTGCCCGACACCGGCCTCCTGCGCGACCGCCGCCACGATCTCCGCGACCTGGCCGACGACGACCTGCGGGCCGTCTTTGGCCCGCGTGATAACTGCCTGCCGGCAGGATAGCGTGCCGTCCGCTGACAGCACCGCCGCCCGCAGGTTGGTGCCGCCGAGATCGACGGCGATCGCCCGGTGCGTCATCGCCCCTCCACTCCCCGCGCGGCCTTCTGCTACAGGATGAAGTTGCTGAGATCTTCGTCGGCCGCCACCTCGCCGACTCGCTCGTTGACGAACGCGGCGTCGATCTCGACCACCTGGCCCGTCATATCCGGCGCGTTGAACGAAATGTCCTCGACCACCCGCTCGATGACCGTGTGCAGCCGGCGCGCGCCGATGTCCTCGGTCTTCGCATTCACCTGGGTGGCGAGTCGCGCCATCTCGCGCAGCCCTTCCTCGGTGAACCGCAGGTCCAGCCCTTCCGTGCCCAGCAGCGCGACGTACTGCTTGGTCAGCGCGTTCCGAGGCTCGGTCAGGATCGCGTACAGGTCGTCCTCGCTCAGGGAGGACAATTCGACCCGGATCGGGAACCGCCCCTGCAATTCCGGGATCAGGTCCGACGGCCGGGTGTCGTGGAACGAACCGGCTGCGATGAACAGCACGTGGTCGGTCTTGACCGGGCCGTAGCGGGTCATCACCACCGAGCCCTCGACGATCGGCAGCAGGTCCCGCTGCACGCCCTCGCCGGACACGTCGGCGCCGTAGTCGCCCTGCGGCCCGATCGTCTTATCGATCTCGTCGATGAAGACGACCGCCGACTCCTCGACCCGCTGCACCGCCGCTTCGACGACCGCGTCGAAATCGACCAGCCGGTCGGCTTCCTGCTGGGTGAGGATGCGCCGCGCTTCGCGCACCGAGACCTTGCGCCGGGTGCGGCGCGGCGGCGGCGCATAGCCGTCGAGGAAGTCCTGGAAAGTCTCGTACAGGTCTTCCGGCGACATGCCGCCGAACTGGTCGTAGGCGTCGTAGGAATCGAGGCCGGGTTCGACCTCGATCTCGACGGTTTCTTCCTCCAGCGCCTCCTCGTTCAGGAGATCGAGCACGCGCTGCCGTTCCTTTTCGAGTTTGCGGGCGGTGGCCGCTTCCTGCCGCGCCGTGGGCGGCCGCTGCGGCGCTTCCCGCGTGCGGCGCGTTGTCGCCGTCGGCGCCGGCGCCGGTTCCACGAGTTGCTCGGTCAGGAGATCGACCAGCCGCTGCACCGCCGCGCGGGCCGCTTCTTCCTTCACCGATTCCAGCCGCAGCCCGTGCAGCCCGTCGATCGAGACTTCGACCAGGTCGCGCACGATCGACTCCACGTCGCGCCCGACGTATCCGACCTCGGTGAACTTGGTGGCTTCCACCTTGATGAACGGCGCGTCAACGATGCGCGCGACGCGCCGCGCGATCTCGGTTTTGCCGACGCCGGTCGGTCCCATCATCAGGATGTTCTTGGGCACGACTTCGCGCCGCATATCCTCCGGCAGTTGCTGCCGGCGGTAGCGGTTGCGGAGCGCGACGGCCACCGCCTTCTTCGCGTCGGCCTGCCCGATGATGTAGCGGTCCAGTTCCGCCACGATCTGGGCCGGCGTCAGGTTCTCGATCGTCGGGCGCTGGTCGCCGCCGTCGTGGGGCGATCGGTGCGCCGGCGATGCGGTCGTGGCGAGGCGGGCTGCTTCGGCCATCGGGGCTATTCGTCCTCGTCGCGATCGTAGGTCGCGTCATCGTCGGGCGCGGCGTCGTCGTCCGTGTCGTCGGACTCGTCGTCGTCGCCACCGTCCGCCGGCGGCAGGTAGCCGTCGAGCGGCAACTGGTCCTCGCCCACGGGTTCGCCCGCTTCGTCCCCGGCGGGCTGACCGACGGCCTCGATCACGAACCGGTCGTTCGTGTAGATGCACAGGTCGGCGGTGATCGCCATCGCCGCCTCCACGATGGCGCGGGCGTCCATGGTCGTGTTGCCGAGCAGCGCCTTCGCCGCGGCGGTGGCATACGGCGCGCCCGAACCGATGGCGGCGATGCCGTCGTCGGGTTCGATGACGTCGCCTTCGCCGGAGAGGATCAGGATCGAATCGGGGTCTGCCACCAGCAATTGGGCCTCGAGCCGCCGCAGGTAGCGGTCGCTGCGCCATTCCTTGGTCAGTTCGACCGAGGCGCGGCGGAGGTCGCCGTCCCATGATTTCAGTTGCTGTTCGAACTTGGCGAACAAGGTCAGCGCGTCGGCGACGGCGCCGGCGAACCCGGCCAGCACCTGCCCGTCGTACAGCGTCCTGATCTTGCGCGCGCCGTGCTTGAGCACGACGTCGCCGAGCGTGACCTGGCCGTCGCCGGCGATGGCGACCGCCCCTCCGCGGCGCACGCCGAGGATGGTGGTGGCCCGCAGCCGGCGCGAACCGTCGTATGGATCGTAAGCATGCACGGGAGGAAATCCGGGGCGACGGCCGCAACCCGGGATTCGGGGCGGCCCACAGGCCGCGCGCCGGGACGGGCCGGAGCGCCGCGGGCATTGTACCGCAGCGGTCCAACGTCTCCGGCGCAACACGTTTCCCGATCCTGGAGCAGGCGGCCGGAACGGTCGGTTCGCGCCGGGCGTGGGTCTCGCTGTCCCTTCGGCGTCAACCAGCGGCATTCATCAACTTGTCATCCGGAGCGTGCCGAGGGATCACGTCGTCCGCGCCGACTCAGGGTAAACGAGATCCCTCGACAGGCTCGTGATGACGACGGAGGGCGACACCGTCGCGGTTCTGAACGAGGGTCCGGGCTCCCAACTGACTGATGGGCTCTTCCGGGCCACGCCTCAGGCATATCGCTTTCGCCCGCGATCTCGCGCAGGGTGGCCCGCGCTGCCTCGACGACCGGGTCGGCGGTCATCCCTCGACCATCGGCGAGGAACCCCTCGAAAGGAACGTGTGCAAACGCGCCGCGAGCGTGAGCCGTCCAGCCGTGCGCGCCGTCGTCGCCGACGGCCACGAGGCGCTGGTGAAGCGGGTCATCGTCGCCGCCCCGCCCTCGCGGCGGGTATCCGGTACTCGACGCCGCTGCCGACGCTGCGTGCCCAGCTCGGGCAGCGCTTCCCGATGGACTCGCTGATGAAAATCGAAGCGACCTATGCGGAGCCATTCTGGCACGCCGAGGGCCTGTCCGGAGTGTCCGTCATCACGAGCGGTCCCATCCGCAACACCTTCGACAACACTCCGCCGAGCAGCGCGCCGGCCATCTTCTTCGGGTTCGTCGGCGGCGACGCCGCCCACGAATGTGCGCGCCGCTCGCCGGCCGAGCGCCGCAAGCAGGTCCTGCGGAACTTCGCCTCGGTCGTCGGCGATCGGGCGCTGGACCCGCTCGACTACTTCGAGGTGAACTGGCCGGCGGAGGAATGGAGCCGGGGCGGGCCCGTCGCCTACATGCCGCCGGGAGTCATGCTCGCCTATGGGAGCACCGTGCGCGAACCGGTCGGCCCGCTCCACTGGGCCGGCACCGAAACGGCGACCTACTGGAACGGCTACATGGAAGGCGCGATTCGTTCGGGCGAACGCGCCGCCGACGAGGTGCTGCGCGCGCTCTCCGAGGGCTACGGCGCCACGCCGACGCCGTAGCCGGCACGAAAAAAGGGGGAGCGGCTGGAATCCAGCCGCTCCGCTGCGTGTGCGTTCCGTGGTGGTGACCGCTATTTCGCGGCCTTGCTGAACCGGCTCGCCGGCGGGTTGCAGACCGGGCAGCGCAGTTCGCCCTTGCGCCCCGCCTCCACCATGTACGGGCTGCCGCAGTTCGGGCAGGGCGTGGCGACCGGCTTGTTCCACGACACGAAGTCGCAGTCCGGGTACCGCTCGCAGCCGTAGAACGTCCGGCCCTTTTTCGACCGCCGCTCGACGATCTCGCCTTGCGTGCAGGTCGGGCAGGTCACCCCGGTGCGAACCAGCAGCGGTTTGGCATTGCGGCACTCCGGGAACCCGCTGCAGGCGAGGAACTTCCCGAACTTGCCGAGTTTGATCACCATCGGACGGCCGCACTTCTCGCAAACCTCGTCCGACGGCTCGTCCTTGATGCGGACCCGCTCCATCGTCCGTTCGGCCTGCTGCAGCGTTTCGGTGAACGGCCCGTAGAACTCCCCGAGGGTGGGAACCCAGGCGCGGTCGCCGGTCGCGATCTCGTCGAGTTCCTCTTCCAGTCGGGAGGTGAAGCCGACATCGAAGATGCGCGGGAAGTGCTCCACCAGCAGGTCGTTGACCACGAATCCCAGTTCGGTCGGGACCAGTTTCTTCTCCTCGACCGTTACGTAGTTCCGGTACTGGAGGGTGGCGATCGTCGGCGCGTAGGTGCTCGGGCGGCCGATTCCCTGCTCCTCCAGCGCCTTCACCAGCGCGGCCTCGCTGTAGCGCGGCGGCGGCTGCGTGAAGTGCTGCTCCGGGATCAGCTTCTGCAGGTCCAGTTCGTCGCCCTCGGCCAGCGCCGGCAGCGCGCCCTTCTCCAGTTCGTCCGCTTCGTCGCCCTCGTCCCGGCCCGCCTGGTAGACGGCCATGAACCCCGGGAACTTCACGACCGAACCGGTGGCCCGGAAGGTGTAGGGCGGCACGACGCCGGATCCCAGCGCCGCCGGCTTGCCGGCCGCGATGTCCACGCCGGTCTGGTCCAGCAGCGCCGGCCGCATCTGGGAGGCCATGAAGCGCTGCCAGACGAGTTGATAGACACGGAACTGGTAGCTGCTCAGGAACGGCTTGACGCTCTCCGGCGTGCGCGATGGCGCGGTTGGCCGGATCGCTTCGTGGGCCTCCTGCGCGCCCTTCGATTTGCGGGCGTACACCGGCGGCCGTTCCGGTACGTATTCCGGCCCAAACCGGCTGGCGATCGTCTCCCGCGCCGCCTGCTGAGCGGACGCCGCGACGTTGGTCGAATCCGTCCGCATATAGGTAATGAGGCCCTGCGTCCCCGCAGGCCCGAGGTCGATGCCCTCGTACAGCTCCTGCGCGATCTGCATCGTCCGCCGCACGCCGTAGCCCAGCTTGCGCGACGCTTCCTGCTGGAGTGTCGAGGTCGTGAACGGCGCCGACGGCCGGCGCTGGGACTCCCGCGTCGTGACCGTCGCGACCCGGTAGATCGCGCCATCAAGCCCGGCCTGGACCTCGGCGGTCTGCTCCCCGGTCTTGAGATCCGCCTTCCTGTCGCCGATGCGGGAGAGCGCCGCCTTGAACACGTCCGACTTGCGCAGCGGGCTCACCCGACGGGCGAGTTCGGCGTCGAGGCTCCAGTACTCGACCGGGTTGAACGCTTCGATCTCGCGTTCCCGCTCGACCACGATGCGCAGCGCCGCCGTCTGCACCCGGCCGGCGGAGAGCCCGCGCTTGACCTTCTTCCATAGAAGAGGGCTCACGCCGTACCCGACCAGCCGGTCGAGCACGCGCCGCGCCTGCTGGGCATCGACCAGGTTGGGATCGATGTCGCGCGGGTGGGCGATCGCCTCCGTCACCGCTTCCGGGGTGATCTCGTGGAAGACGACCCGGTGCAGCGGCTTCTCGTAGGCATTGGTCGCCTGCGCGAGGTGCCAGGCGATGGCCTCCCCTTCGCGGTCGGGGTCCGTCGCGAGGTAGACCTCCTTGGCCTTCTGGACGCTCTCCTTGAGTTCCTTGACCAGTTTGGACTTGTCGCGCGGCACCGTGTAAGTCGGGGTGAACCCGGCCGCCACGTCCACGCCGAGCGTGCTCTTCGGCAGGTCGCGGACATGACCCATCGAGGCTTTCACGGTGTACCCGCGCCCCAGGTACTTCTCGATGGTGCGCGCCTTGGCCGGCGATTCGACGATCACCAGCTTGCCGCGGCCCGCCGTCGGTGCGGCGGTCTTGGATCGCGAGCGGGTGGTCGTCCCGCCCGCTGCCTTGGCCTTGGCCTTGGTCGCGGTCGTCTTCGCTTTGGTTCCCGTGGACCGAGAGGAGGACGCGGAGGTCGTGGACTTCCGCGCCCGGGGAGTGGCTTCGCCCTGGTCGTCGGTGGCCGGGGCGGCCGAATTGGTTGATGGCATGATCGATAATCCCTCGGCGCGGTGCGCCGTCGTTCGGTGGCGTCGGGTTGGGGCAATGTCGGCAGGATCGCGGGGGAACCCGATTCAACACTAGCGACCGCCAGAGCGGGGTGTCAAGGAATCGAACGCGACGGCGACCGCTCCGAGAGCTCGCCGCGCTTCAGCGCCGGGCATAGTGGAGCGACCCGGCGTTCCGCACCGCGCCGTGCAGTTCGAGCATCGTCAGGTACGCCGACGCCTCGTGGATCGGCAGGTCGGCGAGGGCCGCGACCTCGTCAATGTGCTGCGGTTCCCGCGTCAGCACCGCCAGCAGCCGGCGTTCGGCATCGCCCAGCGGCAATTCCTGCTGGACCGGCGCGGCGTCCGGCGCGGCATCCAGCCCGAGGTCTTCCAGCACGTCCGCAGCCGAGCGCACCGGCCGCGCGCCGTCCCGGAGCAACCGGTTCGTCCCGGCGCTGGCCGCCGACAGCACGCTGCCGGGAACCACGAAGACATCGCGCCCCTGGTCGGCCGCAAAGTCCGCGGTGATGAGCGCGCCCGAACGTTCCGGCGCCTCGATCACGATCACCCCCAGCGACAGGCCGGAGATGATCCGGTTCCGCGCCGGGAAGTTCTGGGCATCGGGTTGCCGGCCCGGCGGGTACTCGGACACGAGCGCGCCCTGCTCGGCAATCCGCTCGGCCAGGTTGCGATGCTCCGGCGGGTACACCACGTCAGGTCCGGAGCCGAGCACGGCGATCGTGCGCCCTCCCGCCTGCAACGCCGCCTGGTGGGCGACGCCGTCGATGCCCCGCGCCAGCCCGGACACGATCGTCACCCCGCCGGCGGCGAGGTCGCCCGAAAGCATGGCGGTCACCTCCCGGCCGTAGGGCGTGAACCGGCGGGTGCCGACGATGCCGACCGCCCGGTCGTCTCCGTCCAACAGCCCGCCGTTGACGTACAGGACCGGCGGTGGCGCCGGGATCTCGCGCAGCAGCCGCGGATAGCCGTCATCCGACAGCGTCAGCACGCGCACACCGAGGCGCTCGTAACGCGCCATCTCGCGGTCGAGATCGAGGTCGCGGCGGGCGTCGAGCACGCCCTTCAGCGCGCGTTCGTCCAGCACCGCCCGCAGTTCGTGGACCGGGGCCGCCCACGCCGTCGCGAGGTCGCCGAACCGTTCCCGCAGGCGGGCGATGCGCGTCGGCCCGATGTACTTCGCCTGGCTGAACCCGACCCAATACCGCGCCTCGTCCGGCCGCTCGGTCACGCCCACCCCCGCCCGTGCCACCCATGAGTCATGAAGGCGAGATTGTACGGTCGGCAACGGCGGTCCGCGCGACGCACGCAGCGGATACAATGCGGCACCGGTCGGGCGATGGACCCGTTATGTAAACGAGAGCGAGGGCCGCACGGGATGCATCAGGCGAACCCGGTCAAGGAAACGCTGCGCAACGGCGGCGTGAGTTTCGGTTGCTTCGTGCCGATGCCGTCGCCCGAGGTGGTCGAACTGCTCGCGCTGTCGGGCTTCGATTTCGCGCTGCTGGACAGCGAACACGGCCGGGTTTCGCCGGACGACGCCTACGCGATGGTCCTCGCGGCCGAAGCGCGCGGCATCCAGGCGATGGCCCGCATCGGCCAGAACGACCGGCAGGTCATCCTGAAGTACCTCGATCTCGGCATGACCGGGGTCCTGATTCCGCAGACCACGACCGCCGACGACGCCCGCCGCGCGATCGACGCGATGCGCTACTCCCCGCGCGGCAAGCGTGGCCTCGCCGGTTCGCGCACCTTCGACTTCGCGCAGGGCCGCCCGATGGCCGAGGCGATCGACGACGTCAACGAGCGCATCCTGACGATGGTGCAGTTCGAGCACATCGACAGCCTCCAGCACCTCGACGAAGTCCTGGCGCTGCCGGAACTCGACGTCCTGTTCGTCGGCCCAACCGACCTCGCGCTGACGATGGGCTATCCGGGCGCTCCGAACCACCCGGAGGTGGACAAGGTCGTCGAGCAGGTGTGCGCCGCCGCCGCGAAGACGAACGTCGCGCTGGCGACCGTCGCGCCGGACGTCGCCACCGCCCGTAAGCGGATCGGCCAGGGGTTCCGGATGATCGTGGCCAACGTGCCCACGCTGCTGGCTTCGGCCTCGCGCGAGTACCTCGCCGGCGCGCGCGGGTAGGCCGCGGGTGGTTGTCATTGTCCGCCATCTCGATCCTTCGGATTACGACCCGGTGATCGCGGTCGTCGATGACTGGTGGGGCGGCCGGCACATGCGGGACATGTTGCCGAAACTGTTCTTCGCCCACTTCCGGCCCACGTCGTTCGCCGCCGAGATCGATGGACGCCTCGCCGGGTTTCTCTGCGGCTTCGTGTCGCAGACGGACCCGGCCATCGCCTACGTCCACTTCGTCGGCGTCGATCCGGCCTGGCGCGGCGAGAACATCGGCCGCGCGCTGTACGAGCGGCTCTTCGCTGCCGCGCGAAACGCGGGTTGTCGCGAGGTCCGCGCCGTCACCAGCCCGGCGAACGGCGCGTCGATCGCGTTCCATCGCCGAATCGGGTTTACCCCGTTGCCGGGGCCGGCAACGGTCGGCGACGTGCCGTATACGCCCGGGTACGACGGTCCCGGCGAGGACCGGGTCGTCTTCGCCCGCCTGCTCTCCTCGGCGAACCCGGACGATCCGCACGGCGACGGCTGTTGAGAGGGCCACACCCCTATGGTATGCTCCGCCCGCGGTACACCCACGGATTTAGGCAGATTTTGACGCTTGCCCGTCCCGGATCACCGTCCCGGGAGGGTTCCGGCAAGCCGGCGCACCGCCGGTTAATATCGCGATCGGCCAGCGTAGGCCGGTCGTCCCCCGCACCGGTTCGGGCGCGAACCGGGCCGCCAGGAAGGAGCTGGGATGGTCGCTGAACCCCGGGCGCAGGCGGGCCCCGCGGCGCGCGCCGACGCCAACGGCAACGGTCGTGGGCGGCCGCTGCTCGAGGTCAAGGGCCTCAAGACGCAGTTCAAGACCCAGGACGGGATCGTCAAGGCCGTCGATGACATCTCGTTCTACGTCATGCCCGGGGAAACGCTCGGCGTCGTCGGTGAGTCCGGCTCCGGCAAGAGCATGACCGGCCTCTCGATCATGCGGCTGATCCCCAGCCCGCCCGGCAAGATCGTCGCCGGCGAGATCCTCTTCGACGGTAACGACGTCCTCAAGATGAGCGACGAGCAGGTCCGGTCGATCCGCGGCAACGACATCGCGATGATCTTCCAGGACCCGATGACCTCGCTGAACCCGGTGCTCACGATCAACCGGCAGATCAGCGAAGCGCTCCAGCTCCACATGGGGATGAACAAGCAACAGGCCCGCGAGCGCACCGTCGATCTGCTCAAGATGGTCGGTATCCCCAACGCCGAAGAGCGGGTGGACCAGTACCCCCACCAGTTCTCCGGCGGCATGCGCCAGCGCGTGATGATCGCGATGGCGCTCTCCTGCAACCCCAAGCTCATCATCGCCGACGAGCCGACGACGGCCCTCGACGTGACGATCCAGGCGCAGATCCTCGACCTGATGCGCGTCCTCCAGCAGGAGCGCGACACCGGCGTCATCCTCGTCACCCACTCCATGGGCGTCGTCGCCGGCATGGCCGACCGCATCCAGGTCATGTACGCCGGCCACATCGTGGAGACCGCCTCGACCGAGGAAATCTTCGCCAACCCGCGCCACCCCTACACGGTCGGCCTGCTCAAGTCGATCCCGCGGCTGGACGCCACCCGCAAGGAGAAACTCGAGCCGATCCGGGGCCTGCCGCCGGATCTGATCGACCTGCCGGACATGTGCCCGTTCGTCCCGCGCTGCAACTACGCGCGCGAGAAGTGCGAGCAGAAGAATCCCCCGTTGCTCGAAGTGAAGCCGGGGCACTACGCCGCCTGCTGGTTCTGGGAGGAAGTGTCGAAGGACGCCGACCAGGACGCGGTGGCAGCGGCACACGGACATCCGTTGCCGTCGGATACCCACGATTTCGGTGCGGAATCGGCGCTGCCGGGTTCCCACGGCGTTGGCGACTTCACGAATCCGCTGTCGCCCACCGCGCCGCCGAACATCAACACCAACGAGAACTAACGCGAACCCAGAGGACGCGGAGGCCACACCGATGCAGACGAGCGCCGCGGCAACAAACCCCGCGAACGGGCCGCAGGTCGATCGCCGCACCCAGCCGTCGCCCGACGGCGGCTCCGGGGAAAAGCTGCTCGACGTCAAGAACCTGGTGATGCACTTCCCGCTGACGCGGGGCATCATCTTCCAGAAGAAGGTCGGCGCGGTGCAGGCCGTGGACGGCGTTTCCTTCGACGTCAAGAAGGGCGAGACGCTCGGCCTCGTGGGCGAGTCGGGGTGCGGCAAGTCCACCACCGGCCGCGCGATCCTCCAGCTCTACAAGCCGACCTCGGGCGAGGTCATCTTCAAGGGCAAGGACCTCACCCAGCTCAACGGCGGCGACATGCGCAAGATGCGCCGCAACCTGCAGATGATCTTCCAGGACCCGTATGCGTCGCTCAACCCGCGCATGACGGTCGGGAACATCATCGCCGAGCCGATGCAGATCCATAAGCTCGTTCCCAAGAACGAGCGCACCCAGCGGGTGCAGGAACTGCTGGAAACGGTCGGTCTCAACCCCTACTTCGCCAACCGCTACCCGCACGAGTTCTCCGGCGGCCAGCGGCAACGCGTCGGCATCGCCCGCGCGCTGGCGGCGAACCCCGAGTTCATCGTCGCCGACGAGCCCGTCTCGGCGCTCGACGTTTCGATCCAGGCCCAGATCGTCAACCTGCTGGAAGACCTGCAGGAGAAGTTCGGGCTGACCTACCTGTTCATCGCCCACGACCTTTCGGTCGTTAAGCACATCTCCGAGCGAGTCGCCGTGATGTACCTCGGCAAAATCGTGGAGATGGCCGACCGCAACGAGTTGTACTCCGACCCGCTCCACCCTTACACCAAGGCGCTCCTCTCGGCGGTGCCGATCCCGGACCCCGTCATCGAGAAGCGCCGCGAGCGGATCATCCTTTCCGGCGACGTGCCGTCTCCCATCAACCCGCCGGCCGGCTGCCACTTCCACACCCGCTGCCCCTATGCGATGGAGGTTTGCCGGCTGGTGGACCCGGTCTTCGCCGACCAGGGCAACGGGCACTTCGTGGCCTGCCACCTCTACTCCGGCTCCGGGGCCGAAGAAGCGCCTGGCGGCAACGCCAAGTTCCGGGCCATCTAGCCGGTGTTCGGCGGCGGCTTCGACCTCAGGCTGATCGCGATCGTGATGGCGACCTACGTGGTCGCCATCACCGTTCACGAGTTCATGCACGCCTGGACGGCCTATCAACTCGGGGACGACACGGCCTATCACCTGGGCCGGGTCACCCTCAACCCGGTCGTCCACTTCGACCCGATCGGCTTCCTGATGTTCCTGCTGATCGCGGTCACCGGGTTCGGTTTCGCCTGGGGAAAGCCGGTCCCGGTCAACGTCTACCGGCTGCGACCCATCGGTCCGTTGGGACGGGAGGGCAGCATGGCGCTGGTCGCCATCGCCGGCCCCGTCTCAAACGTCGTGCTCGCGTTCGCCGGCGCGCTTTCACTGGTGCTGGGCGGCGACGCCATCCGGGGCACGTTCGCCGAGTACGCGATCACCGTCTTCGTCGTCCTCAACGTCGGATTGGCCGCGTTCAACATGATCCCGATCCCGCCGCTGGACGGCTACCGGATCATGCTCGCGCTCTTGCCGCGCTGGTGGCAGCCCGTCATCGCCGGGCTCGAACGCTACAGTTTCGGCATCCTGTTGCTGATCATTTTCGTTGCCCCCGGCGTGCTCGCCGACATGGTCAGCCCCGTTTACCAGGCGCTGCTCTCGGCGCTGCCGGGCATCTGATCCGCCGATGGCGGCATCGCGGCTCCTGCACCGTCCACGGCAGTTGCTGCGCGCCCTCGCGCCGTCGGAACCGGTCACCTGCCGAACCATCGTTGACGCGTTCCTGCCGCCGGCCGGCGTCGCCGCGTTCGCGGAGATGCCCGCCCGCGACCGAGCGCACGCCTGCCGGGTCGCCCTGGCGCTGCCGCCGGGCGCGCCGCGCGATCTCGTCGCCGCCGCCCTCCTTCACGACGTCGGAAAAAGCGACGGCCGGGCGCGGGCGGGCATCCCCAGCCGCATCGCCCGCGTGGTGCTGACCCGCCTCGCGCCCGGCATCCTCCGCGCCCTCGCCTTGCCGCCGCCTTCGGGGAGGCGCGCCGGCCTGGTGCTGGCGGTGCATCATCCTGCCCTCGGCGCGGTGCGCGCCCGGGAGGTTGGGTGCTCGCCGCGCACCGTTTGGCTGATCGCGCACCATGAGGACGGGGCAGCGGCGGCGATCGATGCCGACCTCGCCATGCTGCGGACGGCGGACGACGCCGCGTCGTAACCCCGCCCTCGCGTACACTCGCAACGCCATGGTGACCGTCGCTTCCCCCGCAGCCGTCGCGCCCGAGGTTCGCCCGCCGACCTTCGGCCTGATGCACTACCAACTCCGGCTCCCCTCGTTCGAAGGGCCGCTGGATGTCCTCCTGCGCCTCGTCGAGCGGGAGCAACTGCCGATCACGGACGTCTCGCTGGTCGCCGTCACCGAGCAGTTCCTCGCCCATATCGGCACGCTGGACGGCGCCGACCCGACGTTGGTGGCCGGCTTCACCTCCGTCGCGGGCCGGCTGCTGGTGCTGAAGTCGCGATCCTTGCTGCCGCGACCGGCGCCGGAACCCGAGGAGCAGGATCCCGACGACCTCGTCCGCCAGTTGGCCGAGTACCGGAAGATGCGCGACGTCGCGCTCCAACTCGCCGCGAGCGACCGCGCAGGCGGCGGCGCGTTTCCTCGCGGTGGCGCGGTCGCCGCGCCGGACGCACCACCGCCCCGCCTCGCGGTTCACGCGCCACAATCGTTGGCCCGAGCGCTGCGGCGACGGCTTGCGCTGTTCGCCCCAACCCCAACCCCGGCCCCGCTCAAGGCGACGATCACCTTGCAGGCGATGCTCGGCCGCGTTCTCTCCGCGCTGCGGCTCGGACGGGTCGTCAGCCTGCGCGCGCTCGCCGGAGGCACCGATCGCGAGCACCTGCTGGTCGGCTTCCTCGCCGTACTGGTCCTGCTGCGGCGACGGATGGCCGAAGCCGAGCAGGACGAACCCTTCGGCGACATCCTCATCAGCGCCGTGGACGGCGCCGTCGAAGGGGAACCGGTGCGATGAGCGAGAACGATCGAGGTCCGTCCTACGAGGACGACGACGACGCGCGGCAACTCCCGCTCGACGGCGAACTCCTGGACGCGCCGACGCTGGATGCGCTGGTCGAGGCGATGCTGCTGGTCGCGCCGCACCCGGCCGACCCCGCCGAACTCGCCGCGGCCGCGGGCGTCGATGAACCGCGCATCGAGGTTTCACTGGCGCGGCTCGGCGCGGCCGACGATCGGGGTTGGGTGCTGGTCCGCCACGGCGGCACGGTCAGCCTCGCCACTGCGCCCCGGTTCGCGCCCCACATCCGGCGGTTCCTCGGAATGGAGCGGGAATCCCGCCTTTCCGGTGCGTCGCTGGAAACGCTGGCGATCGTCGCCTACCGGCAGCCGGTGAGCCGCGCCGAGATCGAGGCGGTGCGCGGCGTCGATTGCACCGGCGTGCTGGCCACCCTCCACGCGCGCGGGCTGGTCGAGACGATCGGGCGCGGCGCGGGCGTCGGCTCGCCGAACCTGTTCGGCACCACCGCCGCGTTCCTCCACCATTTCGGGTTGCGGTCGCTCGCCGAACTGCCACCCATCGGCGAGGTCAACGGGCACGATTCGGCGGCGTTGCTGGACGCCGCCATCGCCGCCGCGCCATCCGACGACGAAGCGCTGGACGGCAACGATCCGGGCTAGGCCACCCCGGCCAGCGAACGGACGCGGCCAACGGTCGCCGCGAGCGCATCCGCCGCGTCGTCGATCTCCTCGGCGGTGTTGTCCCGCCCCAGGGTGAAGCGCAGGCTCGCCCGACAGCGCTCGTCCGACAGGCCCATCGCCCGCAGGACGTGGCTGGGTTCGGAGTTCCCGGTCGTGCAGGCCGAGCCCGCCGATGCCGCCACGCCCTCCATGTCGAGCCCGAGCAGCACCGTCTCGCCCTGGATGCCGGGAATGCCGATGTTGAGGTTGTGCGGAAGGCGCAGCGCCGGGTCCGCCGGGCCGTTCAGTTCCACATCGGGGATCGCCGCCCGTATCTCCTCCCACAGGCGGTCGCGCAGGCCGCCGAAGCGCGCCACGCAGGCATCGCGCAGGGCCTCGGCCTTTTCGAGAGCCGCCGCGAGGCCGACGATGGCGGGTACGTTCTCGGTGCCGCCGCGCCGGCCGCCCTCCTGCCCGCCGCCGTCCTGCTGGTAAACGATCGGCGTGCCACGCCGGACGTAGAGGACGCCCACCCCCTTCGGACCGTAGAACTTGTGGGCCGACAGCGACAGCAGGTCGCACCCCAGCGCATCGACCCCAAGCGGCAGCAACCCCGCCGCCTGCACCGCGTCGGTGTGGAACGGGATGCCGCGCTCCCGGCAGATTCGGCCGATGTCGGCCACCGGCTGGATCGCGCCGGTCTCGTTGTTCGCGTACATCACCGAGACGAGGCACGTTTCCGGCCGCAGCGCCGCGTCGATCGCCTCCGGCGGGACGGTTCCTTCGGCGTTTGGCGCAACGCGGGTGATGGCGAACCCTTGCCGCTCCAGCGCATCGGCGGCGTGCAGGACGGCGTGGTGTTCGATTGCGGTGGTGACGACGTGCGGCGGCACCCGGTCGGGACCGCTGGCGAGCCGCGCCTGCCACGCGATGCCCTTCACCGCGAGGTTGTCGCTTTCGGTCGCGCCGCTGGTGAACAGGATTTCTTCGGGGTGGCAGCCGAGCACCCGCGCGACGGATGCCCGCGCCCGATCGATGGCGGCCCGGCCTTCCTGCCCCAACCGGTAGATGCTCGACGGATTGCCGAAACGGGTCGAGAAGTACGGCAGCATCACCGCCAGCACGTCGGGATCGACGGGCGTCGTCGCCGCGTGGTCGAGGTAGATGGTGTCGTCGGCGGCGCTCTGGCCGAGCATGGGCGGTTGCCTCCGGTGGACGCGAAAACGGGCGGGGGGGTGCGTTAGCGCCCCTCCCGCCCGTGCTCCGTCGATCGTAACGTTTGCGCGAGACTACCGGGCGGGCGGCGTCGCCGTGGTCGCGGCCGCCACCGGTTCGCGGCGGTCCGGGGCTTGGGCGATCAGGTCCGCCAGCGTCATCGAATCGAGGGTGCCGGCGATCGCGTCGCGCATGCGCAGCCACACCGGGCGCGTCTCGCAACCCGATATCAGCGGGCAGGTCTGCTCCTCGACGTTCTCGGAGACGCACTCCATCGGCGCCACCGGGCCTTCCATCACCCGGTAGACCTCGCCGACCAGGACGTCCTCCGGCGCGCGCGTCAGCATGTAGCCGCCCTGCGCGCCCCGCCTGCTCTCGACGAGGCCGGCCCGACGCAGCGGACCGATCAATTGCTCGAGGTACGCGGTCGGCACCGCCGACGCGCGCGACATCGCCGCGATGGACATCGGTCCGTTGCCATACTGGCGCGACAGCGCCACCATCGCCCGAACCCCGTATTCGCCCCGCGTGGAAACTCTCATTGCATCACCGCCCCGTCGCGGGAACGATCCCGTGCTTTCTTGGTCCCATGCTAGCCCGCTTGACGTAACGGGTCAAGCCGACGCCGTCTCCGTACGTCCCGATCCCGGTACGCCGGTCACCGGGCCAGTGCCCGCAACAAACCGTCCAGCGCGCCGTCCAACCCCGAGAACGGGCCGGCCGGGATGCGCGGCGGCGTGACCTGCCGGTAGACGTGCGCCAGCCGATCCACGGTGAAGACGCCCCGGTACGCCCCGTCCTCGGTCACCGGCAGCGCCCAGCGGTCCAGTTCGTTCATCAGCAGGTGGACGTCGTAGACCGACGCATCAGCCGCCACGGTCGGCGCGTCGCGGTCCATCACGTCGGCGACCGCGCGGCCGCCGGCCCCGGCGCCGATTTCGGCCAGCAAACGGTTTCGCCAGAGCATGCCGACCACCCGGCCGTTCTCGGTCACGACCACGTCGCGCGGCCCACCCCGCAACGCCCAGGTCAGCGGCTGGTCCGGGGAGACGCCGCCGCGGTCCCACAGCGCGAACTGGCCCACCCGCAGCCGTCGGAGCGCGCCCTCGATCCGCACCGACCGCCCCTCGGCGTGGGCCATCAGGGCGATGAAGACGGCGATGAGCGGCAACGAAATGCTGCCGAGCACCACCACGCCCGCGATGGCGAGGAACGCCGCGAGCCCGTAGGCGATGAAGACCGCCACGCGCGTGCCCGTGTCACGGCCGAGCCCGGAGGCAAGCGCCGCGCGCAGCAGCCGCCCGCCGTCCATCGGGAACGCGGGCAGCAGGTTGAACGCCGCCAGCATCAGGTTCGCCGCGACGAGTCCGGCGACCAGGCCGACGGGAGTCGGCCGCAGCATCTCGCGCAGGAACTCCGCCGGCGTCGAAAGCCCGGCGAAGACGCCGAGCAGCAGCACCCAAGGCAACAACAGGACGGCCACCGCCACGTTGACCACCGGCCCGGCCAGGGCGATCGCCGCCTCCGCCCGCGGATCGACCGGCATCCGGTTCATCCGCGCCACCCCGCCGATCACCGACAGCGTGACGTCGTGCACTCGGATGCCGTAGTGCCGCGCCATGAACGCGTGGCCGAGTTCATGGAGGAGGACGCAGCCGAAAACGAGGGAGACGAAGACGAGGCCAAACGCAACCGACCCGCCGGCGAAACCGGCGAGGCGCTTCCAGTCGATCAGCACCCACAAGAGGACGAGCACGAAACTCGGGTGCAACTTGATGTCGATGCCCTGGACGCGGCCGAGGGAGATGGAACGCATGGTCCCGGTCCGTGGTGACGCCGACCCGGCACGCGCCGAAGCGGTCGTGCCGGCAGCATACCAGTTGGCGCGACCGGAAAACCTCCCCGCGCGGCGCGCTGGCGGGCGAGCGTGGACAGCGTGGCACGTCACTTGCGTAGTGCGAGTCAGAAACAGCAAGATGCTTGCCACCGGAGGGCAACTGCGGAACATCGCGGCACTGGGGACTCCGGTTCCGCCGCAGCGTTCCCGCCGACCCGTCCGGCGGCTGGCACAGCACGACCACCCGCCGGCATGCAGCAAAGGGGCTACGGATGGAGACGGGTTTCGACCTCTCGCAGGAAATGAGGAGCTGGGTTTCCCCGAGCCTCATCGAGGCCAACCACATCCTCAGCCTGTCACGCCAGGAGTTGCAACAGGCCGTGGCGGCCGAAATGGAAAGCAACCCGGCGCTCGAGGTCGAAGACCTCCTCACCTGCCCGACCTGCGGCAACGTGCTGGAAGGGGCCTTCTGCCCGGTTTGCCTCGTCAGCCAGCGCGAAACGCCGGAGCAGGAACGCTACGAGGACATGCCCGAGTTGCTGCTCGGCCTCGCCAATACCCGCGAGGACAGCGACGACTTCGATCCGCTCACGCTGGTAGCCCACGGCGAGGACATCCGCACCCAGATCCTGCGCGACGCCCGGACCCTGCTTTCGCCGGTCGATTACGCCATCGCCGAATACCTCGTCGATGGCATCGACGAACGCGGCCTGATCTCCTGCGACCTCGACGAACTGGCGGACCTCGTCCAGCGGGACCGGGCCGACATCGACGCCATCGTGACCGTCATCCAGGAAGTCGCGCCGGTCGGCGTCGGCGCGCGCACGCTGCAGGAATCCCTCCTGCTCCAGATCGCCTACCTCGAATCGATCGGAACCGACGTGCCGCCGCACGTGGCGCGCATCGTCGAGACGCACCTCAACGAACTCGGCGCGCACCGCTTCGGCCAGATCGCGCGCGACTTGTCCCTGACCTCGGAGGAAGTGGACGAGGCGCGCGATTTTATCCGCACCCACCTCAACCCGTTCCCGCTCCAGTCGCAACAGGCCCGCTCCTGGCGGACCCCAACCGGCTCGCCCTACGTGGCGCCCGACGTGATGATCTCGATCAAGGACGGTGAGATCCACGTCGAGATCATCGACACGTCGCACTTCCATCTGCGCATCAGCCCGGTCTACGACCGGCTCGCCGGCGAGATCGGGCGCAAGCGGAGCGCGAACGGCTCCGGCCCGGCCAATTCGGCCAACGGCGGCACGACCGCCGCCGCGGCCGCCGCCTCGGTCTCGGCGGAAGATCGCGACCACATCCGCAACTACAGTTCGCGGGCCAAACTCTTCATCGCCAACATCCAGCAACGGCGGGACACGCTGTTGAAGATCAGCCGTTGCATCTGCGAATTGCAGGAGCCCTTCCTGCGCGGCGGCGTGCGCGAACTGCGGCCGCTGACCCGCGCCATCGTCGCCCAGCAGGTCGGCGTCCACGAATCCACCGTCAGCCGCGCCACCGCCAACAAGTACGTGATGCTGCCGACGCGCAAGGTGATCCCGTTCAGCGACTTCTTCACCCCGTCGCTCAGCGTCAAGGACGTGATCAAGGAACTGGTGCTGCAGGAAGCGCAGAAGAACGAGCACCTGACCGACCGCAAGATCTGCGACCTGCTAATGGAGCGCGGCATCCGCATCGCCCGCCGCACGGTCGCCAAGTACCGCGCCGAACTGGGCATCCTCCCGTCCACCATGCGGTAAGGACGAATCGATGCAAACGAAGGGTGGCGGGCCCGCACCCCGGCGCCCCCCCTTTTACGCCA
>JAFAEX010000077.1 GCA_023423795.1 Chloroflexota bacterium | reverse complement strand
GAAGTGCCGAGTGCCGGGAAATCGCAGGCCGGGCCTGCCATGGATCGCCTCGTGCTTGCCGACTCGCCGCCCTGCCGACCTGCCGACTCCGTCAACTCACCCAATACCACTGCGCGAACTGGAACGTCAGTAGGACCAGCAGGATCGCGCTGGCGACGAGCGCGAGGCGGGCCAGCCAGGTGGGGCGTAGCACCAGCGCGATCACGATGAACAACGGGAAGAGCACGATCCCGAAGCGGGGCATGCTCATCAGCGCGTGGACCTTGCTGGGGGAGAAGAGGGGAATCAGCAACCCCGGCAGCACGAACGCGCTCTGCCAGGCCGGCAGCAGCCGCAGCCCCAGCAGCGCCAGCGCGAAGAACAGGATCGTCAGCACCAGTTCGAGGATGTCGCTGTTGCCGATCGCGAGCCGCCAGCCGGGGTCGGTGAACAGGCGCGGGTCGTCGGCCAGCATCCGCAGCCGCTCCCACGACGCGCCGTCCGGCTCGGCGTAGAAGCCGCAAGACTCGACGGCGCAGCGCAGCGTCTGCCACGGCATCGCCTGGTAGCGGTCCCACTGCGCCTGCACGTCGATGAACGCGCGCCAACTGCCCTGCACGTCCTGCAAATGCCAGCCGAACAGGATCGGTCCGAGGGCGGGCAGCGCGGCCGGGACCAGCCGCGGCAGCCAGCCGCGCCAGTCACGCCCGTACTGGTCCCAGAGCAGCAGCAGGAACGGCAGCCCGAGCAGCACCCCGTAGGACCGGGTCAGCGCGGCGAGCGCCCCGGCGATGCCGGCGACCCACCAGTGCCCGAGACGCGCCGCCAGCAGCGCGGCGACCGCCAGCACGAGGAAGAGCGACTCGGTGTATACGGCCTGGAAGAAGAACGCGGTCGGGAACAGCGCGATCGCCCAGAGCGTGCGCCGGGCGATCCGGTCCGAGAAGTCCAGCCGCACCAGCCGGTACAGCAGCACCAGCGCGACCGCGAACGCGATGTTGGCGACGAGGTAGCCGACCGTTTCCGGCCGCCATCCGGTGAGGCGCGACCCGGCGTCCATGACCCACGGGAACAGCGGCCAGAACGCGGCCTTGGCGCTTTCGCGCCCGCCCGAATACCCCGTCTCGGCGATCAGGGCATACCAGAGGCCGTCCCACTGCCGCAGCGGCTCGACGACCCAGCCGGCGAGCCCGCCCATCGGCTCCGGCACGCGGCCGTAAGGCGGCGACGCCCCGTTCGGGATGCCGATGACCCGCGACGCGGAGGCCGCCAGTTGCACCAGCACCCAGTGAACGGCGAACACCGCCAGCGGGAAGCCGACGCGCCACGGGGACGGAGATTCGCCCTCGGCGCGCCGGGCGGGGCGGGTCGCGTTCGCCATGCGCGGAGGATACCGCGTGGACGGCTGGCGACGAGCGCGGACCGCGGGCTGCCGAGGGGCGGGCGGGATAATCAACCCGGGGTTGATGGCGGTTGCCAACATACCCTGGCCATCGCAGCCCACGCGGGGTTTCAATCCCGGGCGGGGATCGCCGGTGGCTGGATCGATTCCGTGGCCGGCAGCATCCGCGTTCCCCCTACAAATCCTTCCCCTTCGTCTCCGGCAGCAGCAGCAGGCCGATGAGGCAGAGCACGAACAGCGACGCGCTGAACCCGATGGCGCGGCCGATCCCGACGCCCGCCGCGAGGTCGCCGACCACCGTGATCGGCGCCGCCGCCAGCGCCCGCCCGACCGAGTAGGTCGTGCCCTGCCCGATGCCGCGGATGTCGGTCGGGAACAGTTCCGCCAGGTACGCGCCCAGCCCGGCGACGACCGCCGAGGTGGTGAAGCCGACCACGATGCCGCCGGCCGCCAGCGCCACGCCGTCGAGGTCCAGCCCGACGTAGCCCCACGTCGTCAGCGCCGCCAGCACCGCGAACAGCGCGAACGAGCGTTTGCGGCCCAGCGCGTCCTGCGCGTAGCCGCCGCCCATGAACCCGGCGCACGAGCCGATCTGGAACAGGATCGCCAGCAGGCTGACCTGCTGCACCGAGAACCCTTCCTGGCTGCGGATGAAGGTCGGGCCCCAGATGAGGACCACGTACAGCCCGCTCATCGCGCCGGTTGCCAGCAGCACGCCGCCGAGCGTCAGCCTGCGGAACTCCGGCGCGAGCAGCCGCCCGATGCCGCCGGAGGCCGGTTTGGCGCCGCTCGTTCGCGCTTCGCGCGCTGCTCGATATGCCGGAGATTCCTTCACCTCCCGCCGCAGCATGAACGCGAGGAGCGCCGGCGCCAGCCCGACGAGGAAGATGATCCGCCATCCCAGCTCCGGCGCGACGATTGCCGCCAGCAGCGCGGCGGCGGCCGCGGCGAGGATGTTGCCCACCGGCGCCGCGCCGATCAGCGCGCCCAGCACGCGGCCGCGCGTCGCCGGCGTCGCATATTCGGCCATCAGCAGCGAACTCGCGCTCCAGTCGCCGCCGTACCCGAGCCCGAGCAGCACCCGGAACAGCAGCAATTGCCAGTAATCCTGCGCCAGCCCGCACAGCAGCGAGCCGACCGCGTAGACGAGGATCGTCAGTTGCATCGTGCGGACGCGGCCGATCCGGTCGGCCAGCCCGCCGGCGATGATGCCGCCCACCGCCGCCGCCACCAGCGAGGCGGTGGCAAGGAAGCCGACCTGCCCGGCGGACAGCCCGAGGTCGGCGCGGATGGCGTCCAGCACGAAGGTGAAACTGAACAGATCGAAGGCGGCGAGCGCGACGCCGACGAACGCGGCCCAGAAGGCGTGGCGGCCGTCGCCGCCGAGGGCGGCGTACCACCCGCCCGGCGCGGCCGGGGCGGTCGTCGTCGGCGCGGCGCCTGCCGTCATGGGTCGTCTCCTCGGGAGGGCGCGCGAGCATTCCGCGCAGATGGACCGGCGCCGTGCAGACGGGGCGCCGCCGCGGAGATGGGAACCCGCGGCGGTATGGGCGTGCAAGGAACTGGATCGGCCCGTTTCGCCGTTGAACGGGCAGCCCTGTCCACCCTCCGCAATGGTTCGCGCCGATTTTGCCAGAACCGTCCGGCTCGCGGGGTGGCGATCCGTACGACTCGCCGGTGCTGCCGTCTCAGGCGGGCCGTGGTTGGCGCGTGACCTTCGTCATCAGTTGGACCGTGATCCAGAACCGCGCCGGCGTCTCCTATCCCGTCATCGCCGGCGCCGCCCACCCGGTCATCGCGAGCCTGTCGAGGGATCTCGTCGTCCGCACGCCGTCGGAGAAAACGAGATCCCTCGACAGGCTCGGGTTGACCGGGTGGGAGGAGGGCCTCGCACGCGCGCTTGGGCGATCCGCCACGACCGGGGAACGCGATGCACCGATGAGGCTCGCATCTGACCCCGCGCCCGCTCGGTGCGTTGCCAGGTGGAGCCGTGCCGCGCTCCGGCCGCGACGTGCTGCCCGGTTGGGAGTACGCCCGGAACGGGATTCCGGCGGGAGGCTCTGGTATCGTCCGCGCGGAGTTTGGGACGGGGAGGAACGATGGGTCCGCAATCGGGGTCGGGGGAAGCCGTGGCCGCCGCGCCAAACCGGGCGCAGGACGGGCCGTGGAGCCCCGGCCTGCGTCCGTTGACGATCGGCCTGCTGCTGAACGTGTTGGGCGTCGCCTTCGAGGCGCTCGCCGTTTCGACGGTGATGCCGCTGGTCGTCGCCGACCTCGGGCGGCAGGACCTCTACGGCTGGGTGTTCTCGGCCTTCCTGCTGGCGAACCTGGTCGGCATCGTCGTCGGCGGGCTGCACGCCGACGCCAGCGGCCCGGCCGGCCCGTTCATCTGGGGTGTCGCGCTGTTTTCGGCCGGGTTGGTCCTCGGCGGTCTGGCGCCCACGATGGAGATCCTGGTCGCCGCGCGCGTGCTGCAAGGGTTCGGCGGCGGCGGGTTGGGCTCGGTCGCCTACGTCGCGGTCGGCCGCGCCTATCCCGAATCGGCGCGGCCCCGGATGCTGGCGCTGCTGTCCACCGGCTGGGTGTTGCCCGGCCTGATCGGCCCGGTCGCCGCCGAACGCATCGGCACCATCGCCTCGTGGCACTGGGTCTTCCTCGCGCTGGCCCCGATCCCGGCGCTGGCGGCGATCCTCGCGCTGCCGCAATTGCGCGCCATCGGTGGCGGCACGCCGAAACCCGGCGGGCGGCAGCGGGTGGCGTTCGCAGTGGCCCTCAGCGCCGGGGCCGGGCTCGTGCTGGCCGGGCTGGGGCAGGTCGCGCTCGCGCCGCTCCTGGCTGTCGGATTGAGCGTGCTTGGGCTGGCGCTGGGCGTCCCCGCCGCGCGCCGGCTGCTGCCGCCGGGCGCCCTGCGCGCCGCGCCCGGGTTGCCGGCGGCGGTGGTGACGCTGCTGCTGCTCAACGTGGCGCTGGTCGGGGTGGACGCCTTCATCCCGCTCCAGATGGCCGAGGTGCGCGGGCAGCCGATCTGGGTCGGCAGCATCACGCTGACCGCGATCAGCCTGTCGTGGACGGCCGGGTCGTGGCTGCAGGCGCGGTTCGCGCCGACGGGACGGCGTCGCTCGCTGGTGCGGGCCGGGCTGGCGGCGACCACCCTCGGCACCGTCGGCATGGCGGCGGTGATGTCGCCCACGGTGCCGCCGCTGCTGGCGCCGCTGATCTGGGGCATCGGCGGCCTCGGCATCGGGCTGGCCTTTTCGACCTTGTCCCTGATCGTCCTGGAAACGGCGTCGCCCGGGCAGGAAGGGGAAGCCTCCTCGGCGCTGCAGTTGGCCAACGTGCTCGGCTCCGCGTTCGGGGCGGGCATCGGCGGCGCGTTCGTGGCGACCATCGGCGGCCCGGGCGGCTCGCTCTCCACCGCGCTGCTCGTCCAGTACCTCGCGATGGCGGCGATCCTCGGGCTGGCGCTGCTCGTCGCCGGCCGCCTGCCGCGCCGCCGGGAGGCGGCCGGCGCGCTCGGCGAGGCCGCTTGACGGAGGCCGTCGCGGGTCGCCGCGCGCCCGGCGGATCCGGTCGTTTTCGGCGGTTGACTTCCCCTGCGAAAAGCGTAGAGTGCGGCTATCGGCGAATGCGAAAGGGGGGGAACGCGTGCAGGAAGTGCTGCTCGGTCTGGTGGTCCTGCTGCTCGGGCTCGGGGTCTGTTTCTTCGGGCTCCAGCTGTGGTTCGTCATGCTGCCGATTTTCGGCGCGATTTCGGGGTTCTTCATCGGCGCGACCGGCGTGGCGTCGCTGTTCGGCGGCGGATTTCTGGGCAACGCGCTCGGCTTCATCGCCGGCATCGTGGTCGCGCTGGTGTTCGCGGTGCTGGCCTACTTCTTCTGGTATTTTGGCGCGATCCTGGCCGCCGGGTCGGTTGGCGCCCTGCTCGGCACCGGCCTGATGCACGCCATCGGCATCAACCTCGGCGTGATCGTCTGGATCGTGGCGATCGTGGTCGGCGTGATCTTCGCGCTCGGCGCGCTGCTGCTGAACCTGCCGGTCTACATCGTGCTGGTCAACACCGCCCTCGGCGGCGCGGCGGCGGCGGTCACCGGCCTGCTGCTGATGCTCGACATCGTGAACTTCTCCGACCTCGGCGGCGGGCCTGCATGGGCAACCAGCAGCCGGGAGTGGTTCTGGTCGCTGCTGTGGCTGGCGGTCGCCATCGTCGGCGTCGTCTTCCAGCTCCGCTCGCTCGACGCGGTGCGCCTGCCCGAGCAGCGCTGGGAGCCGGCCCGCGCCTGACCCGCAATCGGAGCGCAGTATTCGACAACGGATGCCCGGGCGAACCGGGCATCCGTTGTCGTTGCCCGCGGTGGGCGATCCCCCGATGCGGTGGGTCCGATGATGGCGGTCGCTTTAGCGATGCGGACACCGGAAGCGACCGCCCGGGGTTGATGGCGCTTGCCAAAAGAGTCCGGGCATCGACGGGGCGGGCGCGATGATGGCGGTTGCCAAATTGATCCGGACACCGGCCACGCCCGCCCGGGGTTGAAACCCCGGGCTACGAAAACAAAGCCCCTCCGGGGCTGAGCACGGGCGGTGGCCGCCCTAATTTGGCAACCGCCATCATCGTGCCCCTACAACCCGCTACCGCCCCGCGTCGCCGTAGGGGCGCGATCCATCGCGCCCGCTTCTGGGACGGTGTCCGGATCTGGCAACCGCCGTCAACCCCGGGCGTCCTCGTGGCCGGATCTCGTGCGCAACCCCCATCATCGCGCCCGCTATTCGACCGGCATTCTCATCAATCGAGCAACCGCCGCCCTTGCCGAGCGCGCGGCGTTCCTCGCCGCCAACCGCCAACCAGCAGGGACACGAGCGCCCCGGCGACGAATCGCCAAGGCGCTTCGGCGTCCGTTCCGTTTTCAGCCCGGTCCTTCAGGGCCGGGGCTGCCTCGGAAACGCCACTACTTCAGCGCCGCTTCCAGCGTCTGCCGGAAGTCCTCCGAGAGCGTCGTCTGGTAGACGCGCCCCTCGAACGGCTCCAGCGCGCCGCGCAGGGCCGCCGCGTCGGCGCTGCCGACCATCAGGAACAGCGCCGACTTTCCCGGCTGGAGCCCTTCGCCGACGTCCTTGACGAACCCGCCGTCCACCGAGGTGTTGCCGAACTTCGAGCCGACCCAGGCCCCGGCTGCCGCCCCGGCCACCGCGCCCACCACCGGGAACATGAACGTCGTCAGCAACCCGATCGCGCCGCCGACGACCGCCCCGGTCTCGGCGCCGGTGCTGGCCTCGTTCCAGATGTCCACCTTGCCGTCGGCGTCCTTCACCACCACCGCCGAATCGGTGAGTTTCAGCGCGCCCTCGCGCTCCAGGGTGCGCATGGCGGACAGCGCTTGCGCGGCGTCGTCGCGCGCATCGAACGTGATCACGATCAGGTCGCTCATGACAGCCTCCGGGCGATTCGGCGCGGCGGTTCGCGGCGACATCATCCGGCTTCCCCCGCCGCCGCGCAATGCGCGACGGCATGCCGGTTGCGTCGATCGCCAATGCGCGGGCCGGATGGGCGGGCCGCCCGCGCCGAAGTAATCCCCCGCGCCCGATGGAGGACCCGACCATGGCGAACGGAACGAGCGTCGCGAACAAGCCGACCGCCCAGGTGACCGGCGTCAGCGACGTCGCCTACGACCTGATGATCGTCCTGACCAACAAACTCGAAGGCGTCGCGGCGATGCAGGAGTACATGCAGGACGCCGAAGAGGCCGGCGACGCCGAGGTGAAGGCCTGCTTCGAGCGGCTGGCCAAGCTCGACCGCGAGGCCATCGACGAACTGCGGCCGTTGCTCGCCCGCCACATCGGCAAGGGCGGCGCCGGGAGCTGATCCCGGTGCGCTGCATCAACGGTATCCGAGCGATGCCGAATGGGCGGCTGGCCACGGTCCGCCGTGCGTTCGGTGCTCGCGTGCCCGGCGCTGCGTCCGCTTCGGGCCTTGGCGCCGGAAACGCGCGGTCCGGGTTGGCACGGCCCGTAGACGGATGCCGCCTCCACGGATGTATCAGCGGCCTGCCCGCTGGCCTCTACTCGGACGACGAACCGCGCGGTCGGTTCTGTCGGCCCGAATGGCCGAACGCCGGATGGAGGAAGGCATGAACGTCGAGGACAGGGACGAGCGGGAGCAGTTGCCCACCGCTAGCGGCGCGCGGCAGACGCGACGCACCATGCTCCGGCTGGGGAGCGCGGTCGGCGTTGCCGCCGTGCTCGGCTTCACCGCCGTTGGCGGCGCCGACGCACGGCATGGGCAGTCGGACGACACCACCGACGACACGCACGACACGCACGACACCGACGATACGCGCGATACCGACGACACGGACGACTCGAACGGCGGCGCTCCCGGCGCACCCGAGAACGGCGGTTCCGGGCGTGGACGGGGACGTGGCCGGAGCCGTGGCCGTGGCCGCGGGCGCGGACGCGGGCAAAGCCGCCGCGCCTAGCAGGCGCGCGATCGATCGGCGGCCAACGCAGTGACCCGACTGGAGGGGACCGGGACGACCCGGTCCCCTCCGCTCGTGTTGGCGACGCCGCCGTCCGCTCGCCGCTCGTGGCGGAACCGAGCGTCCCAGTCCATTCCGGCGGAAGGAGTACACTTCCGTTGCCGTCGGGCCAGGTGGTCCGCTTCCGGTGGGAGATCGACGATGATTGCCCGGTCTGGCACGCCGTCGAGGCGTGCCACGTGCGGTGTATGCGTCGCCCGGCGCCCGATAGTCGGCGCCGGCAGCCGGTTCTGCTTCGCGGATTCCGCGCGGAAGGCCCCGGACGCGACCGCCGATCCGTCGCTTGCCACCGCTCCGCCGGGTGGGGCCTCCTGACCCGTGCCCGGCTACCCGTTCGAGCCCGAAGGAGGCGGCGTCAGCCGCCCAGCGTGACCCTCTTGCATCCTTGCACAGCGCGGCGTCCTGCCGGAATGCCGCGGCCGACCCGTTCCCCACCCCGGACGTGATCCTGCCGCCCCGCGCCGTGTGCCGGGGTTCGGCCCGAGTGTGTCCCGTTGGTCCCGGCGGCCGGGATTGCGGTCGCCGCGTCGTGCTCGTTCCGGAGGACATCGTGCCCCTCGACATCCTGAATTCCGCGCCGGTCGCCGTTGCGCCGGGTTCCGGCGTTGCCCACGGCGGCGCGCTCGCCGACGCCGTTTCCCTGTTCGAATCCACCGCCGAGGCGATCGACCTCGACCCCGGCCTGCGCTGGCGGCTTTCCCGCCCGGAGCGCACGCTGACCGTGAACCTGCCGGTCGTCATGGACGACGGCTCGGTCGAGGTCTTCGCGGGCTACCGCGTTCAGCACTGCGGGGCGCGCGGGCCGTTCAAGGGCGGCATCCGCTACCACCCCGATGTCGATGCCGAAGAGACGGCCGCGCTGGCGATGCTGATGACGTGGAAGTGCGCGGTCGTCGATCTGCCCTTCGGCGGGGCCAAGGGCGGCATCCGCGTCAACCCGCGCAAACTCTCCCTAGCCGAACTGGAGCGGTTGACCCGCGCCTACGCGCTGGCGATCCACCCGATCGTCGGCCCGAAACGCGACATCCCGGCGCCGGACGTCAACACCGACGCCCAGACGATGGCCTGGATGCTCGACGAACTGGCGCGGGCCGAGGGCGAACTCGCGCCGCCGGTGGTGACCGGCAAACCGATCGTGCTCGGCGGTTCGGTCGGCCGCGCCAGCGCCACCGGCGACGGCGTCGGCATCGTGGCCGCCGAGTTGCTGCGGCGGCAGGGGCGTTCCCCGGTCGGCGCGACCGTCGCGGTGCAGGGCTTCGGCAAGGTCGGCCGGGCCGCCGCCGAGGCGTTGGCGCGGCTCGGATTCCGCATCGTCGCGCTCTCAGACGTGACCGGCGGCGTGCTCGATCCGGGCGGGCTGGACCTCGACGCGATCACCCGCTTCCTCGACGACGCGCCGGAAGCGATGCTCGCCGGCTACGCCGCCTCCCACCCGGACGTGGCGACCATCGGCAACGACGAACTGCTCGAACTGCCGGTCGATCTGCTGGTCCCCGCCGCGCTCGGCGGGCAGGTGACTGCCCGCAACGCCGGGAATGTTCGCGCCCGCGCGGTGGTCGAGGGCGCCAACGGCCCGGTGACCCCGGAGGCGGACGCGATCCTCGCCGAGAGCGGCGTCGTGGTCGTGCCGGACATCCTCGCCAACGCCGGCGGCGTCGTCGTTTCCCACCTCGAATGGGTGCAGAACCTGCAGGGGATCGCGTGGGACGAGGCGCAGGTGGCCGAGGCGCTCCGCCGCCGCATGGAGCACGCCTTCGCCGGCGTCTGGGACCGCGCCGAGGCGGACGGCATCCCGCTGCGCGACGCGGCCTACCGGGTCGGCGTTTCCCGCGTCGCCGAGGCGATGCGGCTTCGCGGCCTGGCCTGATCCGACATCCTCGGGTGGGCGGGCGCCGTGCTCGCCCACCCGAGGATGTCGGCGGGCGCCTCCATGATGCGGGCCGCCGCTACGGGAATCGCCCGGGGACGATGGCGGTTGCCAAAATAGGGCGGCCACCGCCCGTCCTCAGCCCCGGAGGGGCTTCGTTTTCGTAGCCCGGGGATTCATCCCCGGGCGTCCCCGTGGCCGTATCTATTCCGCAATCGCCGTCACCACCCGGCGAACGTGACCGATGCCCGGATCAACAAGCCGAGCGCCATCACTCCCATGCGATCCCGTAAGGGGCGGACAGCGCGTCGGCAAACATTGCCCGGTAGTGGCGGTACCACGCGCTCTGGAACCGTCCCTCCGGGTCGTGGTCGAGCTTGGCGCGCAGGAACTCCACGAATCGCGGGTGGGCCGCTTCGACCTGCGGCCGCGTCGCCCACGCGTGGTAGGTCAGGTAGTACGAGCCGCCGAACGCGAGCGCGCGGTCGATCAGCCGGCGGAAGGCATCGGCCGCCATCGCGATGCCCGCTTCGTCGTGCGAAACGTGCAGGTTGAAGATCACGCAGGCCCACGGCTCGCGCGCCCACGCCAGCACCGTCTCCGCGTCGCGCTCGATCAGCCGCACCGTGCCGTAGACGATGTTCCAGCCGTGGGCGCGGGCGTCGTCGCGCACGGCGGCGAGGAACGCCGGCAGGTCCACCCGCGGCACGTACACCTCGGTGATCATCTCGCTGCCGGGGCAGGCTGCCCCGGTCGCCCGGTCGATTGCCGCGTGGTAGCCGTCCTCGTAGTCGGCCATTTGGGCGCGGTCGGAGCGGTAGAGCTGGCCGTGGGTTGACAGGTAGTGGGCGATGTAGCGGTCGGTTGCCTGCCGCTTGTCGGTGTGGGCCAGCAGCATCAGCCGCCGCCAGTCCTCGCGCCGCAGCACCCGCTGCCCGGCTGGGAGGGGAGGATCGCCCGGCTCGTCGCGGTAGCAGGAGAAGACCCCCTCCCGCAAGAAGTCGTCGCCGTCCGGGTCGATGGCGAACTGGAAATCGCCGAACCGGCACCCCTCGGCCATCCGGGCGGCGAACGCGTCCATCAGCCCCTCGACGGCGCGGACCTCGACCAGCCGACGCACGGCGCGCCGCCGCTCCAGCCGCAGCCGCACGCCGGTGATGACCCCGAACAGCCCGTAGCCGCCGATCGCCAGCCGGAACAGGCCGGCGTTCTCCTCGCGGCTGCACCGCCGGACGTCGCCCGCCGCATCCACGAGGGTGAACGCGGCCACGTCGCCCACGATCGGGCCGCGCCCGAGCACACGGCCGTGGACGTTGGCCGACAGCGCCCCGCCGAGCGTCAGCCGGTCGGCGCCGGTCTGCTTCTGGACGATGCCCCACGGCTCGGCGGCGCTGTCCTGCGCGCGGTCGAGCCAGTCCATCAGCGCCGGCCACATGATGCCGGCTTCGGCCTCCACCTCGCCGGCCGACGGGTCGAAGGCGAGCACCCGATCCATCGCCGTCATGTCGAGCAGCAGCGTATCCTCGCCGGCCTGCTGCCCGCCCATTGCGTGCCGCCCGCCGGCGATGCTGACGGCGCGGCCGGCGGCGCGGGCGTCGGCGATGGCCCGCCGCACGTCCTCGACCGATCGGGGCCGGGCGACCGCGAAGACCGCGACCGGGTTGAGCGCGGAGTGGATATCGTTGACGAGCGTGCCGGCGGCCGGGTCGGCATCGCGGACTGGCGGCGGCACGGCGGGCGCGGTCACGGACGGCTCCTTCGTCGTTGGCCCGGCACCGGTTGCCGGCGATGCCCCCATGGTGCGCCGCCGCCGGCTCCGGCGCATCCGCAGGACAGCGGAATCGCCCGCGCGTTCCCATCCGTCGGGCGACGGATCGCGATGAACCGATCTTGCGTAAGAATGGCGCGTGCGGCGAATGCGCCGCTATCGGGAAGGGGTGGGCGATGGAGTGGCTGGCGAGTCCGGAAGCGTGGATCGCGTTACTGACGCTGACCGTGATGGAGATCGTGCTCGGCATCGACAACGTGATCTTCATCTCCATCCTGGCCGGAAAGTTGCCGCCCGAACAGCGGGACAAGGCGCGGATCCTCGGCCTCAGCCTGGCGATGATCATGCGCATCGGGCTGCTGTTCTCGATCTCGTGGCTGGCGAACCTCACCCAGCCGCTATTCAGCGTGTTCGGAAAGGACATCTCCGGCCGCGATCTGATCCTGCTGCTGGGCGGTCTCTTCCTGATCTACAAGGCGACCACCGAAATCCACCACAAACTGGAGGGCGAAGAACACGCGCAAAACGTCCGGGCCGTATCGTCGTTCGCTTCGGTCATCGCCCAGATCCTGCTGCTCGACATCGTGTTCTCACTCGACTCGGTGCTGACCGCGATCGGGATGTCCAACAACCTCGGGGTGATGGTCACGGCGGTCGTGGTTGCGGTCGGCGTCATGCTGGTCGCCAGCGGCCCGCTCTCGACGTTCGTGCAGGAGCACCCGACGGTCAAGATGCTGGCGCTGTCGTTCCTCCTGCTGATCGGCACCTCGCTGGTGGCCGAGGGCTGGGGCTTCCACATCGACAAGGGCTACATCTACGCGGCGATGGGTTTTTCGGTGCTGGTCGAGTTCCTGAACCTGCGATCGACCAAGAAGACCGCGCCGGTGGAACTCAAGCAGAAGTACTTCAACGAGCAAGCGTTGGCCGCGAGCCGGAACATCACCGGCGGACCGGCTGTCTAGATCGGGAGTCTCGACGTTGGTTGGGAATGGAGACGGGGAGGGCGCCATCGCCCTCCCCGTCTCCATTCCCGGTTGGCTTTTGCCTCAGCCCGCCGCCTTCGCCACGAGCGCGGCGATCCGGGCCTCGACCTCGGTGGTCGGCTCGGTGAGCGCGAAGGCGGTCGGCCACATGTCGCCGTCGTCGAGGAGCGCGGGGTCGTTGAACCCGAGCGTGGCGTACCAGGCGCCGAACTTCTGCGCTGCCTGGAAGAAGCAGACGACCTTGCCGTCCCGGGCGTAAGCCGGCATCCCGTACCAGGTCTTGGGCGCGAGCGACGGCGCGCTGGCCTTGACGATCGCGTGGACGCGCTCGGCCAGCACGCGGTCCGGCCCCTCCATCTCGGCGATCTTCGCCAGCACGGCGGCCTCCGCATCCGCCGCCTTCGCGCCCTTGCCGCGGCGGGAGGACGCCTTCACCTCGGCGGCGCGCTCCTTCATTGCGGCCCGTTCGGTGGCCGAGAATCCCTCGTGCGCTTCGTCGGTCGCGGTCGTGCCGGTGGGGGTCTTCGCAGCCATTTCTCGCGTTCTCCAATCGGTGCTGCCGGGGCGATGCCCGGATCGTATGCCAACTGCTACGCGGATCGTGCCGGGCGCGGCAACGCGCCCGGCGTCATCTGGCCCCGTCGTGCCCGGATTACCCGGACTGGGCGGCGCGCCGCCCGCCGCGCCGCCGGGCGCGGTAGGGTAGTACGAACAGGTACAGCCCCGTGACCAGCAGCAGGAGGAGCGGGAGCAGGGGCGAGAGGTACACCCAGGCGGCGGGTTCTTCCTGCGTCAGGACGACGACGGTGACGACGAGGGTCGCCACGGCGAAGGCGATCGACAACCAGCGGTGACCTTGCCGAATCCACGCATTCCGGTTCATCACAACCTCCGTCCGGAACCGGCCCGGCGGGAGGCCCGCCCCGGCGCAGAGGCCAGGGCCGGCCGTCGATGGCCGCGCGTCGCCACACCGGACGGCGGGCGACCGCGCCGGGTGGACATCGATTGGTCGAGGAGCGGTGCGGGGAGGAAGGACGCGGGGCAATCGTGGCCGCGGCGGGCGGACCGGTGTCGGCGCCGCTCGCCGCGCCGCCGGGTGCAGGCGGCGGCTCAGCCCCGCTGCTGCATCCGGATCATGTTGCCCGACGGATCGCGGAAGGCGCAGTCGCGGACGCCGTAGGGCTGGTCGGTCGGCTCCTGCACGACCTCCGCGCCGCTGGCCTCGATCGTCGCGAACGCGCCGTCGAGGTCGGGGGTGGCGAGGATGATGGCCCCGTAGGTTCCCTTGGCCATCATCTCGGAGATGGTGCGGCGCTCGTCCTCGGTGATGCCCGGGTCGGCGGCCGGCGGGTGCAGCACGATGTTGATCTCGGGCTGGTTGGGCGGACCGACCGTGATCCAGCGCATGCCCTCGTACCCGACATCGTTGCGGACCTCGAAACCGAGGGCGTCGCGGTAGAACGCCAGCGCGGCGTCCGGGTCGCTGTGCGGGAGGAAACTCGCGTGGATAGTGAGGTTCATGGGTGTGACCCCTCTCGTGTTGCCCGTGCGGCGCGTCGCCGTAGACCTACTCTAGGGGCGGAGCCGGGGTCGGCGCTTCTTTATTCCTGATTGGTCTGGTGACCCGTTTCGCCATGCACGCCGGGATGCCCGCCGTCGCGCGCTCGGTATCGGCCCGGTAGACGCTGGGCGGCACGCCGACCAGTTCGGTGAAGCGGGTGCTGAAGGTCCCCAGCGACGAACAGCCGACCTCGAAACAGACCTCGGTGACGCTGAGGTCGCCGCGGCGCAGCAGCGCCATCGCGCGCTCGATGCGGCGCGTCATCAGGTACGAATAGGGCGACTCTCCGTAGGCCTGCCGGAACTGGCGGCTGAGGTGCCCGGCCGACATACTCACGTCCCGCGCGAGCGCCGCAACGTCCAGCGGCTCGGCGTACTCACGGTCGATCCGGTCGCGGACGCGGCGCAGCCGGGCGAGGTCGCTGAGGTGTTTGTCGTCGGTGGCGTTGCCGTTCATGGCGGTGATGGTGGCACGCGGAGCCGGGACCGCTCAAGTCCGCCGCGGACATCGGGCCGGAGCGCGGCGAACGCCCGGTCTCGGCAGCATGTATTCGGAGCGCAATGACAATTCGGGACGCGCCCGGCCGCGACCGCGAGGACAAATCCTGCGCGGTCGCGGCCGGGCGCGTCGAAGCCAGGCGTCAGGCGGAGGCCGCGAGCGCTTCGATGACCGGGCGGAACGCGTGCACGCTTTCCGGCGTGCAGGGGTCCATGCCGCAGACGAAGTGGCGGTACCCGAGGTCGCGGAACCCGGCGATACGGCGCGCGATCTCGGCGTCGTCGCCGGTCATCGGGTTCGGGCGCGTGCCGAGGTAGCCCTCGCGGGCGATGTTGCCGCCGGCGGAGCGGATCAGCGTTTCCGGCGGCCGGCCGACGTCGCGGCAAGCCTCGTCCACCGCCGCCAGCAGCGGTTTGGTTTCCTCGGCGTCGGGATGCCAGACCGTGTTCCAGGCGTCGGCGAACGTCGCGGTCAGCCGCAGCATGCGGTGGCCGGTGGTGCCGACCAGAATCGGCGGGCCGTCCGGGCGCGGCCCGCGCGGTTTGTTGACGGCATCGCGGGCGGAGACGAACCGGCCCTCGAAGTCCACGCTCCCGTCGCGCAGCAGCCCGTCGATGATGGTGACGGATTCCTCGAAGCGGCTCACCCGGTGGTCGAAGGGGAAGCCGAACATGTCGTATTCCGGCTTGTGCCAGCCCGCGCCGAGCCCGAGGATCAGCCGGCCGCCGGAGATGTCGTCGATCGATTCGGACATCTTGGCGATCACGCCCGGGTTGCGGAACCCGGTGCAGGCCACCAGCGCCCCGATCCTGATCCGCTCGGTGGCGGCGGCGATGCCGGCCATCGTCGTCCAGCAATCCCAGACGCCGCGCTCTTCGGGTTCGTTCTCGTGCCGGAAAACGAAATGGTCGGCGAACCAGGCCGCGCCGAACCCGACCTCCTCGGCGGCGCGGGTGATCTCCAGCATGTCGGAGAAGCGCGGGGTCGCGCCGAAGGCCGCGCCCTCCGAAATGGGCACCATCAGGCCGAGTTCGAACCCGTCCGGCCCTCCCCAGCGGCGGGCCGCTCCCGCCCAGCGCTCGGCGTTCGCCGCGTTCGCGTCGGTCATCCGTCGTCGTCCTTTCTGCGCCGCCCGGCGTCGGCCGGGAGCGGCATCGTCCCGGCCGCTATCGTCGCCGAACCGGGGCCGGGGCGAAAGGTCGCGCCGCCCGAGGACATCGCCCCGTCGGCGCGAGCAATGGATGCCGACCTACGGCCGGCGACCGAAGAAGGCGGCCATGCGGTCGCACACCGGGGCGTCGGCGGCGATGGCGACCTCCGGGCCGAACCCGGATTCCGGGGTCCGAAACTCTGGTTTCATCATCCCCTTGCCGAAGGCCAGCACCGCTTCGCAGGTAGACGGGTCGAGCGGGCAGGGCTGACCGGCGGCCTTCGCGAGGTCCCAGGTGTGGACGACGGCGTCGAGCGCCAGGATGCGGACGACCATGCTGCCGGGCGATTCGCCCCACGGCATGGGATAGGTCCGGTCCAGCGCCCCGGCCGCCCGGAAGGCCGATGCGGCATCGCGCAGCGCGGCGGCGAACGCGGCGCGCGGGTCGGCATCCGCCGAAGGCGGTCCGAGGGTGGACGGATCGGCGCCACGGAACGCCGCGGCTGCCCCGCGGTGCAACTCGGTCAGGTGGTTCACCAGCGTCCGGATATCCCACTCGGTGCACGGCGTCGGGTCGCCGAAGCGGTCGGCCGGGATCTCGCCGAGCACCTGCGCGAAGGCGGCGCTCGCCTTCGCATGGAGGTCGATGACGTCGTCGTTGGTGGAGACCATGGGTCGTCCTTTCGTCGGGCGTGGGCGGTGCTTCCATTCGCGTGACAGCGCGCCGCCAACAGCGCGATTCATGACATCTGCCGTCGTCATCCCGAGCCCGTCGAGGGATCTCGTCGCTCCTCGATACGGGAACGAGATC
>JAFAEX010000274.1 GCA_023423795.1 Chloroflexota bacterium | reverse complement strand
GGCTTGCTACACTCCGAGGCAGGCATGTACGAGCCGCCGCGGCCCAACGCGCCCGGCGGGCGACCACACGGGAGTTGGCTGGGGTGGACGACCAGCGTGAGGCGGCCGCCTCCGGGCGCGACGTGTTCGACATCACCATCATCGGCGCCGGCCCGACCGGGCTGTTCGCTGCGTTCTACGCCGGGCTGCGCGGCGCGCGCACCCAGGTCATCGATTCGCTCGAAGAGGTCGGCGGCGCGCTGACCGCCATCTACCCCGAGAAGTACATCTACGACGTCATCGGCTACCCCAAGGTGCTGGCCAAGGACTTCGTCGAGCAATGCGCCGCCCAAGCCGACCGCTCCGAGCCGACGATCCGGCTCAACGAGCAGGTGCTTGAACTGGAGCGCACCGACGAGGGCCTGATTCGGCTGGGCACCTCCAACGGCGACCGCTGGAGCCGGACGGTCATCGTCTGCGCGGGCGTCGGTGCGTTCGAACCCAAGCGCGTCGAAGCGCCGGGCGTGCGCGAACTCGAAGGGCAGGGCGTCCACTACTTCGCCAAGCGGGTCGAGGATTTCCGCGGCAAGGACGTCGTCATTGTCGGCGGCGGCGACTCCGCGGTGGACTGGGCGGTGACGCTGGAGCCGATCGCCACCCGCGTCACCCTCATTCACCGCTCGAAATTCCGCGCCCACGAGGCCACCGTGCAGCAGTTGCACGCCTCGACCTGCGACCTGCGCTTCCCCGGCTGCGAGATCGCCGCCGTCCATGCCGGGCCGGACGGCCGGCTCGGCGCCGTCACCTACAAGGACGCCACCGGGGAGGAGACGACCATCCCGGCGCAGGAGCTGATCGTGGCGATCGGCTTCGTCGCCGACCTGGGCCCGCTCAAGACGTGGGGCTTCGAACTCCAGCGCAACCAGATTGCGGTGGACAAGATCACGATGGCGACCAACATCCCCGGCGTCTTCGCCGCGGGCGATGTCGCCGTTTACCCGGCCAAATTCAAGCTGATCGCCACCGGCGCGGCCGAAGCGGTCACCGCCGTCAACCACGCCGTCACGTTCTACGACCCGAAGGCCCGGCTCGACGCCGGCCACTCGACGACCATCATGGAGAAGCGGGAGAAGGTCGCCGCCGAACCGGTCGGCGCGGCTGGCTGAACGCCGCGAGATCCAGCCCGATTGAGCCTCGAAGCGCCCCGCCGCGCCGTCCCAAGATTCGCGCAGACGAATCCGGGACCGGCCGGCGGGGCGTATCGTCTGGTGCCGGACCCCGCAACGGTTGGAACGGTCACGGAACGCGCCCTTCGGTGAGGCGGGCGGCGCGATCCGTGCGCGATCGAGGGAGGGAATGCATGCGACGGGTGAGGACGGCGCTGGTCGGGTTGGTGCTGCTCGGCGGCGCGCTGGGCATGGCGCCGGCCGCGATACCGACGGGACTTGCCGAGGATGCGCCGGTTGGCATCGAGAAGGCGTACAAGCCCGACACGGAGGAATGCGCCTTCCTGCGGCAAATCAACAAATACCGGAGCAAGAAGAATCTACCGAGCCTCGCGCTCGATGGGTCGCTCGGGCAAGCCGCCGAGCACCACAGCGCCGACATGGCGAAACGGAACTACTTCAGCCACAAGGTTAAGGGCGACAACCGATCCTGGAAGCAGAACATCCGCCACTTCGGCTACAAGGGCGACCCGATCGGCGAGAACATCGCGGCCGGCACCAACGCCAAGCGCGCCAAGGTGGCGATGAAGATGTGGAAGAAGAGCGCGCCGCACGACAAGGCGATGCGCAACAAGAACTTCCGGGCCATCGGCATCGGCCGCGCCTACGACAAGTCGTCGAAGTACGGCTGGTACTGGACGACGACGTTCGGCGGCAAGGTCGAGCAGCCGGTCTCCTGCAAGTAGGCGTTGCCGCAGTGGCAGCTGATCACCGTCATCCCGGGCGCCGGCCACGTCACCCCGGGCGCCCACCACGTCATCCCGAGCCCGTCGAGGGATCTGGTGATCCAGTCGAGGAGTCGAGGAGTCGAGCAGGAACGTGATCCCTCGACGGGCTCGGGATGACCGTGTGTGCGAGCCGGGAGAGCGGCGAACTAGCCCGGAAGATCCAAGTCCTCCGCGATCTCGCGGGCCACGCTCAGCCATTCCGGGTCCGTTTCGTCCGGCACCGAACAGCCGTTGGCGAGGATGAACTTGCGCCCGCCCGTCTGCGCGACGGCGTCCTCCGCCTCGGCGCGGATCGCTTCTTCCGGCCCGTTGGACAGCGCGCCGAACTCGTGCCAGCCGCCCATGAGGCACTTGCTGGTCAACAGCCGCGCTTCGCGCAGGCTGGGTCCGGCCAACCGGTCCGACCAACTCAGCACCTCGACCGGGTAATCCAGCGCGAGGTCGAAGTACAGGTCGCGCTCCCCGTGGACGTGCAGGATGTTCAGCCAGCCGTTGCGCGCGCCTTGCAGCGCCATCAGGTCGTAGGGCCGGCCGAACTCGCGGTATTGCCCTTCCGGCATCACCGCCGCCGAGCACCCCTGGATCGAGAAGAACACCCCGTCCGCCCCGGCGTCGATGATGTCGCGGACGTGGGCGTGGATGTTCTCCGCCAACGTCGCCAGCGCCTCGTGGACGACCACCGGCGCTTCCTTCAGGTGGGCGAAGAACGTCTGCTGGTCGATGGCGGCGTACATCGCCTCGGCCAGCGGCGAGAAGACCGTCATCACGATCGGCGTGTCGTACCCGAGTTCGTCGCGCAGCAGGCGGACCGCCTCGGCGCGCTGGGTCATGTAGCGGGACGAGGGATCGATCGGTTCGATCAGCGTCCAGTCGTCGATCGTGCGGATCGAGCGCTGAGGGAACGGGTAGGGGAGGTCCGGCATCACCTTCGCGATGTCGAGGTCGTACTCTTCGTCGAAGAAGCGCAGCGTTGCGTCGGCCATCGCCCGGCCGGAACCCTGCGGCCGGAAGTGGTGCCAGAAGCACACCGGGACGCGATCGACCGGGTCGCCGTGGACGGCGGCCACCACCCGCTCCGTGCGGCTCATCTCGTCGAATCGGCGGGCGGCGCGGGCGCCGGGAACGCGGGTGGCCATGATTCGCCTCCGAACTGCTCGTGCCGGCACAATCGGCGGACCCTGCTTGCCATCGGTCCGGGATCGTAGCATGGGCGCAGCGGGTTTTCGGCGCACCGGAGGGATTTTCGTGGAGAACGGCGAAACGGCGGCTGCCCTGACGAACGGTACGGTCGTCGTGCTCAACCGGGACTTGATGTTCGGGTCGCGCATCAGTACGGCGGCGCGCTCGCTCGGATACGCCGCGCGCTTTGTCCGCGACCTGCCTGCCTTGGCCGGAGCGCTGGCCGAACCGGGAGATCAGCCGGTGCTGGTCGTGCTCGACATGAACGCCGCGCTCGATTGGGACGCCGTCGCCGGATTGATCGCCGGGCTCGGCGGTCGCGTTCCGGTCATCGGCTTCGGCCCGCACGTCGATGTCGATGGGCGCCGCGCGGCGAAGGGCGCGGGGCTCACCCGCATCGTGTCCAACGGCGAGTTCCACCGCGACACCGCCGGTTTCATCGGTCGGTACGCGAAGACCACCGACGCCGCGTCCTGACCCGGCGGCGCATTCCTCCTCCGTGCGGACAACCGTTCGGCGAAACGTGGTAGAGTGTACGTACACCCCGCGAATCGACGACCGACGTTCCTGCACGGGAGGGGCACGCGTGGTGCTGGGCAGCGCAACCGACTCGTTGGGCAACAGGCGAGGGCTGGCCCCGGCGTCCCCGGATCGCGCCGCGCCGCCATCGGCCGGAGACGATACCCTCTCCATCGCCGGCGCGGTGGAGGTGTTCTTCGGCGACCTCCGGCTCGCGCCGCGCTCGAAGAAGACCTACCGGCACGGCATCGAGAAGTTCCTGCGCCACCTCGCCCAGCACGAGGGAATCGATCCCGAGGTCGCGCCGATCACCGCCCTGCGGACCGACCACGTGACCTCGTTTGCCGCCATTCTCGTGCCGCCGGACGTGCGCAGCCCGGAAGAGGTTTCGCGGATGCGGACGGCCCAGAACAACATCTCGGCGGTTCGCAAGCTCTGCTCGTGGCTGGTGGCGTACGACTACAACACCGACCTCTCCGGCGACCGCTTGAAGACCCGGATCGCGGCGATGATGCCACGCTTCACGCCGCCGCCGCCCGACGTCAAGCTCGGCGACCTCGAGCGCATCGTGGATCTCGTCGATCATCTGCCGAAAGAGGCCCGTGCCCACCTGGAACTGCGCCGCCACAAGATCCGGGCGATGATCAAGTTCCTGTTCCGCTCGGGTGTGCGCGTTTCGGAGTTGTGCGCCCTTCGCCGGCGCGACTTCGACATGGCCGCCGGCACCGCCTCGATCTACCGCGCCAAGGGCGGCAAGAGCCGCACCGTCCACTTCGATGGCGAAACGGCGGATGCCCTTGCCGCGTACTGGACGATGCGCGGCGATCCCGCGCGCGGGGCCGGGGCGCTCCCGGCCTTCAGTGGACGCGATAAACTGGGGGTGCCGGGAACGGCGATCAGCCCGCGGACGGTGGAGCACATCGTCGCCGGGCTGGCCGAGCGGGCGGGCGTCGAAAGCGACGTCACCCCGCACTCGTTCCGGCACGGATTGGCCACCGAGTTGGTGCGGCGCCGGGTGCGGGAGTCCACGGTGCAAACCATCCTCGGGCACGCGTCGCCTGCCACCACCCGCATCTACGTCCACAAGACCGCGCTCGAGGTGGCCGAGGAGTACCAGGATGCCTTCGGCCAGTACCGGCCGCCACGCGGCGCCGGGGCGGATTGACCTCCGCCGGCACGCCGCTTCCATCGCCGCCGTCGCGCTTCCGGCGCTGCTGCTGCTTTCGGCCTGCAACACCGGCAGCGTCGGCGAAGCCCGCCGTGGGCAGGAGCAGGATGCCGATCTGACGCCGATCATGGCGAGCCAGCAGGCCACGCGGATCGCGGACCGCTATTTTCCCGGCACGCCGACGCCGGCGGCAGAGCAACCCCTGTACCCGTTCGTCGGCCAACTCGCCGTGTCGCCGGTGATCAACCCGGACGGCTCGCCGCAGGGCGCGTTCGCCAGCGTCCCGGTCGATGCCGGCACGCTCTACGTCTCGGCCCGGCTGCACGACACCAGCCCCGGACAGATCATCACCGCGATCTGGACCGACCAGTACGGCAACGTGCAGGGCGAGCAGGCCGTCAACCTCGAAGGGGCCGGAGACCCGCGATGGGTCGCCCTGCCGCTGGGGCTGTCTCCCGCGATGTCGCCCGGCCCGTATGCCGTCTGGCTCTACTCCGACGAGTGGCGCATCGGTTCGCTGACGTTCCAGCTCACCGGGCCCGGCTCGGCGCCGCAGGTGTATTCCGAACTTCCCGCAAATCCGCAAGCGCCGGCCGCCACCGAGGCTCCTCGGCGTTCGGAGCGGTCCGAAGGCGACCAGCAGGACGGGCAGAACGGGCAGAACGGCGATTCGCAAGACCAACAGGACGGCAACTGGCAGCCCCAGCAGGAGGGCGAATGGCAGCCCGACCAGTCGGGCCAGTGGCAGGGCGGACAAGAAGGCGGCTGGGAAGGCGAACAGTCCGGCGGCTGGCAAGACCCGCAGCCGTGGGAGTGGCCGGAAGGCGACGGACAATAATCCGGTCCGAATTCTCTTGATGAACGCTTTCGGGACAGACGAAACGGGGCCGGGGGACCAACGTCCCCCGGCCCCGCGTTTATGGCACAGCCAGATCAGGCCGCGGTGTTGGTTGCCGCCTGACCCGCCGCCATCGGCTTCACGCCGTCGTCCCGCCGCAGCGCCGCGTAGGGCGCGTACCGGCCGAGATCGGCCGACGGTATCCAGCCGGTGAGGACCGTCCCGTCTTCCGTGTGGCGCACGTCCTCGACCCGGCCGGCGCGGTGGAAGCGCGCGACGAGGTCGCCGCGGTCGAACGGCACGGCGATCGTGACCGGGACGTAAGCCGCCTCGGTCGCCAACACCTCCTCGACCTTGGTCAGCAGCGCCGCCAGGTTCCAGCCCTTGCCGCCGGCGATGGCCACCGGGTTCACCGCCAGGGGCGCGGCATCGCCCAGCCGGGCCAGCAGGTCGGCGATCGGGTAGGCCGCCACGTCGGCCTCGGTCGCGCCGTCCGGGAGCAACGCGTCAACCTTGTTGAGCGCGGTCACCACCGGCTTGTCGTCCGCGCCGAGTTCTTCGAGCACAATCTTGACGGTCGCCATCTGCTCCGGCGCGTTCGGGTGGGTCACGTCCACGACGTGGACAAGCACCGTCGCCTCGTTGATCTCCTCCAGCGTGGCACGGAAGGCGGCGATCAGCAGCGTCGGCAGGTTGTTGATGAACCCGACCGTGTCGGTGACCAGCACCTCGCGCCCGCCCGGAAGTTCGGTGCGCCGGGTCGTCGGGTCCAGCGTTGCGAAGAGCTTGTCCTCCGCCAGCACCTCGGCCCCGGTCAGGGTGTTGAGCAGCGTCGATTTACCGGCGTTGGTGTAGCCGACCAGCGCCGCGACCGGCACCGGCACGCCCTTGCGCCGCTCGCGGTAGAGCGAGCGGTGGCGGTGCACCTCACCGAGTTCGCGCTTGATGTGCACGATCCGCTTGCCGAGCTCGCGGCGGTCGCTTTCGAGCTGCGTCTCGCCCGGGCCGCGCAAGCCGACGCCGCCGACGCCCTGACGCGACAGGTGCGTCCAGAGGCCGGTCAGGCGCGGCAGCCGGTATTCGAGTTGCGCCAGCTCGACCTGCAACCGCCCTTCGTGGGTCGCGGCGCGGCGCGCGAAGACGTCGAGGATCAGCGCCGTGCGGTCGAGCACGATGACGTCGAGCGCCTTTTCGAGGTTGCGCTGCTGGGCGGGCGAGAGGTCGCCATCGACGATGACGACGTCGGCCTCCAGTTCCTCCCGGCGCTCCTTGATCTCTTCCAGCTTGCCCTTGCCGACGTAGGTGCCGGCGATGGGGTGCGACAGCCGCTGCGTGACCGCGCCGACGACCTCGACATCGACGGTTTCGGCCAGCCGCGCCAGTTCTTCGAGCGAATCGGCGGCCGCCCATTCCTGGTCCGGCCGCTCGACGGAAACGAGCAGCGCCTGCTGGGTCGGGCGGTTGGTGGAAAGCAATGTACGGGTTATGGGACACCTCTCGGGGTTCAGTCGAAATCGGCGCGGCTCCATCGCCGTGCCGGGCAGTCTGCAAGTATACCGCCGGGAGCGCGACGTTCCCATGGAAGAAAACGCAGGAATCGCGCCGCCGTCAGGCTACCAGCGTCATCCACACCGCCGTCATCCACACCGCCGTCATCCCGAGCTTGTCGAGGGATTTCGTCGTATCTACCAAACGAGACGAGATCCCTCGACAAGCTCGGGATGACTGGTTACTCGGGATGGCGGCGTTGGTGGCGGTCGCGACCGCCGCGCAACCCCTATTCGGTCGCCAGGATTTCCGCGACCTCGCGCTCAAGCCGGGCGTGGGCGTCCCGGAGTTTCGCTGCCGTTTCGTCGCGCCAGCGCTCGTCGGCGAGTACCCGCGTCCGCTCCAGTTCCAGCCAGTCGCGGGTGGCAGCCGGGGCGGGCGAACCGGTGGCCGTGCGCCGTTCCAGCACCCGGCGTGGCGCGAGGTAACCGCCGAACCGCTCGATCTCGATGCCGAGTTCGCGGCCGATGACCAGCAGCGCCGCGCCGTCGATCACCTGCGGGGTCAATCCGCCCATCTCCAGCCCGGCGTCCGTCGCCCGGCGGATGCTGAGCGCCGCGATGGCCCGCGCCGAGGCGGGGTCGATTCCTTCTTCCAGCATGATGAAGTCGGCGAGTTCGCTGGCTGTCGTGAAATCGCGGCCGGCGCGGTTGGCGAGGTGCGCCCGGTTGACCTTGACCGATGCGACCAGCGCCGCCGCGCGGTCGAGGACCGAGCGCGCGATCGCCAGTGCGGCGAGGGTCCGCGCCGCCGGTTGGTCGAGCGCGTGACCCGCCGGGCCGTAGGGGATGTCGGCCAGCATCCCGGCCGTCGCCGCGGCGTCGGCGCGGAGGGCGCGGGCATCGGCGACGATGCGGTCCAGCGCCGCCGCCGGGCGGAACTGGGGAACGGCAGGGTCGGAATCGGCGAGCCACTCCTCGTCGAGGCGAAGGCTGGCCGGTTCCGCCCGCAGCCAGTCGCGCAATTCGTCGAGCAACCGCGCCACGGGCGACGTCGCCGCCACCGCGGCATCGAGCGCGGCGACGAGGTGGTCGGTCGCGGCCAGCGCGTCGAGCGTGTTGGGTACCGGGCCGTCACAGCCGAGCCGGGAGGCGACCAACTCCCGGTCCACCCGCAATCCGGTCGAGGCCAGCGACATGGCGCCCATCGGCGAGCAGTTCGCTTCGGAGAATGCGTTACGGAGCCGCATCGTCGCCCGCCCGAGCGGTCCCAGCGCGCCGCCGAGCCAGTGGGCCAGCGAGGTTGCCTGCAACGGTTGCCCTTCGCCGTAAGCCTGCATGAGGGTGAAAACGTGCTCGGCGGCCACGTCGAGCAACGCCAGCCGGAAACGGTCCAGCGATTCCTGCAACGCGAGCACGTCGTCCCGCAGGATTAACCGCAGGGCGGTCGCGGCCACCTCGGCGCGGGTACGGGCGATGCCGGGCGCGCCAGCCGCGCCCGGCGACACGAGGGCATCGAGCCGCTCATCGAACGCCGCGACGAGTGCGGTGAGGGGAGCAGCCGGCGGGTCGCCCCGGCGCGCGCCGTCGAGCGCGGTGAGGACGGCGGCCGCCACCGGATCGTCGAAGGTGGCCGCGTCGCGGAGCATGACCGCTTGCGCGGCGATGGTCTCGCCGATGGCCGCCCAGATTGCGCGCGTCTGCTGGTCGCCCGACATATCCCCTCGCATCGGTCCCGCCGCGATTGCCCAAACGGCCTGACTGTACCAGCCTTCGCGCTTCGCGCCCGAGCGGGGAGGCACCCGAGGTGAACCCGTTCCTTGACCCTGTTCGCGGCCGGGGCGTAGCATCGCTGGCGGGTTGGCGCGGGCGCGGCCCGCCGCCGAGGAGGACCGTCGCCATGATCCCCCACGATTTCCCCGGCCGCGGCAAGGTCGCGGTGCTCAAGACCCGCCCCGAAACCGTCCTGTCGGACGTGGGCGAGGTGATGCGGCTCGCCGGCTACCGCGAGGCGCTGCCCGCCGACCGCGACACCATCCTCAAGGTCAACATCTCCTGGCAGACGTGGTACCCCGCCTGTTCGACCACGCCGTGGCAGCTCGAAGGCGTCGTCCGTGAATTGCAGTCCGGCGTGTACGGCAATTTGATAGCAGCCCACAACGGCACCGTCGTCGTTGATGCCCGTGTCGGCGAGCGCAACAACAAGCATCGGTACGTCACGGACAAGTACGGGATCGCCAACGTCCACCTGTACGAACCGCAGGTGGAGTGGATTCCGTACACGCCGAGCAAACCGTTCCTCGTGCTGGACCGCGTCTTCCCCGATGGCGTGACGATCCCGAAGATGTTCGTCGGTCGCAACATCATCCAGTTGCCCACGGTCAAGACCCACGTCTTCACCACGATCACCGGGGCGATGAAGAACGCCTTCGGCGGCCTGCTCAACAACCGGCGCCACCACACCCACGCGGTCATCCACGAGACGCTGGTGGACCTGCTCCAGATCCAGCAGGACATCCACTCCGGCCTCTTCGCGGTGATGGACGGCACCTTCGCCGGCGACGGCGCGGGACCGCGCGCCATGCGCCCGCACGAGAAGGACACGCTGCTCGCCAGCGCCGACCAGGTCGCGATCGACGCCATCAGCGCCAAGCTCCAGGGTTTCGACCCGATGGAAATCCCGTTCATCCGGATGGCGCACGAGAAGGGGCTGGGCGTCGGCAATCCGAAAGACATCGAGATCGTCGGCCACGACATCTCGCTGGAAGACTGGAGATTCGTCAAGGAAGAAACGTTCGCCTCGCGCGGCCAGCACCTGATCTACCACGGTCCGCTGAAGCGGTTCGAGCGCGAACTGCTGCAATCGCCGCTGGCCGGCTGGAGCTTCTTCGCCTCGAACTTTTACCACAACGTGTACTGGTACCCGGTCGTCGGCCGCCGCCGCGTGAAGCAGGCGCTGGACACCAAGTGGGGCCAATTCTTCCAGGGCTACGGCGACGGCCGCGTCGTCCTTCCCGGCCCGGAACCCGCGCCGACCGCGATCGCGGCGGCCGGGTTGGCCGGGGTCGCCGCCGCGGCGGTGATCGGCGCGAAAGCGATCCGCAAACGGTAAGCTCCCGCGCGGGAGCGAGACACGACCGCCGCCCGGGCGTGGGGCAGGCGGGGAGGGGAGAATCGGCCGCATGAACCAGCTTCACTTCATCCTCGGATCGGTCCTGGTCGTGGCGTTCATCGTCGTGGCCATCCTGAACGTCCTGCGGGCGACCGGCCGGACCATCCCGGTGGCGCGCACGATTTCGATGGCCGCCGCGGCGCTGCTCCTTGTCCAGTACATCGTCGGGTTCCTGCTCATGGGCTCCGGCTTCCGCAACAGCAACCTGCACTACCTGATCGCGCTGCTCGCCATCATTCCGGTCGGCATCGAGCACGGGTACGCCGCCAGCCGCACGACGCCGCACCAGCGGGCCATCACCGCGGCCGTGGCGTCCATCGCGACGGCGATCCTGCTGCTCGTCACCCACGGCATCGGCTCGGCCAACGTCGGCGGCGATGCCGTGGCGATGCTGCTCGGCCGGTGACCTCGGTTCACTCCGTCCCCGCCCGCCACTCCCTGCCCGACAGGCTGGCGGCGGGCGACGTGCTGCTGCTGGACGCGGCGATGGGCACCGACCTCGACCGCCGGGGCCTGACCACGCGCCTGCCGCTGTGGTCGGCCCTCGGCGTGCTGGAGCGCCCGGATCTCGTCCGCGAGGTCCACGCCGACAACCTCCGCGCCGGCGCGGACGTCATCACGACCTGCACCTTCCGCACGACCGGCCGCACGCTCGTCAGGGGTGGCATCGACCCGGCGCGGGCGAGCGAACTCGACGCCCTCGCCGCTCGGCTGGCCGACGACGCCCGGCGGGAAACCGGCCGCGAGGACGCGCTCGTCGCCGGCTCGATCGCGCCGCTCGAAGACTGCTACAGCCCGGACCTGACCCCCGATGACGCAACGGCGTACGCCGAGCACCGGCGGCAGGCGGCCAGCCTCGCCGCGGCCGGCGTCGATTTCCTGATGATCGAGACGATGCCGACGATCCGGGAGGCCGTCGCCGCCCTTCGCGCAGCGGACGAAACAGGCATTCCGGCGACCGTCGGCTTCGTCTGCGCCCGGCCCGACCCGGATGGCCCGGTCCTGCTGCTGAGCGGAGAGCCGTTGCGGGACGCCGTTGCCGCCGTGGTTCCGTTCGCGCCGGCGGCGGTCCTCGTCAATTGCGCGCCCGCCCCGGTGATCGCCGCCGCGATGGCGGAACTCCGCGACGCGACCGCGATTCCGTACGGCGGGTACGCCAACGCCGGCCGCATCGACGACGTGCGCGGCTGGGAACCCGACCCGGCCATGACCGGCGACGACTACGCCGCTGCCGTCGCGCCCTGGCTCGACCTCGGGGCGCGCATCGTCGGCGGCTGCTGCGGCAGCCACGCCGGCCACACCGCCGGGGTCCGTGCGCTGTTGGATGCGCGTCACGCTGGGTCCGCTCAGCCGAGTCGAAGCGGCCGCCGATAGCACCCGACCGTCACGCCAAGCCGGTCGAGGGATCTCGTAATCGAGTCGAGGACTCGAGGAGTCGAGACGTGACGAGATCCCACGACCGGCTCGGGATGACGGTTGGTGGCGCCGGTTGCGATTCCGGGAACCGGCGAAACTCACCCACGTTCCGGACCTACCGCGACTGCAACCCGCCGTCCACGTTGATCGTCTGGCCGGTTACGTAGCGGGCGTCCCCGGAGGCGAGGAACGCGACGACCCCGGCGACGTCCTCCCCGTTGCCGAATCGGCCCATCGGCACCATCGCCAGTTCCTCGGCGAAGAGGTCGTCCGCCGTCCTGCCGGTCCGCGCCGCGCGGCGGGCGACGGCACGTTCGTACAACTCGGTCATCATGTGGCCCGGCGCGATGCTGTTGGCCCGGATGCCATGCGGCGCCAGTTCGCGGGCGAGGGACTGCGTGATGGCGATCACGCCCGCCTTCGCCGCGCCGTAGGCCGCCGATCCCGCCGGGCTTTCCCGCCCGAACACCGACGACACCGTGATGATGCTGCCCGATTGCCGCGGCAGCATCGCCCTGGCGGCAGCACGGCAGGCGTGGAACACGCCGTCGAGGTTCACCGCGAGGATGTGGCGGTACATCTCGTCGTCGAGGTCCGCGACCGGCGCGCCGCCGGCGATCCCGGCGTTTGCCACCATCACGTCGAGCCGCCCGCGCGCCGCGACGACGGCATCCACCAGCGCCGCGACGGCTGCCGCATCCGAGACGTCGCAGTGCACCCCTGCCGTCGCGCCGATGTCGCCGGCGATCGCTTCGACCTGGTCGTCGAGGTCCGCGATCCAAACTGCCGCGCCCTCGGCGACGAACCGTTCGGCGACGCCGCGCCCGAGCCCGTTCGCGCCGCCGGTGACGATCACCGCGGCATCGACGAAACGGCGGGCAGCGGGGTGGATCTCGTGCTCCACGGGACGGGCCTCCTGGCGTCGAAGGGAAGGGCGCGCCTGCGCCGGCGGCGACTATGCGTCGTCGCGCCCGTCCGTTCCAGTCATCCCCGTTCGATTTCGGGCCGATTCCGGCGCGCGTGCTAGACTCCGACTGACCGCCCGACCGTGCCGCCGCAGGTCCCGCCGCGGGTGGCGCCCGGGCGGCATGAGCGCGGGCGGGGCGCGCCGGGTGGCCGCCGCGCGGCGCGGGGCGCCCGATGAGCCGAGTCGTATTCGCGCTGGCATTGCTGGCGGCGGCGGTGGTCCAGGCCACACTCCTTTCCGCCATCGTGCCGGGACCGGTCCTGCCGAATCCGGTGCTCGTGCTGGTGCTGGTGCGGACTGCAAACGTGGGCGTGGTCGATGGGCTGATCGCGGCGGCCGTGGGCGGGGTGGTGCTGGACGTGCTGGCGCTCGATCCGATTGGCGCCAACGGGCTCGCGCTGCTGGCCGCCGTGCTGGCCGGGGCGATTGCCCGCCGGCCGGTGTTCCACAGCCGGCTGCTCTTCCCGATGGTGCTTGCCGTGGCGGCCACGTTCCTCTACGCCGGACTGCTCGCCGCCGCCCGCCTCCTCGGCGGGGACCCTGCTCCCGCCATGCAGGCCGGGTTCGGCATCACCCTGCTGCAAGGTTTGCTCAACGCCCTGCTCATCCCGCTGTTCTACGGCGTGGACGCGGTGATTGGGCGGTTCGTTCCTGCGAGGTCTCGCTGATGGCGCGGCGCAAGCGCATTCCCTACGATCCACCGCACCTGCGCAAGGGGAAGGGCAAGGGCCGGGGCGGCCGCCGCTCGCCGGTCGTTGCCCGCGCCGAGCAGGCGCTCATGTCGCGACGGGTGCTGCTGGCCAAGGGCGCGGTCGTTGCCGCGTTCTCCGCGCTCGCCGTGCGCCTCGGTTTCCTCCAGATCGTGGAACGCGACAAGTACGAGGTGCGGGCCGCCAACAACATCCAGCGTCCGGAAGTGCTGCGCGCCACCCGCGGGCTGGTGTTCGACCGCCGCGGCCGCGAACTGGCGGTCAACCGGCAGACGTGGGAAGTCCGCGTGCTGCCGCAGGAACTGCCGAAGGACAAGGCCGAGCGCGCCCGCATCCTCGACCACCTGATCAACGCGCTGGACATCCCCGACGCCCTCGTGCTCAACCCGCTGGAGGTGCCGGAGGGAGCGGAACAGACCGTCTATGCGCGCACCGCCCAGTTGCTCGGCAAGGTGCTCACCGTCGAGCCGACGACGCAATCGGTCCAGTACCCGTTCTTCCGGGTGCCGGGCGGCATCGTGCGGGTCAACGGGTCCGACCTTCTGCTGTTCGTCTACCCGGACGTCACCTCCCGCAAGTCCGATTCGGCGCGGATCTCGTCGGACGGCCAACTCGTCGCCGGGCAGGAGGTCGCCTGGCCGGCCACGCCGCAGTTCGCAACCGGCGGCAACGTGCTCGCCGTGCTGCTCTCGTCCGACGAGCGGCTCGGTTTCCGGGTGAGCCGGGCGGTCTCCTCGCTTGGTCCGGACACCACGCTCGAAGGCGCGATCGAAGCGCTCCGCACCGACGCCCTCGAAGCGTGGACGTCCTACATCGCGCAGGAAGAGGACCAGAACTGGCTCGTCCGGCTGGAAGACGAACTGACGACCGACCAGGCCGCGCTCTGCCGCGCCCACCTGAACGAACTGCCCGGCGTCCAGGTGATGAACCGGCTCGAATATCTCGTCGAGAACGGCCGTTTCCTCGAACGGGTCACGGTCAAGACCGGCGTGCCCCGCGAAGTCGCGCTCAAGCTGGAAGCCAACCGGCTCCAGCTTCCCGGCGTCGAACTGGATGGCGGCGTCCTGATTCGCCGCTACCCCGGCGGCGACGCGGTTAGCCACGTGCTCGGCTACGTCGGCAAGATCAGCCAGCGCGACCTCGCCAGCCCCGGCGCACGCGACGAGTTCGGCAACGTCATCTACGAGCAGGACGACTACATCGGCAAGGACGGCATCGAACTCCAGCTCGAATCCGTGCTGCGCGGGCGGCATGGGCGCCAGGTCGTGGAAATGGACCGCAACGGCGCGGCGTGGCGGGTGCTGCCGGACACCGTCGTGGAGCCCGTGGCGGGGCGCAATGTCACCCTCTCGATCGACCTCGAGTTCCAGCGCGCCGTCGCCGAGATTCTGCGGGCCGGCGTCCAGTACTCCAACGAAGACCGGCAGGCCCTCGCGGCCGTCGATCCGAGCCGGACGGTCAAGAAGCTCTCCGGCGCGGGCGCGGTGGTCGCCATCGACCCGCGCACCGGAGAGGTGCTGGCGATGGTCAGTTTCCCGCACTACGACAACCAGCTTTTCGTCGATGGCGTTTCCCAGCGGAAGTACGAGGAGTACGTCTCCGAAGAGGCCAACCGGCCGCTGATCGACCGCGCGCTGCGGGGCGAGTACCCGCCGGGATCGACGCTTAAACCGTTCCTCGCCGCCGCCGGGCTGGAAGAAAAGAAGATCACGCCGGAGAAAACCTACACCTGCACCGGCGCGATCCGCGTGCCCTACGCCTGGGACCAGTCCAAGGGCAACACCCACCCCTGCTGGATCTGGCGTGCCGGCGGGCACGAGGCGGTGGACGTCTACGGCGCGATCGAGCAGTCCTGCGACGTCTACTTCTACAACCTCGGCGCGCCCCGACAGCCGCTCGACGAGAACCGCAGCGATTATCTCCATTACCGCGACGAGTTCCCGCTCGAACAGCGGCTCGGTGAGAAGCACTACTTCGAAGGACTCGGCATCCAGGCGATCAAGAAGAACCTCGCCGACCGCTTCCTGTTCGGCTCGCCGACCGGGATCGACCTGCCGTCGGAAGCGCCGGGCGTCGTGCCGGACCCCGAGTGGCGGGCGCGTACGTCCCCCGGTTCCGGCTGGTCGGTCGGTGACACGATCATTACCTCGATCGGGCAGGGCGATTTCCTGACCACGCCGCTCCAGTTGGCCCTCAACACCGCCGCCCTCGCCAACAAGGGCGAGATCATGCGCCCGCTGCTGGTCCGCGAAATCTTCGACGACGACCGCGCCAAGGTGGAGGAGCGCAAACCGGAACCCCTGCGGACACTCGACCTCCTGCCGCAATGGGTGGACGTCGTGCGCGAAGGGATGCGCCGCGTTGTCCACGGCGAGAACGGCTCGGCCCGCGTGAACGTCGATGGCTCCAGCAAGTGGTCGCTGACCAACCCGTCCGGCGAACCCGAAATCGTCGTCGGCGGCAAGACCGGCACCGCTGAAATCGGCGTTCCCGACGAGAACGGCCGCTACGACCGCCAGCACGCCTGGTTCACCTGCTACGCCCCGTTCGACGAACCGGAGATCGCCGTTGCGGTCCTCGTCGAGGACGGCGGCGAAGGCTCCGCCTACGCCGTGCCGGTGGCCGACCGCGTCGTGCGCGCATGGTTCGAGATCAGCGGGCGCCGCCCGAAGGGACTCGTGCTGCGGCCCGACGCCAACCTCCAGGACACCGACGATTCGGTGCTCGCCCCAACCGCCGCCTTCCCGCCGCCGGGCGCGTTCGCGACCGCCGGCATCCAGGACCAGGACTAGGACTGACCGATGACCGACCCCGGACCGGGTGCGGCGCACCTCGCCGGACTCGCGCTGCACCACGTCGCCCATGTCGTCGCCGACCTCGACGCGGCGGTGGCCCGCTACGAGGCATTGGGCTTCGGCCCCACCGAGCGCTTCGTGGTCCCGGAGCAGGCGGTCGAGGTGGCGACCTTCGCCGCCGGTCCCGGATGGGTGGAGATCATCCGCCCGACCGACCCGGACGGCCCGATCGCGCGGTTCCTCGCGAAGCGCGGCGAGGGCATGCACCACGTTGCCTACCGGGTGGACGACATCGCCGGGGCGCTGGCGGCCCTCGACGCGGCCGGGGTGCGGCTCATCGACCGCTCGCCGCGCGCGGGCGTCCACGGCTGGCGCATCGCCTTTGTCCACCCCGAAGCCTGCGCCGGCGTGCTGACCGAACTGGTCGAGGTTCCCGTCGGCGGGGACGGGCACTGATGGCCGCCGACGCAAAGAACATCGCGACCGATTCCGGCATCGAGATCGAGCCGGTTTACCACGCGCCGGATGCGCCGCCCGACCTGCCCGATCCGGGCGAGTTTCCGTATGTCCGCGGAATCTACCCGACCATGTACCGCGGCCGCCGCTGGACGATGCGCCAGTACGCCGGCTTCTCCAGCGCCGAGGAGAGCAACGCCCGCTACCGGCTGCTGCTGTCGCGCGGGACGACCGGCCTTTCGGTCGCGTTCGACCTGCCGACCCAACTCGGGCTGGACTCCGACGATCCCCGCGCGTTCGGCGAAGTCGGCCGGGTCGGGGTGCCGATTAGCACGCTCGACGACATGCGCCGCCTCTTCGACGGCATCGACCAGGGAGCGGTCACCACCTCGATGACCATCAACGCCCCGGCGTCGTTGCTGCTGCTCATGTACCAGATCGTCGCTGAGGAGCGCGGCGTCGATGCCGCCCGGCTCGGCGGCACGATCCAGAACGACATCCTCAAGGAGTACGCGGCGCGCGGCACCTACATCTTTCCGCCGCGTCCCTCCATGCGTCTGGTAACTGACACGTTCGCCTATTGCGCGGAAACGCTGCCCAACTGGAACACGATCTCTGTCTCCGGCTACCACATCCGCGAAGCCGGGTCCTCGGCCGCGCAGGAGATCGCCTTCACGCTTGCCAACGGGCTGGCCTACCTCGACGCCGCCCAAAGCGCCGGCCTCGCGATCGATCGCGTCGCCCCGCGCATGAGTTTCTTTTTCGCCGCCCACTCCAACCTGTTCGAGGAGGCGGCCAAGTTCCGCGCCGCCCGGCGCCTCTGGGCGTCGCTGGTCCGGGAGCGCTACGCGCCGACGGACCCGCGCTCGGAGATGGTCCGCTTCCACACCCAGACTGGCGGCGTCACCCTCACCGCCCAGCAGCCCCTGAACAACGTCGTCCGCGTCGCCTACCAGGCCCTCGCCGCGGTGCTCGGCGGCACGCAGAGTTTGCACACCAACGGCTACGACGAAGCCTTCGCACTGCCGACGTCGCAGGCCGCGACGTTGGCGCTGCGGACCCAGCAGATCCTCGCCGAGGAAACCGGCGTGGCGGACACCGCCGATCCATTGGCCGGATCGTTTTTCGTCGAGCGGCTGACCGACGAGGTCGAGGCGAAGGCCCGCGAGTGGATCGCGCGCGTCGAGGAGCGGGGCGGGGCGGTCGCCGCGATCGAATCCGGGTTCGTGCAGGCGGCCATCGCCGAGAACGCCTACCAGCGCGAAGTCGCCCGCGAGCGCGGCGAGGACATCGTCGTCGGCGTCAACCGTTACGCCGACGAGGGCGACGACGCCGACGTCCCCATCCAGCGGATCGACCGCACAGCCGTCGAGCGCCAGATCCAACGAACGGCGCAGGCGAAAGCCGCGCAGGACGCCGGGGCGGTGGCAACCGCGCTCGCCGAGGTCGCCGCCGCCGCACGTGGCGACGCGAACCTCCTGCCGCCGATGAAGCGCGCCTTGCTCGCCGGCGCGACGCTCGGCCAGACCTGCGACGCATTGCGCGGCGTCTTCGGCGAGCACCGCGTAGCGGGGTAGGAGCGCGATTCCGAACCGCTCCCGCGTCATCCCGCGCGCGTCGAGGGCTCTCGTCGCTCCTCGACTCGGGAACGAGATCCCTCGACCGGCTCGGGATGACGATGGCGGCGTGTGGCTCCAGATTCCGCACCAGGAAGACCGCTTCGGCCCACGTTCCGCCCGCCCGTGCGATCATCACCGGACGACTCGCTCGCCGCCGGCAACGGCGCACCTCCGGCACGACCGGCCGCCTGGAGACGACGCTTCGTCGCGCGGCGCGGCACCGGCAGATTGCAGGGTACAGGGACATGGATCGGTTCGCTTCGGAGCGGATTCGCGCGTTCGGGACGTCGGTCTTCACCGAGATGAGCCGGCTCGCCCGCGAGCACGAGGCGGTCAACCTCGGGCAGGGGTTCCCCGACTTTCCGGGACCGGACATCGTCAAGGACGCGGCGAAGGCGGCCATCGACGCCGACGCCAACCAGTACGCGCCGAGCCACGGCACGCCGCGCTTCCGCGCCGCTGTCGCCGCCGAGTGGTCGGCCCGGTTCGGCCGCGAGGTCGATCCCGAGCGGGAGGTCACCGTCACCTCCGGCGCGACCGAGGCGGTCTTCGACGCCATCCAGGCGTTCGTCGGCCCCGGCGACGAGTTGATCGCCTTCGAGCCGTTCTACGATTCGTACCTGCCCAGCGCCGTGCTCGCCGGGGCGACGCTGCGCCCGGTGACGTTGCGGCCGCCGGACTGGCGGATCGACCGCGACGAACTGCGCGCCGCCTTCGGGCCGCGCACGCGGGCGATCCTGCTCAACACGCCGCACAACCCGACCGGCAAGGTTTTCACCCGCGAGGAACTGGAGTTCGTCGCCGCACTTTGCCAGGAGCACGATGTCGTCGCCATCACCGACGAGGTCTACGATCGTATCGTCTACCCCGGCTTCGAGCATATTTCGCTGGCGACCCTTCCCGGCATGTGGGAGCGCACGCTGGCGATCTACTCGACCGGCAAGACGTTCTCGATGACCGGCTGGAAGATCGGCTACCTCGTCGGTCCGGCGCCGCTGAATGCCGCCGTCCGCGCCGTTCACCAATTCGTCACCTTCGCCTCGGGCACGCCGTTCCAGGAAGCGATGGCCACCGCCATCGAATCAGCGGCAACCGACGGCTACTACGGCCAACTCGCCGCCGACTACGACCGACGCCGCATGGCGCTGGCCGCCGCGCTGGAGGGCGCGGGTCTTCCGATCTTGCCCATCGGCGGCAGTTACTTCCTGATGGCCGACGTCTCCGGCCTCGGATTCGAGGACGACGCCGCGTTCTGCCGCTGGCTGGTCGTGGACGCCGGCGTCGCGGCGGTGCCGCCGTCGGCCTTCTATGCTGATGCCTCGCGCGCCCCGATGCTGGCCCGGTTCTGCTTTGCCAAGCGCGACGAAACGCTCGCCCTCGCCGCCGAACGACTTTGGCTGCTGCCCGATCTGCTGGCGTCCCGCGCCGCGGCGGTGAGCGGGCGCTCCTAGTCGGCCCGGCTCAAGTTGGATTTATTCGGTGTTTCTTCGGTAGTTATTCGCCATCTATTCGGCGGCGGTTTTCCCATGCCCATGCGGAATTCGGATTCTTTCGGCAACGGTCCCACGCACCGTCGGCGGCAACGTGCGATGCTCCGGCTCCGGCCCGCCGGTGTCTACGAAGTTCGGCCGACCCCGGTAAGGGCGTGCAGGGGCGGGGTGGCCGGGCAACGCCTGGACCGAAAGCGGCGCGGCGTGAAGGCCGTTCGGGCGCATCTGACGCCAGATTCCGGCCGCTGTGGGGGACGGGGGAGCGAATAAACCCGGATTCGGTCAATATAGTGTGTACGTACGCGCAGTCTCGCGACCGAAAAAATGGCGAATAAATACCGAATAGACTCGCCGATCGGCGCGTCCGACACCGAACCCTGGCGGGACGGCTGTGCCGGGGGAGGAGACCGGCAGTCGCAGGGGCGGGACCCGAACGTTCCCGGCCGAGCGGCACCGGTGAACGGGCGGGTTGCCCGCAGAATGCCGCGTCAGCGCCCGCTGACCACCCGGATGGTGTTCAGTTCCCCGTCGGCCGGGCCGGACAGGTACATGCCGTGGGCCGCGCCTTCGCGCAGGTAGGCGACCTTCTCGGCCGAGATCACGTCGCCCGGCGCGAGCACCGGGATGCCGGGCGGGTAGGGGATGACCAGTTCGGCCGACACCTCCCCGATCGCCTGTGCCAGCGGGATCGTGCGCGATGGCGCGAAGAACGCTTCCCGGGGCGTCATCGCCTGCACGCCGGGGTCGATCGCCGCGCCGGACGAGCGCAGCCTCGCCCCGGCGCCCGCGTTCCGGCCATGGCGGCGGGAGATGTCCGCGAACGCAGCGATCAGCCGGTCGATGCTTGCCCGCGTGTCCGCCAGCGAGACGATGCAAACCACGCTCACGAGGTCGCTCATCTCCGGCTGCACGGCGTACTCCTCGCGCAGCAGGTGCTCCACCGCGAACCCGGTCAGGCCGAGTCCATCGACGTCGATCACCAGTTTGGTCAGGTCGTAGCCGTCGATGCCGAGGTGGTCAGCACCGAGCACGCCGACGCCGGGGATCGCGCGCAGCCTCTCCCGTGCCTCGGTCGCCAACGCGATCGCCTGATCTAGCAGCGCCTCGCCGTCGAGCGCCATTTGCCGGCGGCAGGCGTCGATCGAGGCGAGGATGGGCACGGACGGGCTGGTCGAAACGACCATGCCGACGGCGCCCTTCACGATGCGGGGATCGACGAGGACCGATCGCACGTTCAGGATTGCCGACTGCGTCAGCGCCCCGAGGATCTTGTGGGTGCTGGTCACCGCGCCGTCCACGCCACTCGTCATCGCCGACGCCGGCAGGGCAGGGTGGAAGTGGAAGTGCGGTCCCCACGCTTCATCGACGTAGACCGGCACGCCGCGCGCGTGGGCTGCCGCCACGATGCCCGCGAGGTCGCTCTGGACGCCGCAGTACGACGGGCTCACGAGCGCGACGAGTTTTGCGTTGGGGTGGGCGTGGAGCGCCGCTTCGACGTCCGAAGGCGCGATGCCTAGCCCGACCGACAGCGCCGGATGGAGCCGGGGCGCGATGTAGACGGGCTTCGCTCCGGCCAGGATCAAGGACACCATCAGCGACTTGTGCATGTCGCGGGCGACGATCACCTCGTCGCCCGGCCGCACCGTCGCCAGCAGGAAGGCGTGGTTGCCCGCCGAGGAGCCGTTGACGAGAAAAAACGAGCGGTCCGCGCCCCAGGCGTCGGCGGCGAGTTCTTCGGCGGCGACCAGCGTTTGGCCGCCGAAGTGGGTGTCGTCCACCCCGCCGCCGAGCGGGATGTCGCGGTCGAGCAGCAAGTGGCCGAACATTGCGGCGAACTCGGCGTCGATGCCGCGTCCGCGTTTGTGCCCGGGCGTGGTGAACGGCGTGATGTCGTGTTCGACGTAGCGCCGGACCCCTTCGAGCAGCGGCGCGCGCCGGTGATCGACCATCGGTTTCGCGTCCGCCGTCGCCGCTGCCACCATCACCCGTCGCCTCCACCAGCCGTCTCGCGCAGCAATCGACCCGCGAACGGCGGGCCAGCGCGAAGGATAGCCGAGCGGCCGCGGGAACTCCCCCGGTCATCCCGAGCCTGTCGAGGGATCTCGTAACCGAGTCGAGGAGTCGAGGAGATCCATCACCGGCTCAGGAGGACCGGCGGGGTGCGTCGTGCCGACGCTTGTGCCGACCGGGGCTGCCGGCCTCTCGATCATCCCCGCTCGAGATAGCGCCGCCGCTCCCAATCGGTCACCGCCATGTCGTAGGCGGCTTGCTCGACCCGCGCGTAGTTCAGGTAGTGATCGACCACGACGTCGCCGAGGGTTTCCCGCGCGAGGACGCTGCCTTCCAGCGCCTCGATCGCCTCGTAGAGCGCGCGGGGCATGCGGTCGCACCCGGTCGCGGCGTAGCCGTTGCCCGCGGACTCGGCGGGCGGTTCGATTTGCCGCTCGATGCCGCGCAACCCGGCGGCGAGGACGGCGGCGTAGGCGAGGTAGACGTTGGCGTCGCCGCCCGGCAGCCGGTTCTCGATGCGCAGCGCCGATCCGCTGCCGACGATGCGGAACCCGACCGTGCGGTTGTCGCGCGCCCAGACGATGTTGACCGGCGCCCAACTCGCCACGGCGTAGCGCTTGTACGAGTTCACCGTGGAGGCGATGAAGAGCGACAGGTCCCGCGCGCCCGCCATCATCCCGCCGAGGAACCAGCGCATCGCGTCCGACATCGCGCGCCCGTCGTTGTCGGCTGGAAAGAGGTTTCGCTCGCCGTCGCGGTCCCACAGGCTGATGTGGATGTGGGACGACGACCCCGTCCAGTCGTGATGCGGCTTGGCCATGTAGGTGATCGAGTAGCCGTTCTGGGCGGCGATCTCTTTCGATCCGTGCTTGTAGAGCATCGCCCGGTCGGCTGACTCCAGCGCGTCGGCGTAGTGGATGTTGACCTCGTGCTGGCCGACGCCGGCTTCGCCCTTCGAGAACTCGATCGGCACCCCGGCGGCAGACATCAGCGTGCGGAACTGGCGGTAGAGCGGTTCGGCCCTGGTCCCCTGCAAGAGTTGGTAGTCCTCGTTGTACCAGCCGAAGGGGCGCAGGTCGGCGTACCCCTTCGCCTCGGCGTCCTCGTAGGTATCGCGCAGGAGGTAGAACTCCAGTTCCGACGCGACCTTTGGCCGGAACCCCATCGCTTCGGCCCTGGCGATCTGCGCCTTGAGGATGGAGCGCGGCGCGACCGGCACCAGATCGTGCGTGCCTTCGTCCACCCAGTCGGCGAAGACGAACGCCGTCTGCTCCTGCCACGGCAGCAACCGCAGGGTGTCCCAGTCGGGAACCGCGAGGTAATCCCCGTAGCCGGTTTCCCAGTTCATCAGCCGGTACCCGTCCGGGGTGTTCATCTCCATGTCGGTGCCGAGCAGGTAGGTGCAGAGGTGGGTGCCGTGGTCGAGGCAGTGCTCGACGAAGAACGGCGCGGTCACGCGCTTGCCGACCAGCCGCCCCTGCATGTCGCAGGCGGCGCTCACCACGGTGTCGATCGTCCCGTCGGCGACCAGCGCCTTCAGGCGATCGAGCGTGATGCGTCCGGCCGGAAGTGACATCGGCGGAATCTCCTGTCGCGCTGCCCTCATCGAAGGGCGGCAGCGCCGAGCGCCGCCGCCGCGTCCGGACGTTCCGGGTTTCGGGCGATGCGCGATGCTAGGAGCGCCACGGGGCGGTGTCAACGACGACGGTTCGTTCGCCCGGCCCGGTTGCCACTGAGGCTGGTAGATCGAGTTCGCGGATGATCCACTCGGAGCGGCGCAGCGCTTCCCGCTTCGCGCGCACGCGGCGAAGCCGGATTGCGTAGGCCACCGGGGCTGCGATCAGTGCGCCAATCAGCGGCAGCCAGTGCCAGTGGGTGAGCAGCACGAACCCGCCAGTTTCCAGCGACCACGACGCGGCGACGATGACGACGATGGTGGCGAGTTTCGCCCCGACGATGGTGCCGATCATGATCCACGGGTTGCCGCCCGGGATCCAGTCGCCGCTGCCGGGATCGGGGGAGGGCGTTTGCCGCTCGGCGGGGTGGGGCATGGCCGGTACCCTCCGCGGCGGCGTTTCCCCGCCGCAGGCGCGGAACGCTACTGCCGTTCGCGCCCGCGCGCAACCCACCGCCGTGGCGGGCGCACGGCCGCGCTATGATCCGCCGACCGAAGGATGCGAACCCGCCCCGCCGCTGGCGCGGGAACACGATCATGGGGCGAACCCACGCCCGGGAGGAAACGGATGCGTCTGGCCGACAAGGTCATCCTGGTGACCGGCGCCGGGAGCGGCATGGGCCGCGTGGCGACCCGGATGTTCGCCGAGCAGGGCGCAAAGGTCGTCGCGTTCGACCTCGCCGAGGAGCCGCTCGCCGCGAGCGTGGTCGAAGCCGGGCCCGGGGTTGCCGACGCCATCCTCCCCGTCGTCGGCAACGTCGCCAACGCCGACGACGTGCGCGGCGCGATTTCCGCCGGGGTGGAACGGTTCGGCAAACTGAACGTGCTCTACAACAACGCCGGCATCATGCCCGACGAGGACACCTCGGTCGAGAAAACCGGCGCCGAGGCGTGGCAGCGCATCTTCGACGTGAACGTCCGGGGCGTCGCGCTGTGCTGCGAGCACGGCATTCCCGCGCTGCGGGAGGCCGGCGGCGGCTCCATCGTCAACATCGCCTCGTTCGTCGCGCTGGTCGGCTGCACCGTGCCGCAGGACGCCTACACGGCGTCCAAGGGGGCTGTCCTGTCGCTGACGCGTTCGCTGGCGGTGCAGTACGGCCGGGAGGGCATCCGCGCCAACGCGATCTGCCCCGGCCCGATCCTGACGCCGTTGATGGAAACCCTGTTCGCCTCCGACGCAGAAAAGATGAAGCGGCTCAACCGCATCCCGCTCGGACGCTTCGGCCGCGCCGAGGACGTGGTCAACGCCGGCATCTTCCTCGCCTCGGACGAATCGGGGTGGATGACCGGAACGACGTTCGTCATCGACGGCGGGATCACGGTCAACTATTTCTAGGACATCGTCGTCCCCAACGTCTGACGGGTGGCGGCGAGCGGCGCCGGCACACGGAAGGGCCGGGGGAGCAATCCCCCGGCCCTTCCGCTCCCATCCCCCCACCGGCTCCCGAATACTCAGGCAGCCGGTTCGACGAATTCTTCGGAGACGAACCCGCTGTTGCCGCTGACCGGCTCCGTCACCGGGAGCCAGCCGCCGACCGGTTCGCCGGTGACTTCGAGTTCGACCCCGGTGCCGAGCACCTCGACCACGTCGGCCTCGGTGGACGGTTCCACACGCAGGTTGACGTCGATGGTCGTCAGCACGGTGTCGCCGGCCCGCAATCCGCCGTCCGGGGTCGGGGTGCCGGCCGCTTGCCCGGCGGTCGCCGTGCCTTCCTCCGGTCGCGTGACGAACGTGTAGGCAAGGGTGCGCTCGCCCTGCCCTCGCAGCCATGCCACGCCGGAAGCGCCGGAGTCGTTGGCCTCCGTGAGTTGGACCACCAGTTCCGGGCTCTCGGCTGCCGGATCGACCGTTCCGTCCACGTTGCCGCAGGCGATCGACGTCGCCGGATCGCGCGGATCGAGCCGGATGTCGATGGCGTGCTCGGTCGCGACCAGAGATTCCAGCCCGGAGTCGAGCACCGTGGTGCTGTAGTCCGAGCCCGCTCCGTCGGGAGCGCCCGCAGGCGGAGCCGGCGCGTCACCGTTGGCCTGCACCGCGCCGATGTCGATCAACGGGAAGACGGCTTCCGCCCCGAGCGCACCGCACCGCCCGGCGAAGATGCCGGCCGGCAGCGGCTCGTCGCCGACGGTCAGGCCGCCGACCGCGGGCGGCGTTTCCGTCGCCTCGGGGGTCGTATCCGGTTCGGGCGTGGTGTCCGGCTCGTCCTCCGCCGCCGGGGTCACGACCGCGCGCGGCGTCGGCGTCAGGTTGTCGTCGCTGGTCGTGCCGGATGCCGGCGTTTGCACGACCACCGGCGTCGTCTCGACCGGCGGCGCGTCGAGCGCCCCGCCGACCGGCAGCCGGCCACAGTACCCGTTGATGCAGACGTCGCCGGTCGGGCAGTCGGCTGCGCCGGTGCAGGCGATCTGGCCGGGCGCGGGCGTCGGCACCGGCATACCGGCGTCGAAGGCGCGCACGATGCCGGGCGCGACCACCGCGGTGGCGAGCGCCGGGATCGCCGCCAGCAGGCGGCGGCGCGATGCGGGCCGTCGCCCGCCGGCAATCGACCGGGCTATCTCGTCGAAACGTCGCGGGTTCATGCGGTCACGCTCCCTTGTCACCGGCGGGGGGCAATGCGGCGGACGCCGCCCAAACGTCGCGAGGCCTGTTGCCGGGACCGCGCCACCACGAACCGGAGATGGCGCGGGCGGGACCCGTCACGACCTAATGTAATGATATCCGCGAACGAATCAATGCCTGTGTGTCCCGTCGTGACACGGTTTGCGCGCAAATTGTTCGGCAAGGTGTGACAGATTGGCGACGAATGCTGAGAAACACGCCCGAAAAGGGGACCAGATACGGACATCGTGTACGTTCGTCGGCGAAAACGTGACCCGAGGGCAGCGCTGCCCCGTCCGTTCAGCCCATCGATCCCAAAACCGTTGCCTCGGTGACGCCGAACCTCGAATTGCGCAGTGGCGAGCGAATCCGTGCGTGGCGTCGCCGGCAACCGTGGCCCGTCCGTCTTGCGGGCCAGCGTCGAAGCGCGCGTGTTTCCACCGCTATCGGAGTCATGTGGAGCTTGCCACCGACGTCATCCCGAGCTTGTCGAGGGTCTCGTGTGTCACCGCGTTGTGCGGGAACTACGAGATCCTTCGACAAACTCGGGATGACACGTTGCGCGTTGGTTGGTGCTCGTCGAGCCATGGGGAAGACTGTTAATCCGCCAGTCCGGCGGCGATGACCCGGTGGGCGACCGGACATTCGAAGCAGCGCCTCGGCGCGCACAGCGCCGTGTCGAGGTGGATCAATCCCTGCGCCCCACGTGCGCCGAGTTTGCCGAGCGGCGCTCCGCCGGTCACCTGCCGCAACGCCCGGCGCGTGACCGCGTTCGCCGAACCGGCCGGCAGCCGCTCCCAGCAGCGGGCGGCCGCTTCAGTGAGGTCCGTATCCCCGGTCGCCTCGGCCAGTGCCAGCGCGAACGGCAGCAGCGACGACGCGACGATGTCGGCGGCGCGGTCCTCGCCGATGCCCGGCGACCTGCCGGGTGCTGCGCCAAGCGAGACGAGCGCCGTTGCCGGATCGTCCGTCGTTCTCACCGCGTCCAGCATGGCCACCAGCAATCCGCCGCGCCGCGTTCCCTGCACGGCGAGGACGGCGGCGGCGACGATCCGCGCCGCCGGGTGGTTGGCCGGCCGCACCCGCGCCCGCGTCCACGTGGTTGCGGGCATCTCCTGTCCGCGCCACGGCCCGCCGGCGGTTCGCCACACCGCCTCGACGCGCGCCGTCGCATCCGGGTCCAATCCGGCGAACCCGGCATCGACCGGCGAGAGCGGCAGGAACCCTGCCGCGCCGAGCAGCAGCGCCCGCGCGACGTCCAGTTGCCCGGATTCATCCCGGCCTGCCACGGCGGCTTCGATCACGCCCAAGGGCACGGCGCTGGACAGCGCCCGCATCGGGGCGCGGTTCGCGGTGAACCCAAGCCCGTCGAGCAGTTCGGCCCACAGCACTTCGCCGGGCGGCGCGATCGTCAGCATCGATTCGAGGCGGGCGGTGCGGGCGGCGAGCCGCCGGTCCCCCAGCGACCAGATTGCCTCGCGCAGCAGGCCGGGCTGGGCGAGCGCCAGTTCCCCGGCGCAGGCTTCGCCGCCGAAGCGGTTCCAGACCTCCGGGCCGATGCCGTTGTCCGGCAACGGCGGTACTGATTCCGGATCGACCAGCACCAGCGGCACGGTCGCGCCGGAGGCCGTCCGCGCCTCGCCGCCGTCGTCGCGCAGGGCGACGTGCAGCACGACCGGGTCGTAGCGCGGGTCGAGGTGGTGGCGATGCTCCTGCCAGCCCCGGCTCCCGAGGTGCAGTTCGATCGCCCCAGTTCGGAGGTCGCGCCCGTCGAAGACGACCATCGCGTCGGCGAAGTCCGGCCCGAAGCCGTGTGACCACACGCCGCGATGGACGATTTCGGCGCTGCGGCCGTCGGTCGTGCGGAACGACGAGCCGAGTTGCCCGCGGTGCCAGGCGAGCGCGATCGCCAGTTCGGGAAGGTTCTCGGTAGGCATCCCCCCCCCCCGCCGCCGCGACGAGTCGATACACCGGAACGTTACCCGCCCGGAATCGAGCGCGGAAGTGGCGCGCGCAATATCGCGACGTGCGGGCCGGTTTCGTGTGCCCCGTTGACGGTTCGTTCGGCTACCGATAGCGTGCCGCATCCGATGGGTTATGCACGATGACGAGAGGAGGAGGGGAACCGTGACGAACGGGATGGACGGCGGCGCGGCTGTTACGCTGCCGGGGCAACCGGCGATCACCGTGGAATACGACGTTCCGTGCGCGATGCGCGACGGCGTCGAGCTGCGCTCCGATGTCTACCGGCCGGCGGACGCATCGACCGGGCCGTGGCCGGTCCTCCTGATGCGGCTGCCCTACGACAAGACGCAAGCCGAGAACCTGACCTATGCCCATCCGTCGTGGTACGCCCGCCGCGGCTACATGGTGGTCATCCAGGACTGCCGCGGCCGTTGGGCGTCCGACGGCGAGTGGTACCCCTTCCGCGACGAGGCCACCGACGGCTTCGACACCATCGCCTGGGCCGCCGGTTTGCCCGGATCGAGCGGCAAGGTCGGCATGTACGGCTTTTCGTACGCCGGGGCGACCCAGTTGCTCGCCGCGACGTTGCGCCCGCCGGCGCTGACCGCGATCTGCCCGGCGATGACGGCGTCCCAGTATTACGACAACTGGACCTACACCCGCGGCGCGCTCAACCTCTCCTTCGTCGCAACCTGGGCGAACGACCTCGCCGCCGGCGTGGCCCGCAAGCGCGGCGACGCCGGGGAAACCGGCCGCCTGATGGCCGCGCTCGGAGCCGCGCCGGGCTGGTTGCGGGCACTGCCGGTCACGGCGGGGTTGCCGTACGACCGCGAAACGGCGCCGTACTTCTACGACTGGCTCGATCATCCAACCGACGATGACTACTGGCGGCGGTGGAGCATCGAGGCCGATTTTGGGCGGATCGACGTGCCCGCGCTGAACGTGGCGGGCTGGTACGACGTCTTCGCCAACGGCTCGGTCCGCAACTACGCCGGACTGCGCGACGCGGGCGCGCCGGCGGCGCGCTCCGGTCAGCAACTCGTCATCGGCCCCTGGTACCACATGCCGTGGTTCTCGCTGGATGCGCCGGGAAGCGAACCCGCCGACCATACCGTCGTCGATGAATGGCAAATCGCCTTCTTCGATCGCCACCTGAAGGGGATCGAGCCGGGCGACGCCAGCGATACGGTCCGGCTCTGGCTGATGGGCGAGGGGCGCTGGCGCACGTTCGGCGACTGGCCGCCGGCGGAAGCGATGCCGACTGCCTGGTACCTCCACAGCGCCGGTTCGGCCAACTCCGCGACTGGCGACGGCGTGCTGTCGGCGGAGCAACCTGGGACCGAGCCGCCCGACGTCTTCACCTACGATCCGCTCACCCCGTCTCCGAGCCTGGGCGGACAGTCCTGTTGTTATCCGGGCATCTCGCCGATGGGTCCGGCGGACCAGGGACCGGCCGAAAGCTGGAACAGCGTGCTCACCTACACCACGCCGCCGATGGAGCGCGACCTCGCGATCGCCGGCGAGGCGTCGGTGGTGCTGTACGCCGCGACCTCGGCGGTCGATACGGACTGGACCGCGCGGCTGTGCACGGTCGATCCGAGTGGGCGTTCGGTCAACCTGCGGGCGGGCATCGTGCGCGCCCGGTTCCGCGACTCGCTCACCGAGCCGAGCCTGCTGGAGCCGCACCGCGTTTACCGCTACGAGATCGACCTCGGCCCGGTCGGCGCGGTGGTTCCCGCCGGGCACCGGGTCCGGCTCACGGTGTCGAGCAGCGACTTCCCGCAGTGGGACCGCAACCTCAACAACGGCGGCGATCTTTTCACCGGCGGCATCGCCGACGCGGTGGTCGCCACGCAGACCGTCCTCCACGATGCCGACCACCCGTCGTGCCTCGTGCTGCCGGTGCTGCCAGAGTAGGGGTTGTCGGTCGTCGTTCGCCGTGATCCTGGAGGCGCAGTCATCCCGAGCTTGTCGAGGGATCGAAAGAAATACGAGATCCCTCGACAAGCTCGGGATGGCGGTTGGTTTCGGCGCTGCCTGGAGACGAGGAACGCATCCTGTCGAGCGGTGGCGCCCGGCTAAACCTCGAAGGCGGTGCGCTCGATGGGCGGCAGGCCGGCGGCGGCACGCTCCTTGTCGCGCCGGTACTGCTCGACCGCCGCTTGCAGCGTGCCGAGCGCCAGCGTGGCGCAGCGGACGCGGCTCTTCACGATGTCGTCGCCCATCTCCTCGACCATCGTGTCGAGCCCGAGGTCGCGGATCTCGTCGAGGCTCAGGCCCTGCGCCAGTTCGGAGACGATGGAGCCGCCGGCCTGGCTGATGGTGCAGCCCTCGCCCTCGAATCCGACCTCGCTGACGCGGTCGTCGTCGCCGATTTTGACGTACATGGTGATGAGGTCGCCGCAGCCCGGGTTGCCGCCGCCGAGTTGCACGTCGGCATCCGGCAGCCGGCCCTTGTGCCGCGGGTGCTGGAAGTGGTCGAGGATGTGGTCGATGTAGGCTTGGCGGTCCACGCAACGCCCTCCGCTGCGCCGAGCCGGGCGGTTCCCGGGCGGCGTCGGTCGATTCTGTCGCAAGGGTACCGCCAAGAACGGCAAGCGCGAGGCGTGGGCGGCCGCTCGTGCGCTCGCGTTTAGCCTTCCGTGGCGAGGAACGACCGCACCAGGCTAGCGGCGTCTTCGGTCACGTTTGGGTCGAGGGCGTCGAGGTGGTGCAAGCGCGGGTTGCGCCGCAGCCACGTTTCCTGGTGCCGGACGTAGCGGTTCGTATCGTGGCGGATCGCCTCGGCGGCTTCGTCCAGCGACTGCTCGCCGCGGAGGTGCCGCAGCAGTTGCCGGTACCCGATGCTGCCCATGGCCGGGGCGTCGGGCGGAACGCCCGCGGCCAGCAACCCGCGAACCTCGTCCACCAAGCCCGCGGCGAATTGGTCCTGAACGCGCGCCGAAATCCGCTCGTGGAGCCGCGTTCGAGGCGCTTCCAACGCAAGTTCGAGCGTGCGGTAGCGCGGCGGGTCGGCACCTTCCAGTTCGGACATGGGGACGCCCGCGCCGGCGTACACCTCCAGCGCCCGCACGATGCGCCGCAGATTGGTCCCCGAGCGCTCGGCGGCGACCGGATCGACGGTGCGCAAGCGCGCCACCAGGTGTTCGATCCCGTGCTCGCGCGCTTCGGCTTCCAGTGCCGCCCGGAACGCCGGATCGGGCGGCACGCGCGGGATGCGCCAGTTTTCGACGACCGCGTTGACGTAGAGGGGCGTTCCCCCGACCAGCAGCGGCAGGCGGCCGCGCCGCAGGATGTCGTCGATCGCGGCGAACGCCAGGTCCTGGAACACCGCGAGCGACATCGATCCGGCCGGCGGCAGGATGTCGATCAGGTGGTGGGGGACCCCGCGCCGCTCGGACATCGACGGTTTGGCGACGCCGATGTCGAAGCCGCGGTAGAGGTAGCGTGAATCCGCGTTGACCACTTCTGCGTTGAAGGTTAGGGCGAGGTCGATCGCGAGGGCGGTCTTGCCCACGGCGGTCGGGCCGGCGATGACCACCAGCGGCGGCAGCGGCTGGCTGGATTCTCCGTCCCGGTGGTCCGTCTGGTTCGTCATGCGGCATAGTATGGACCCGGCCCTCGCCTGCCGCGCCGGTACGCCGCTCGGCGGCGGCCGCCCTCGGAGCTGACCCGCGTGCTGCGCATCCTGCTTTCGCTGCTCAAGATTGCAACCCTGGCGGCGCTGGCCGTGCTCGTCGTCGTCGGATCGGGCTGGCTACTCGGGGCCGTGACCCAAGCCATGCGTCCGGCCGACGCCGGTGAACCCGTCCGGATCGTCATCGCCGAGGACCAGGACGAAGACGCGCTGACGCAACAGCTCGCCGACGCCGGCCTGATTCAGTCCGACTTCGTGTTCCAGGGTCAGATGCGCCTCGGCGGTCGAACGCTCGAACCGGGCACGTACACCCTGCGCAAGGGCATGAGCGCCCAGCAGATCATCGACCGGATCACGGGCGCCGCCCCGGCGGAAGACCCATCCACCGCTCCGGGATCGAACGCGCCGCAATCGTTCTCGATCACCATCCCCGAGGGGTGGCGCATCGAACAGATCGCCGAGGAGTACGAGAAACTCGGCGGCGAGGGCGGGTTCGACGCGTTCATGGCGGCGGTCGATGCGGTCGATCGCTCGCAGTACGATTTTCTCGCCTCGTTGCCGGCGGACATGCCGCTGGAAGGCTACCTGTTCCCGGATACGTACACGTTCTCGGTCAGCGACCCGGCGCTCAACGTCGCCACGATGCTGACCAACTTCGGGAACAAGTACGACGCGGACATGCGGGCGCGGACCGACGCGATGGGGCTGACGATCAACCAGGTCGTCACCTTCGCCTCCCTCGTCGAGCGCGAAGCGCAGGTGCCGGACGAGCGGCCGGTCATCGCCGACGTCTATCTCAGCCGCTGGGAGCAGGGTTGGCGGCTCGATGCCGACCCGACCGTGCAGTACGTCCTCGGCACCCGCGACGACTGGTGGCCGAAACTGACCGGCGACGACCTTTTCGTCGATAGCCCGTACAACATGTACCAGAACGACGGCATTCCTCCCGGCGCGATCTGCAATCCGGGGCTGGCGTCGATCCAGGGTGTGCTTTTCCCCGAAGAGACGGATTACATGTACTTCGTGGCGATGAACGACGGCAGCGGAAAGCACGCCTTCGCCGTCACCAAGGAGGAACAGGACGCCAACGTGGCGACCTACCTCAACAGCGAATCGAGTTGACGGCGGGCGTGACCGGGAGGGCAAGGTGACCGTGAACGAGGGTGGCGATGCGCCGGCGCGGCTCCGGCTCGGCGTGATCGGCGATCCGGTCGCCCACTCGCTGTCGCCGGCGCTCCACCAGCCCGCGCTGGACGCCCTCGGCATTCCCGCCCGCTACGAACGATGGCATACGACGGCGGCAGACCTTCGGGCGCGGATTGCCTCGCTGCGCGGACCGGACGCGCTTGGCGCGAGCGTGACCGTGCCCCACAAGCGGGAGGCGCTGCTGCTCGTCGATGAGGTCGCGCCGTCGGCGCGGGCGGCCGGCGCGGTCAACACGGTCATCAACCGCGCCGGCCGCCTGATCGGCGAGAACACCGATGTCTACGGGTACGCGACGTCGCTGGCCGCAGCGTGTCCGGACGCGAAAGACCGTGCCGCGCTGGTGCTCGGGGCGGGCGGAGCGGCGCGGGCCGTCGTCCTCGCGCTCCACGACCTGAGCGTGGCCCGGATCGTCGTCGCGGCGCGGGACCCGGAGAAGGCCGCCGCGCTCGGCCGCGAGGTGGGGGTGCCGGTCGAAGCGGTCGCGATCGACCCAGCGTCGCTGCACGCGATCCTGCCGACCGCGACGATCCTCGTCAACGCAACCTCGCTCGGCTGGAAGCCGGGGGAGTTGCCGCTACCCGAGGAGGCGCTGGGCCTGCTTCCGGCCGCTTCGCTCGTATCCGACCTGACGTACCGCGACACCGACCTGCTGCTTGCCGCCCGGGAGCGCTCGCTCGCGACGCTGGACGGCCTCGGCATGCTCATCCACCAGGGCGCCCGCGCCTTCACCCTTTGGACCGGGCAGCCCGCGCCGCTCGCCGAAATGACCGCCGCCGCGATGGCCGCGCGATCGGCGCGCTGACGTTTCGGTTTCCCGACCAAACCGAGCATGCAGGAACTGTCGCGGCCCGCCTCAACCGGCGGGCCGCGGTTCGCCATGGAATTGGAGGACCGCCAGACCCTATTCGGACGTCTCCACCTCGGGCATCACCTCGGGGATCAGGTTGGCCTCGCGCACGATTCGCAGTTCGGTGACGGCGCTTTCGCCGGGCGGCTGGTGCATGTAAACCACCCAGGGCGCGCCGCTGGTGCCGATGCCGACGGTAGCCCGCGCCTGGAGGCCCGCTTCGGCCGGGGACAACGTCACCGGCGTCGCCACGGACCCGTCCGGGAAGACCGCCATCGCGCCGATTTCGACGTTGCGGTTGCGGCCGGAGTTGAACGCGACGAAGATCGTCCCCTCGGCATTGACGCCGATCGCCGGCAGGTACCCGTAATCGCCGGTGGCGAAGATCTCCGGTTCACTCCAGCCGCCGTTGTCTGCGCCGAGGCGGCGCACGGCCAGTTCGTTGCGGGCCCGTTCGTAGGAGCCATAGACGATCGCGATACCGCCCTGCGGGTCGGTCGCCACGTCCACGAGCCGGCCGCCGATCTCGCGGGCGTCGTCCGGCCGCACGAGCAGCGCGTCCGACGCCGACCACGCCGCGGGGTCGTCCAGCGGACGGCTCGCCCAGTCGATCTGCTCGGCTGATTTCATGTCTTCTTCGGTGGTGCCGCCGTAGATCGACCAGATCGCGACCAGCCGGTCTCCGTTGGCCGCGAGGTGCGGCCAGCCGGCCACGGCGGTCTCGCTGCCGGGTTCCATCACCCGCACCGGCTCGGTCCACGCGCCGTCCACGAGGTCGCTCACGAACAGGTCACCGTTGGCGGGGTGGGCCGCCCGCTCGTCCGGGCTCGCCAACCGCTGGTCGCGCCAGAGCACGTGGACGCCGTCGTTGGCGTCGATGGCGATGTCGGCCATCATCTGGTAGCCGCCGTTCGGGTCCGGCGCGATGGCCACCGGGTTCGTCCAGCCACCCTCCGGGGTGCTTCGAGCGTAGACCAGCGTGCTGCCGATCTCGCCCGCCGCCGCCACGTCGGAGTAGACGACGTGGACGGCACCGGTCGAGTCCACCGCCGCCGCCGGACCGAACTGGGCGACGCCTCCCGGCATGAGGGTGGCGGGCATCCAGACCGACCCCTCCGGATCGAACCGGGCCGCGTACAGTCGCCGCGGGCTAAAGCCCTCGGTGCGGGCCTGGGCCCCGAAGAACACCCACGCCCCGCCGTCCGGCGTGGTCACCAGCGACGGCAGCCAGTCGATCCAGACGTGGTAGGGGACGATTTCGCCCTCGGCTTCGACGCGGAGGGTTTCGTAGCTGGGTTGTGGCGCCGGTATGCCGGCGAATGCGACCGGCGGGGTCGGGGTCGGGGTGCCCTCCTGCGCCGATACGCCGGACCGGGGCAAGGCCGGACCGCCGTCGCCGGACGGAACGACCGCGGCGATCGGCAATAGTGCCAGCGCCAGCGCCACGCGCCATCGCCAACCGGAGACCACCAAACGCGGCAAGTCCCGCCCTCCTGCTGTCGTGCGACGGTCCGGCCAGCCGGACGCGCCGCGTTCTCGAACGGATACGTCAGTCCTCCGGGGCAAGAAACGCCTCGGAGACGAAGCCGGATGCATCGGCGGCTTCGTTGGTGACGGGATACCACGCATCGTCGCCGGACGCGACCGGAGGACCGGTCACCTCGAGCACCGTGCCGGCCGGAAGCTCCGCGACGACGTTGGCTTCGATGGACGGCTCGGTGCGCAAACGCACGCCGCCTTCGGTGAGGATGACCCGGTCCCCCGGGCCGAATCCGGCGCTTTGTGGTGTTGCGCCTGGGTCGGCCGGGACCGGCGTCGCCGGGCTCGACGCTCCGAACGCAACCCGGAGCAGCACAACGTCGCCGTCCTGCGCGGACCGGGGCAGGGCGTTTACCCCGCCCGGAAAGAAGACGGCATCGCCCGTTTCGAGCCGTTCGATCGTACCGCTGCCGGAGCGTGGCCGTGGAGCGCCGCCGTTCCTGGAGATTTCGTATTCTCCGCCGCGCAGCGCGAAGGCGAGCGATCCGCGCTCGATCGAGAGCATGACCGGGCCTCGCGCCGCCGGCAGCGGCTCGCCCGCCGGGATCGCCAGCCGTTCGACGACCAGCGAGATCGGAGCAGCAGGCCAACCCGGGGCAACGGCGTCGCCGAGCGGGCGCGAGCGCACGCCCACGTCGCCGGTTTCCGGGGTCGCCAGCACCTCGGCCCCGGCGGGCCGCTCCGGGCCGGCCGGCAGGATGACCAGCGTGAGCAGGACGGCCGGCTCATCGCCGGCGTTGGCGAACGCGAACGCTACCCCGGCGGGAAACGCGACCCGATCTCCGGGCGAGAGCACGAGCGGCGTGTTCGCCGGGGCCTGCTCCGCGCCGCCGCCCGCCCGCACGACGGCCAGATCCCCGGCGCCGGAGACGGAAAGCGTGCCGGATTCGACGTGGGCGAATTCGGGTCCGGGGTGGCTGTGGGTCGGCACGCTGGCGCCGGGCTGCAAGGTGATGCGAACCAATCGCACGAACGCGGGCGGCGGCGGCAGTTCGCCGAGTTCGGCGACGATCAGGGGTTCGGCGGTCGTTTCCTGCGCCGCCGCGCGCCGAACCAACGTCGGGCCGGCCGCGAACGCTGCCGCCGTTGCGAGCATCAGGATGAATGCCCTGCGGTGCGCCTGCGTCATCGCGTCGTGCCGCCTCCTGCCGAGCTGTCCGTGCCGACGCACGGCCGCCCATCCAGGGCTGCCTCGCCCACCGGCCAACATGGCCGCTACTGTACGTCGGTCGGTGACGCCTGCGCCACCGCCGACGCCGGGTGCGAACCGCAGCGGGGCTCCGTGCGTTATGTAGGGGGAACCGGCACGGGAGTGCGCACCGGCGGATTTGCGCCGGCGGTACGGGCTAACGGCAATCGCGGGATTCACCACGGGTCCGGGGCAGGTTCGGGACCCGGCTGGAAGGTGTAGATGACACCGTACGCAAGGATCACGGCCGCGGGCATCGCGGCGATCGTGCTGGTGGGCACGCTGTGGGTCGCGCGCCCCGACATCGGGCCGGCGGGCGCGCAGGAGCCGACGTCGGGAACCCCGGTGGCGGGGTTCGAAGAGGCCCGACTGGCGGACCTCCAGACGCGCGTCGCCGACCTCTCGACGCAGGTGGCCGACCTCGGCGGGGCCGACGATGCCGCGCTCGCCGGCCGCCTCGGCGGGCAGCGGACGGGGTTCGACGCCGTCTATGGCGCGCCGGTCGCCTACCTCGGGCCGGGGCAGGTGCAATACGACGTGCCCGGCGTCGGCCGCATCGCCGTCACCTTCGCGGACGGCATCGCCGAACGCATCGCGATCGTCTCGCCGCGCCCGCCCGACATGCCGCTCACCGAGGCGGACGCCGACGATTGGACGCCGCAGCGGGCGGTCGAGATCGCATCGGCGTTCGCGCCGGCCGATGCCCCGCTGCCGGCGGACGCCGCGCTCGCGCCGGAACCGGTCGCGTTCGCCAGCACCGCGCTGGGTGCGGCGAGCGCGGTGGCCGACGAGGCGGGGTGCGTGATCGCCGGGCCGCGGGCATTCACGGTTACCGCGGCGATGCCGGATGCCGACCACGTGGCCGCGATCGAACTGGCGCTGGGCGATCCGATCGCCGCGCCGTCGGTGGCGGAGGCAGGCGAGCGCGCGAACCGTGGCGCGGGCGCGGTCGCCAACAGCAGCCTCGGCGGGGTCGTTTCCGTTAACGGGCTGCGGATCGAGGCGACGCAGGCGCGCGACCGGGCCGATGGCACGCGCCCGGCGGCCGATGGCCAGACCTGGTTCGCGGTGGAACTGATGGTCGAGAACGGCGCGCGCCGGCCGGTCTCGTTCGCCCTCGCCGATTTCGTGCTGGTCGATGCCGCCGGCAATGAGTTGACCGCGGTGTGCGGCGGCGCCGACCCGATGTTCCCGCTGGCGGAGATCGGGCGCGGCGATGTTGCCGAGGGGTGGGTGTCGTTCCAGGTGCCGGCCGATTTCCAGCCACAGCGGCTCGTGGTTCTCGCGCCGAACGCCCGGGTGGGATTCGATGTCAATTAGCGAAGGGACCGTGACCCGGGAACCGTCCCGGAACCGGAGACCGTAAACGAGGCCAGGGGCGTCGCCGTGACGGTGGCGCCCCACGGCCGTGTCCCGGGCGATCAGCGGAGCCGGTGGAGTGTCGCCGCGAGCAGTCCGCCGGTCGCGGTGGCGACGGCGTTGACGCCGTCGTTGTCCAGCCAGCGCACGCCGCGGACGTGCCGGGTGGACGTGCCGCAGTGCGACACCGCTTCGGTTTCGCGGCCGCACACCGGGCAGACGCGGACCTGCTGCGCGATCGCGCCGAGGAGGCTGTCGGCGAGCGCGCTGGCGACACCGGAGATGAGGGTCGAGGTGAAGGCCCGGACGCGTTCCGAGCCCGGTTCGCCGGGGTGCATCGCCGCGAAGGCCGCGACCGTCGCCGCGCCGGCGATGCTGCCGATGGTTCCGCGCGGGCTCATTCCGCCGGACGTCCCTGCTGGTACGACGGGACCGACGAGGAGACGGCGGGGCGGCTGGGCGGACCCCCGCCCGGTCTCGGTGGCCCAGGTGTCGGCGGCGGCGGTGGCAAGGCTCCCGTAGTAGGCCGCGCGGGCGACGCCGCGCGGGTCGCCGATGGCCATGCCCACGGCCGCCAGCGCGGCGACGCCGCCGTTCGCGGCCACTTGGACCGCGTCGCGTTCGCTGCCGCGCTGTTGGGCGGTCCCGCCGGCCTGCCGGCGGACGAGCCGCGACAGGATGCTCGACGTGGCGAAGAACGCGACCAGTGCCCCGCCGGCCACCCAGCCGCCACCGGCCACCGAGATCGTGCCGACCGCCCAGGCGGCGGCAGCGCCCGAGTGCGACAGCGCCCGCACCCGGCGCGCGGCGAGGACGACGCCGAGCGCGGCGGTCGCGGCACTTGCGCTTCGGGCACTGGACAACGTCATGCGCTTCGACCTCGGCGGCAGCGGGCGGGCGGCAGCGATTCTCGTCCCAATTGGCCGAACCGGGACGGTGGCAAGCGGTGCCCCGGCGGAGTAGGATGGAGGAAACGCCCCTCTAGCTCAATCGGCAGAGCAGTGGACTTTTAATCCATTGGTTCAGGGTTCGAGTCCCTGGGGGGGCACCACCGGCTGTCGCGCCGGATCGTGCACGGATACCGCCTCGCAGAGTCTGCGGCAAGCAGATGATAGGGGCGGTGCAACGTGCCTTCCGGTCGTCATCGTTTTTCGGCCCGAACCAGCGTGCTGGCGGGAATGTTCGGGCGCATGGCCGTCTCCTGAAGCGAGGTATCGGCGAAACCCGGCACAGATTCCGGGCGTTGGTCTTATCGAACGATTCGATGTCCCACAAGGGGGTGACGCAGGGCGTTGCCTCGGGGCACAATACGTGGACCCGACGCCGGGGAAGGCGTTGGGTCGTGAACGCTTGGGGGAGTCGCAATGGGACCGGGGGAAGGCGCGCCCGCGCGCCGGTTGAGCCGTCGGCGTGTCGTCGCGTCGCTGCTGGGCGGGATCGTTGCCGCGCCGTTCGCCGCGCGCGCTGCCGCCGCCGATACGCTCGTGGCCGAATCGTACGTGCCGGAGCCGGTGCTCGCTCCGTACTGGGCCACGCAGGCCGCCATCGCCTACCCGGGGCCGGGCCGCGAGCAGTGGGGCGACAAGGAACTGGTGGTCTCCCTATCGCAGCAGCGGTTGTGGGCGTTCGAGGGCGACCGGGCGATCCTGTCCACGCTCGTTTCCACCGGGACCGCGGAAACCTACGAGGTCTCGACGCCGCCCGGGCACTACCGGATCTCGGTCAAGCTCGTCAAGGAAACGATGGAAGGAACCGTTTCCGGCGAGGACTACCGGGTCGAAGACGTGCCGTGGGTCATGTATTTCACCGACGAGGGCCACGCGCTGCACGGCACGTACTGGCACGAGAACTTCGGCACCCCGATGAGCCACGGGTGCGTCAACCTGCCGCTGGACGTGGCGGAGTGGATGTACGGCTGGGCTCCCGAGGGGACCGGCGTCACCGTCGTTCCGTAGCGCGGTTCGCGCCCCACCAGCGTCCGGTCGGCGTTCGGTTGCCGGCCGGGCGCTTTTTTTGACGGCCGCTCGGCGTTGAGTGGCCGTGCTGAGGGTTCGCGTGGCTTGGCGCCGGGCTGAGTGCCGTCGTTGCCCCAGCGCCGGGAGACTCTACGCCGGGCGATATCCGGGCTCAGCGCGAGGCGGGCTCGGCGGCGCGGGACCCGATCGATTCGAGGCTTTCCAGGGACCCGGTCGCGGCGTGACTGCCACTGTTGCCACCGGCGTGGTCGGCATCGTGGATGGCGTCGAGGAGCGCCTGTTCGAACGCGTCGAGCTGGCGGGCGTCGAGCCGCGGGTCGCGCAGCAGCGCGAAGATGCGAGCCAGGGTGGGGGAGGGATGGGGCGGGAGTTCCGGGTCGTTGCCGTCGATCTCCCCGGTGAGCGCCAACAGGTTTAGCTGGCCGACGTTCAGTTCGAGGCACAGTCGTCGCCGCAGTTCGGCGCGCGGCGTGCGGATCTTGCCGTTCATCAGCGCCCCGAGGTGTTGCGGGGAGATTCCCAGCGCCCGGGCGCATTCGGCCTGGTTGCCGCCGTGAGCGGCATCGATGTGCCGCTGGAGCAGCGTCGCGAGCGGCGTGGCATCTGTGGACATCGGACCCCCCACGTCGAACCCGTCCGCCTCGTTGCGGACGATTGCGGGAACGCGGCCGCGCCGGCGCCTGCCGGGCTTGCTGGCGACCACTCAGGACGGAAACCATCGCCTGCGATTGGTCCTGGCCCGTCGCGTGGCGGATGTCGCCCCGTCGCGTGCGCCACTGGCGGGCTTGACACTCCGCTGCCGGATCGGTACGCTATGCACAGCGGAATGAGGAGTTCTTGATTTAGAAGTCAACAATCCATCGTCCGCCGTCGTTGCCGTCGGCGCGCGGGCGAGTGCGGACCATCCTTCCATTCCGGCCTCCCGGGCGAGCCCGACCGATTCGGTCGGGCTCGCGTCGTATGCGGCAACGCAGCGGCCGTCGGTGGTGCGCCGACCGCATCGCCGGGAGCGTTCGCGCGTGTCAGCTTCGGACCGTTCGGGTCGAAGCACCTCAGGAGCCGAGATAAAGCACTCGTTCGGCGTACCCGTCGATGTCGCCGGAGAATCCCTCTGGGGAGTCCTGCGGCCGGGACGCGTCGCTCTGGAGCCAGGCTCGCACCGCCTGCGCGCTCGCCCGTGGATTGGCGGCCTTGTAGCGGGCCGCGGCGCCGGCGACGTGGGGCGCGGCCTGGCTGGTCCCGCTGAGCGTGGCGTACGTGCTGAGCCGGTAGGTCGAGCGGATGCACTCGCCAGGAGCCGCGATGTCCACCGCCGGACCGTAGTTGCTGAACCACGACCGATGATCGTCCTCGTTGCACGTCGGCTGGCCGAGGCCGCCGGGTTCGCCGTCCGTGTCGGCGAACGAGGAGACGGCGATCGTTTCCGGCCAGGCTGCTGGCACCCGGGTTGACGCTTCGGTGTTCTGGTTGCCGGCGGCAACGATGACCGGGATGCCGGCTTCGACGACCCGGCAAATGGCGCGGTGGAACGGGTCGGCCGCGCAGGGCCCGTCCGCCCCGTCGGCCGAAAGACTCAGGTTGACGACGTCGATGGTCGCGCGATGGGCGTGGACCCAGTCCAGACCGCAGACGGCCGACGAGACCGTGCCCGCGCCGTTGGCGTCCAGCACCTTCACGGCCCACAGGCGTGCGCCGGGGGCGACGCCCACCACCCCGATGCTGTTGTTGAGTGCTCCCACGATGCCGGCAACGTGGGTGCCGTGGCCGTCGCGGTCGCCAAGCGCCTGGCGGCCGAGGCAGGCAACGCCCGACCGCACGTTCAGGTCGCGGTGGTTCGAGATGCCGGTGTCGAGGATGGCCACGTCGGCGTTCACGCCGCCGCGGACCTGCTTTTTCTTGCCTCGGCGGGTTTGCTTCCGGTTGGTGCTGGCGGCGATCCGCGAAACGCCGGTGGGCGTCACCTGGCTTTCAAGCCGTACCGGCGCATCCGGCGCGTACCCCGCCACGAGGCCCGAGCGCCGCGCCGTGGACGCCGCCGCCGCCGGCAGCCGGGCGGCAAACCCGGTGAAAACGCTGGTATAGACGTAGACCGGCTTCGCGCCGAGTTGCCGGGCGGCGGCGTGCGGGTCCGCGCCGTCGGCGAGGACGACGATGGTCAGGCCGGCCGGGGCGGAGCGTGGGGTGGACCGGGCCGCGTCGTCACGCCGCTCCCGGGCGATCGTCGGTTCCAGCAGCGGGCCGCAGGCGATGAGCGCGGCCAATACCACGGCAGGAAGGCGGACCGCGAGGGTCCGCCACCACGAGCGCCGGTTCGCCGCGGGCGCGGCATGGCGGTTTGCGGCGGTCATCCCGAAATCCAGCCGCCGAGGGTGCGCGGGCCGGTCGGTGCGGAGCTACCCCGTTCCGGCTCGGCGGTGACCACGGCGACGAGGTAGTCGCCGACCGGCTCCGGCGTCAGCAGCAGCGCTTCGCCTTCGCCGTCGGCCGAGACGTCGAGGAATCCGGCGCTGACCATCTCTTCGGCCGGTGTCATCAACCAGACCTGGTACCGGAGATCCTCCGGGATCGGCGGCAACCCGCTCGCCGCGATGTAGGCCAGGTTGTCGTCCGGGTCGGCGTAGAGCACGCCGGAGACGTCGGTTCGGACGTCGCTGTGGGTGAGGGGGTGCGCGGCCGCGGGATCGAGCAGCAGCGCGTAAATCAGGGCGCGCTCATCGAACTGCGACTTCACGCCGAAGATCCAGCCGGCGAACGGCAGGGCGAACAACAGCAGCGCGGCGGCGAACGCTCGCCGGCCGAAGCCGCCGGGCGGCAGGTTCGCGAAGCCCAAGCGAGGTCCGGCATTGGGCCGGAGCGGCACGGGTTTCGGCGCCGGCGGCAGCAACCGCACCGGGGCGGCGTCGTCGTCCGTCGTGGAGATGATGCGAAGGCCGCCGGTGCGCGCCAGGAATTCGGCCCGGACGCCGGACCTCGGCGGTTGGACGGCCGCGGCGGCGGCCACGGATTCGAGTTCGCGATCGAACGCGGCGCGGCAGGCCGCGCAGCGCCCGAGGTGCGCCTCGACGCGGCGGAGGTCGGCGTCGGGCAACGCCACGAGCGCGTACGCCGGCAGCAGATCGACCACGTGGCTGTTCGCGGTTGCGTGGAGTATCGCCATGGTCGTCACACGCTTCGCTGGAACGTCGCGCCGCCCAACCGCCGCGGCGCGTTCACGACTTCGCCTTTTCGGTGCGCATGCCCTTGCGGCTTTCCGGTTCTGTGAACCGGTTCGGTACGGTGGTGATCGTGCCGATGCCGGACGACGCGCGGGTCGCCTGCAATACGCGGCGGTCGTCGTCGGATTGCCGAACCTGGACGATGTCGAGGCGCCGGAGGCCGCGGAAGTAGGCGAAACAGGACCCTGCCCCGTCCTCGTCGCTGGTGAACGAACAAAGTTCGGTGAACTCCGACGCCTCCGCGCTGCCGTCTTCTCCGAACCGGCCGCGGACGACGACCTTGTAGCCGGTGTTGGGGTTCAACCCCGAGAAGCGGAAGGTCGAAGACCAGCGGGATTTCGGTTCGGTCCCGCCGTCGTATTCGACTTCGCCGCGTCCCTTGGCGCCGGCCGGCGCGGACCTGCCGACGCCGACGAACGTGATGCTGTTGGTGCCGTAGTGGACGGGTTCGGCCGCCAACGCGTCCCGTGTCGTTCCGAGCCAGAGTGCGGCTGGGATGGCGGATATCACCGTTCGCCGCGGCACGCGCTTCATCATCGACTCCTGCCCTGCCCGGTTTCACCGCGTTGCATCTTTGGGAAACGAGGCTCTGCGTCGAGATCTTCCCCGGCTGGTGCGGTCGGACGTCGCGGCGGGTCCGGCTTCGCGTACGGACGTTTCTCTTCGCGGTCCCGGCCCACCGGGTCCTGCTCCGCGCACGAGGCGGCGCGCAATCGGCAATGCCGTTCCTACCCTGCTGATACACCGACGGTTCGGATATGGATGACATCGGCGCGTTCGCGCACGATGAAATTGGTTTGCCCCGAGGAAGATGCTGCTCGAGGATGGGGACCAGGGCGCTCCCGGCAGGTCGGGCGGCTGATGCCGAACGGGATCGCTCGGCGTTACCTCGGCGCCCAGGTCGTGGGCGAGATGACGGAGCCGGCTTCACGGATAGAAATGTGTCGCGCGTACGTGCGCGACCGGTTGCGGAAGACGTGGCGCTCGTGGGGTCGCGGTGGCGGATCGGCGCGGTGCGTTGGCGGCGGCGCCGAACGCGGGATCGACAAAACGGTCGGCAGCGACGCATCAACGATCGTTGTTGAATTTGCACATCTTACCGCGCTCGCCGGCTTTTCGCCGCGTTCCGCCAGAGCGATGTTCCGGTACGGATGATCGCTGCAGCGGAGCCCACCTACCAACGATCGTCTTCCAGATAGAAGAGCCGGTTGACCGGGCGCGGCGCGCCGGGTTTCGCGGAGCGCCTCGGCGCAGCGCCGCCGCACCGTGGACCGGCGACGGGCGCCGAGGTTCCGGCCTGCCGGTGGCCGCCCCGCCGACGCATCGAACCGACGCGGCGCGGCGCGGCCGGCCGCCGGCCCGGAATCACCCGAACACCGGGTTCATCCGATTTCGCCCCACCGGCATATAGACACGCAGGGGAGGCCCGTCCGGCCTCCACCAGCGTTCCATTCGTCGCCGCTCGTCTCCATGCCGCACAGGGCGCGTTCGCGCGCCGGGCGCTGGTTGCGGGGCGCCGTACGGGGAGCAGCGGCAGATCGGCCGGTCGTCGGGAGCAGTGCCCATGGGGAACTGACAACGGGTTGGCCGCCGTCGAGGGCGATGGCGGCAGACGCGACGGACCACGGGGACGGGACGGCAAGCCGCCCCCGCAGGGATCGCGGCAACCACGCGATCCGGCTCCAGCGACCAACGCGTTCCGGGAGGAATCGCATGGACGGACAAGAATTCGACAAACTGGCGCGCAAGCTGACCAGCTTCACCTCTCGCCGCCAGGCGCTGGGTGGGCTCCTCGGCGCCGCCGCCGCCGTTACCAGCCTCGCCGCCGCGGCCGATGCCAAGAAGGGCAAGGGCAAGCAGGCGAAGAAGGGCAAAGGCAAGGGCAAGGGCGTCGGCAAGGAGCAGTGTCTCAGCTGTCGCACTGGCTCTGGGACCTGCAAGGACGGCCTGACTGAGGACTTTTGCGGCTCCGGCGGCGGTGCGTGCTCGGAATGTAACACCGGCTTCTTCTTCTCTCCGACGAACGGGCAGGTGTGTTCGCCCAACACCGGGTTCGAAGGTGGTTCCTGCACGACTGCGGATCTCACCTGTGGCACAGCTGGCAACAACAACTGCCAACTCGAGAATTTCTGCGTCAACGCAACCAACGACGCACGCGTCTGCGGTCGGCGAAGCGTGTTGGTGTTCCCTGCCAACAGCGACAGCTTCAATGACCGTCGCAATGCTTACGTCTGCAACAGGCCCTGCTCTTCTACCCAGGTCTGCGATGGTGGGACCTGTCGGACCCGGACTTGTACTGCCGCGACCTGCCCGAACGGTTGCTGCGATGGAAACACCTGTCGCGGCGGCTCGACCCCGACGCAGTGCGGCACCGGCGGCGTTGCCTGCCAGAACTGCCCGGCTCTCTGTGGGGTGGCCAACGGTGGCTGCCTGAACCAGCAGTGCGCCTGCACGACCACGACGACGACGACGACGACGACCACTACCACCACGACCACCGAGGCCCCGCCACAGTGCAACGGCTGCCTCAATGCCAACGGCGCCTGCGTCCCCGGCACCCGCCGCGGCGCGTGCGGCACCGGCGGTAACGCATGCCGGCGCTGCAAGGGCAAGCGGAAGAAGTGCCAGAACGGCCGCTGCGTGAAGTAGTCGCCTTCGACGGGTTTCGGACCGGGACTGGACCGCCGTTGCCGCACGACGGCTGGTCCGGTACCCGG
>JAFAEX010000122.1 GCA_023423795.1 Chloroflexota bacterium | reverse complement strand
GCGCAGGGCCGCGCGCCGCGGCGCTCCCCCGGCCAGCGCGCGGCCGACGCGGTCGATCGTTCCCTCGTCCATGCGGTGTCCCTTCCGGTACGTCGCGGGCCAATCGCCGCGACGGGCTCGCCCGGGGTTCCCGGTTGCGCGGAGCCGGCGCCCTTCGGTGGCCGGCTGTCGCGACGGCGAGACCGGCGCGGGCCGGCGAGACGGCACGAGCAACCAAGCCAACCCAAGCGACGATCAAGTATGAATTTCAGGTGATCCGAAACCACTCGGCGGACCCGCTCGACGGTCCCGGTTTTCGGCGTTCGTGCCCGAGCCGGCCGTCTCTGCCGCCCGGGGCACGATGACCACATCCGGCTCGTCGCCGCATCAGCGGTGGGGGCTCGGCCGGCGCCCGGCGAAGACTGCGCGGTCGGAAGAAACTCAGGCGTTCCCGGATACGCCGTTTCGCCGTTCCCGCGCCGCGGCGAGGGCGAGGGCGCCGGTGATGACGATCGCGATCGACCACACGATCCGGTCGGCCGAGACGGCGGCGCGAACCACCCCCGGCAGCCGGTCGTGCACCGCGCCGTCCTCGAAGATCATCGTCACCGCGGTGTGGACCAGCACCAGCACGCCCGCGTACACCAGCGCCGGAGCGCGCCCCAGCACCCGCGCCACCAGTTCCGAACCGAGCAGCAGGAGCGGGATCGAGACCAGCAATCCGAACAGCAGCAACCGGATGTCGCCGTGGGCCGCGCCGCCCACCGCGAGGATGTTGTCGAGGCTCATCACCACGTCGGCGAGCACGATCGTGCGGACCGCTTCGCCCAGCGATTCCGCGCTGGCGACGTCGCCGCCGTGGTCGTTCCCCGGCCGCACGAGTTTCCACGCGATCCACAGCAGCAGGACGCCGCCGACCAGGCGCAGGAACGGGATGCCCAGCAGGGTGGCGGCCAGCGCGGTGAACGCGATCCGCAGCGCCACCGCGCCGCCGCCGCCGAGCAGGATCGCCCGCCGCCGGTTCGCCGGCGACAAGCCGCGCGCGGCCATGCCGATGACGACCGCGTTGTCCCCCGACAACACGAGGTCGATCACGATGATGGCGAAGATGGCCTCGACGTCGATCAAGACGGGCGCCGGCGCGCGTTAGGCGTTGCGGGCGCGATGCGGGCCAACCGGCGGCGCGCGGTTGCGGTCGTCATCGGCTCAGGCCGTCCGCTGCCCGTAGCGTTCGTGGTGGACGAGGGCGGAGAGCGGTTTGCGGGCTTTCGGCGGCGTGCCGTAGGGCATCCCGGCCGGGCGCTCGCCTGCCGATTCGCCCGGCCTGCCGATGGCGATCAGCGTGCGGACGTCGTTGCTTTCGGGGACGTTCAGCACCGCTCGACCCTCGGCTTGCCCGGCGGCGCCGAAGAACCAGCCCAGCCCCGCGCCGAGCCCGAGCGCGTTGGCGGCGATCATGATCCGTTCGGCCAACCGGCCTTCGTCGTAGCGTTCGAGGTTCGGCCGCTCCCCGGCCATGACCAGGCAGATCACGAGCGGCGCGCCCGCCAGCCAGGCGAGGTTGGGGCCCGTTCCCGCCAGCGCGGCGATGCGCTCGCGGTCCCGGACGACAACGAACTCCCACGGCTGGGCGTTCATCGCGCTGCCGGTCAGGCGGGCGACCTCGAGGATCGCGTCCAGCGCGTCGTTTGGCACCGGGTCCGGGGTGAACGCGCGGACGTTGCGGATGCCACGCAAAGCGGCGAGGACGTCGTTCGCGGTGCGGTCGGACATCGGCTCGCTCCATTCAAGGCGGGTATCGGGATCGCGAGGTCAGGCTTCGGCGCGCTCACGGTCCGCTTCGGCTTCCATCAGTTGCTCGCCGATCGGCTCCGCTTGCCCGCTCTGCTCGTCGATCTCGACCGGAATCCCGTCCGGCCCGACGCTCTCGGCCGGAGCAAGGTCCGGAGCCGGTGCAGGAGCCGCGTCGGCGTCGCTTTTGGGCGGTACGGCGTGCGGGTCCATGCCCGCGGCCCAGGTCGGCTCCCCGTCCGGGACCGGATCGACCGCGACGCCGAAGCGGTCCAGCAGCGCCGCCGCCCAGGCCGCCCGCCACGGGCGCGGATCGACCGGCTGCTTCGGCGCGTGGCTGTCCGACCCGGCCGAGATCAGCAGGCCCCGCTCTTCGGCGAGCCGCCGGTAGAGGGCGGTTTGCTCGTCGGTGTAGGAGCGGTAGTGCGCCTCCAGCCCGTCGAGCGGGATCTCGGCCAGCATCCGGTCGAGGTCCTCCTCGGTCATGATGCCGACGTTGTCGGAGCGCCCCGGGTGGGCCATCACGCAGAGCCCGCCCGCCTCGTGCGCGGCGGCGACGACCCGCTCCAGCGGCTCGTCGGCCGAGAACCCGCCGCCGAGTTCGACGACCAGTTCCGCCGCCGTCTTCAGGTTCTTCGCGTGGCCTTCCCGGATCGCCGAGCAGAGCACGTGGTACGGCCACAGCGGGCGGCCCGCCGCGACTTCCTCGAGGCTCGGCAGTGGGCGGCCGGAGCGCTCGATCCGCGCGCGGGCATCCTCGGCCAGTTCCATCAGCCGCCCGTCGAGGTCCGCCAGCACCGAGCGGAACGCCCGCGACGCCTCGTCGGAGCGGTTGGGCGCGATGCCGTAGACGAGCAGGTGCCACTGCCGCCCGCCCCAGCGGGTGGTGACCTCGACCCCGGGGATGACCCGGATGTTCCGCTTCGCGGCGCGGCGGGTGACCTCGGCCACCGAGCGCTGGGTGTCGTGGTCGCAGACGGCGACGACCCGAAAGTCGTTGGCGGCCAGGTGATCGACCAGCGCGGCCGGTGTCCAGTGGCCGTCGCTGGCGAGGGTGTGCAGGTGCAGGTCGATGCGGTCTTCGTGGCGCAGGGACTGGGCGGTGGCCGGCGCGTCGGCGACGGCGGGCGGGGCGGCATCCACGGGCAGAAAACCCTCCTTGGGAGCGCCCGGGGCGCACCCCCGGGTTCGGCAGCCAAGCATGACACAGCCGCGCCCGCCCGCGTCGTCCACCGACCGCCCGGTTCGCGCCCGGTCGTCGGTGGCACGTGGGTGAGGCCCTCACTCGTTCTCAGCGGAGCGCACGAGCCGTCGGCGCGCTGGCGGAAACCGCCGAACTGGCGCTCGCGGTGGCGACGATTCCGGGGTCCGGCATGGTATCGTAATCGGTCGGAACGGTTTGGGCCGGGCGCCGAAGCCCGCGGGTTGGGAAGCGCGGCGAAGGCCGCGCGGAACTGTTGGGGAAGGATGACTGAGAACGAGGACCGCCAGGTCCTGGCGCTGATCGAAATCCCGCGCGGCAGCCGCAACAAGTACGAAGTGGACCCCGAGACCGGCCGCATTTTCCTCGACCGGGTGCTCTTCAGTTCGGTTCACTACCCGGCCGATTACGGCCTGATCCCGGAGACCCTCGCCGGCGACGGCGACCCGCTGGATATCCTGGTGCTGGTGCAGGAACCCACCTTCCCGGGGTGCATCGTTCCTGCCCGCCCGGTCGGCGGGCTGGACATGCACGACGAGAAGGGCTCGGATTTCAAGATCGTGGCGGTCCCCGTCGGCGATCCCCGGTACGCCCACGTCACCGAACTGACCGACCTCGGCGATCACTGGGCCAAGGAGATCGAGACCTTCTTCGCCACGTACAAGTGGCTCGAACCCGGCGATACCGACGTCCTCGGTTGGCACGGCGCCGCCGCGGCCTGGAACGTGATCGAGGAGTCGCGCGCTCGCTTCGCCGAATCGCAAACCGGGGCCTGATCCGAAGCCGGGATTTGATCTGGCAAAGACGCGAACGCCGGGCGGCGCCAGCCGCCCGGCGTTCTTCATTCGTCGCGGATCGGCCCAACATTGCCGTCATCCCGAGCCTGTCGAGGGATCTCGTTGCCGAGTCGAGGAGTCGCGGGGCGGCGAGATCCCTCGACAGGCTCGGGATGACGGTTGGGGCGGTCGCAGTCGTGGCCCCGACTCGGTGGTTAGCCCTGGCCGCCAACAGCCGGAGCGGCCGGCGGCGGATCGAAGGCGCGCACCGGCGGCGGCGATCCCTGCCACCGCTCGACTTCGACCTGCGCGTGTTGGCCGGCGCAACCCTGCGCCAGCCGCGAGGTTCCCCGGTCGAACGTCAGCGCGTTCGGATTGCCGTGGACGCATGGGCTGAGCGGATCGGCCGGGTCCAGCGGGTCGAACCACGCGCCGGTCGAGAGTTGGATGACGCCCGGCATCACCTCGTCGCTCAGGATCGCGCCGGCGAGGCAGCGTCCGCGGTCGTTGGCGATCAGCACCACGTCGCCGTCGGCGATGCCGCGCGCCGCCGCGTCGTCCGGGTGGATGCGCACCGGTTCCCGCCCGTTCACTTTCGTCGAGCGGCTGAACGCCCCGTCGTCGAGTTGGCTGTGCAGCCGGGATTTGGGGTTGTTCGCCACCAGCGTCAGCGGGAACCGCGCCGCGATCGGCGATCCGGCCCACTCCCGCGGTTCCAGCCACGCCGGGTGGCCGGGGCAGTCGTCGTAGCCGAACCCGGCGATCGTCGCCGAATACAACTCAACCTTGCCGCTGGGCGTCGGCAGCGGGTTCGCGTCCGGGTCGGCGCGGAAGGCGTCGAACAGGACCAGCCCTTCGTCGAGTTTCGGCAGCCGGATGCGCCCAGCCGCCCAGAACTCGTCGAATTCGGGAACTTCGACGCCGACCTCGGACACCCCGGCGCGCCACGCATCGTAGAGGTAGCGGAGCCAACCGGCTTCGTCCCGACCTTCGGTGAAGGCGATGCCGACGCCGAGCGCGCCGGCGAGGTCGGAGAAGATGGCGTAATCGTTGCGCGCCTGGCCGGGCGGCGGGACGGCCCGGTGCATCGCGATCAGCCACGGGTCGTTGGGAGCGCCGCCGATGTCGTCCCGCTCCAGCGTCACGGTCGAGGGAAAGACGAGATCGGCGTGGCGCGCCGTCGCCGTCCAGAACGGGTCGTGGACGATGACCGTCTCCGGCGCGGCGAACGCCCGGCGCAGCCGGTTGAGGTCCTGGTGGTGGTGGAACGGGTTGCCGCCCGCCCAGACCAGCAGCCGGATGTCGGGGTAGGTCAGCCGCTGCCCGTCGTAATCGAACGGTTCGCCGGGGTGGAGCAGCATGTCGGCCACCCGCGCCACCGGGATGAACGCCGAGACCGGGTTGCGGCCCTGCGGAAAGCGGGAGATTCCGTGGGAGACCGGCGGTTCGCCAACCTCGGCCATCGAGCCGTACCCGAAGCCGAACCCTCCGCCCGGCAGCCCGAGTTGGCCCAGCATCGCTGCCAGCGCGAGCGCCATCCAGACCGGCTGTTCGCCGTGCTCGGCCCGCTGCAACGACCAACTGGTGTTGACGAGGGTGCGCCCGGCGGCCATTTCCCGCGCCAGCGCGGCGAGGCGCTCCGCCGGGATGCCGCAGATCGCTTCGGCCCAGGCCGGCGTTTTCGGCTGCCCGTCGGCGCGTCCGAGGACGTAGGTTTCCAGCCGGCCGAACCCGACCGTGCAGCGGTCGAGGAACGGGCGGTCGATCAGCCCCTCGTCGATCAGGACGTACGCGATGGCGAGCATCGCGGCCACGTCCGTGCCGGGCACGATCGGCAGCCACTCCGCGCCGACGCCCTCCAGGTCGTCGCGCAGCGGGCTGATGGAGACGAAGCGCGCGCCCCGTTCTGCGGCCGCCCGCAGGTGCCCGGCGACGGTGTGCCGGCTGACCCCGCCGGGGCTGACGTTGACGTTCTTCGCCGGCATGCCGCCGAAGGCGACCACGAGGTCGGTGTGCGCGACGATGTGCCGCCAGTCCGTCGCCCGGTGGACGATGTCCGCCATCGGGCCGGCGACACGCCCGAGGATCACGTCGCCGGCCGCGTTGCTGTAGGTGTTGACCGAGCGGACGTAGCCGCCGAGCACGTTCAGGAACCGATGGACCTGGCTTTGGGCGTGGTGGAAGCGGCCGGCGCTCGCCCAGCCGTAGGAGCCGCCGTAGACGGCTTCGGCCCCGTGGTCGCGGTAGACGCGGCGGTACTCGGCGGCGGCGAGCGAAATGGCCTCGTCCCATTCCAGCACCACCCACTCGTCCGCGCCCCGGCGGCCGTCCGGGCCAGGCCCGTTGGCGAGCCAGCCGGCGCGGGCCATCGGCTGGGTGACGCGGGAGCGGCTCCGGATGCCGTCGGCGATGTTGCCGAGCAGCGGCGACGGGTTCGGGTCCTCGGCGAACGGCCGGATCTCCACGACGCGGTCGCCTTCGACGACCGCGTCGAACGTGCCCCAGTGGGAACTGTTGGGTTTGGCGGCGATGGTCAACGAGTTCTCTCCTGGGGTCGGGTCATCGCGCGGCGCGCATCCGTGGACGGAGTGTCGGGATTTTCGGCCCGGCCCGTCAACCGCCCCGGGCGTGCGTCCAATGCCGCCCTCCCGAGCCTGTCGAGGGATCTCGTCGTTCTCGTACGGAATCCGGCTGATCGCTGCCGCTTCGCCTGCCCGTGACGGCGTGCGGTCGTAGGGGAGGGACCCGTGCCCGAATCCGCGTACGGACGCGGGCGGGCACGGGTCCCTCCCCTACGACCGACGAACGGAGTGCCGCACCGATCAACCGGATTTCGTATCACACACTCGGGAAGAACGAAATCCCTGGACAGGCTCGGGATAACGGGGAGGGAGGCGCCGACACGCCCTCCAGGCAGGAGACTGGATTGGACGACGAGCCGCGGATCCTGCTCCGTCGCTAGTCCGCCGCCACGGGTTCCGCCGCGGCGCCGGAGTGGCGGTAGGCGAGCGAACCGGTCACCTCCTGCGGCTCCGTCAGCAGCGCGGTCACCGGGCAGACGCGCTCGGCCGCGTCGAGCAGCGCCCGGACCGTGGCTTCGTCGGCCGGGCTGTCGATGCGCGCGACGTAGGCGATCTCGCGTGGGTGCACCGGCACGTCGGGGTGGGCCGGGTGCCCGGCGCGCGGATCGACCGTGGCCGAGACATCGACGGAAAGCGCGTCCAGCGGCACGCCGCGCAGGGCGGCCTGCACGACGATCGTGTGGGCGAGGCAGCCGCCGAGCGCCCCGAGCAGCACCTCGACCGGCGACGGCCCGAGGTCGAAGCCGCCGGTCTCCGGCCCGCTGTCGGTCAGGAACTGGAAATCGCGCACGCGCACGCGGCGGACGCCGGCGCGTCCTTCGACGTTCACCTGCGCCGACACGCGCTTCGGGGCGGCCTCGCCGCTCGCCACCCGCGTCCGCTGGGCGCGCATCGCCGTCCGCTTGGCGTCGAGGTATCCCTGCACGCCGCTCATGGTTGCCTCCGTGTTGCCCGCGTTCGATGCGGATTGCGTCTGGACCGAATCCGGCCCGATTGGATCGCTAACGCCGTGTGATTGGGTTCGTCCGGGTCGGGCGCCGCCCGGTGGCCGGTCAGCGTGCCGCCAACGCGGGTTGGGTCGCTGCTTCGCGGGCCGGGGTCGGCTGGGCGGCTGCTGCTGACTGTTCCGGGAGCAGGCCGAGGGCGGTCTTTCCGACGAGCGTCAGAACGGCATCCTCCATCGGCGGGTGGCCGAGCGCCGTGCGCGCGTCGCGGAAGAACCGTTGCAGCGGCGAGTGCAGCGCCAGCCCGGCCGAGCCCACGACCCGCAGCGCGAGATCGGTGACCTTCAGCGCGGCGGCGGTCACGGTGTACTTGGCCGCCGGGAGTTGCCACGCGAGCGCGTCGCGCTCCTCCGGGTGGTGCACCCAGCGCTCGGCAGTGGCGTACAGCAGGGTTCGGGCCGGCAGCAGCGCGAGGTCCATCTCGGCGACCTTGTGTTGCACGGTCGGCAGTTCGGCGATGGAGCCGGACATGCCGTTCGGGCGGCGGTTGCGGGCGAACTCGACCGCCGCGTCGCGCGCGGCCTGCGCGATGCCGAGGTAAACGGCCGCTCCAGGGAAGATGAACCACGGCGCGGACGCCGCGGCGACCGGTCCTTCGGCGGGCAGCAGCGCGTCGTTCGGCACGATCACACCGTCGAAGACGACGTCGTGGCTGGCGGTGCCGCGCATGCCGAGGTTGTTCCACGTTTCCTCGACCCGCACCCCGCGGGCGTCGGCGGGGATGAGCACGTTGCCGCGTCGCGGCGGCGCGTCGCCATCGACGACGGCGACCAGGCTGAACAGCCACGACAGTTCGGGCGCGAGGCTTGCCCAGCGCTTGCGCCCCTCGATCTTCCAGCCGCCGGGGACGCGGGTCGCGGTGGTGCTGGGCAGGGCGCCTTGGCTGGGGCTGCCGAGGTCCGGTTCGCTGTTGACGGCGTTGATCAGCGCGCCGCGCTCGATGGCGTCGCGGCAGACGCGGCCGAAAATGTCGTCCGGCCAGAGGTCGCCGTCGCCGAGCCGGCCGAGCAGGATCAGGTGCATGCTGCTGGCAAGGCCGGTCGAGCCGCAGGCGTAGGCGATGCGTTCCTGCGCGAGCGCGAATTCGAGCGGGTTCGCGCCGAGGCCGCCGAAGCGCTCGGGGATCGTCAGGCCGAGGTAGCCCGTTTCGTGGAGTTCCCGGAAGTTCTCGGTCGGGAACCGGTTTTCGAGGTCGATCCGCTCCGCGCGCTCGGCGATCGGCCCGGCGAGGCGGTCGGCCATCTCGATGAATCGCGCCTGGCGTTCGGTTTTCGGGAAGGTCATGGGCGGCTCCGGAGTCGAGGAGTCGAGGCGTCGAGGAGTCAAGAGGCGACACGGCCCCTCGACGCACTCGGGTTGGCGGCGCAGCGCGGGATGACGATTGGGCCGTGGGTGCGGGGCAGGTGATCCTGCGCCACGCCCGCTTTTCGGGCACGACCGCCGGCAACGGTCGCCGAGGGGCGGCGGCCGGTCGCGCCATGCGTCGTCCGTGCGGGCGAGGCTCGCGGGGTGTCAGTCGGCGGCGACGGCGGCCCGTTCGCGGCGGGCAACCTCGGCGCGGACCAGCGGCAGCAACTCGCGGCCGTATTCCACGGCGTCGTCGTAGGGGCGGAAGCCGCGGATCAGGATGGTGGTCACGCCGAGGTCGTAGTAGGCCAGCAGCGATTCGGCCACCTGCTCCGGGGTGCCAACGAGCGCGGTGGTATTGCCGCCCGCCCCGGTCGCCGCCGCGATCGGCATCCACAGCCGCTCGTCGAAGATCTCCTGGTCCTTCGCGAAGTCCAGCAATCGCTGCGATCCGGTCGCTCCGGGGCGGGTCGAGACGCCGGGCAGGTAGCCGCCGCTGCGGTGGGAGACGATCTGGTCGAGGTAGCCTCGCGCCTTCTCCCACGCCTCCTCCTCGGTGCGGCCGAGGATCGGGCGTAAGGAGACGCTGAACCGGGGCGACCGACCGGCCGGGGCGGCGGCGCGAACGGCCGCGATGCGTTCCTTCACCGCCGCCAGCGGTTCGCCCCAGAGCATGTAGACGTCGGCATGCTTCGCGCCGACCGGCACCGCCGCGCCGGACGCCCCGCCGAAGTAGAGCGGGATCGTCGGCTGGACCGGTTTGGCGTCGGAGAAACCGCCCTTGATCCGGTAGAACGTGCCCTCGTGGTCGAACGGGGCGTCGCTGGTCCAGACCTTCTTCAGGACGTCGAGGTATTCGTCGGTGCGCCGGTAGCGCTCGTCCTTGGTCGTCCAGTCGCCGTCGCGGGCCTGGTCCTCGTCGCTGCCGCCGGTGACGATGTTGAGCGAGATGCGGCCGCCGGTGAGGTGGTCGAGGGTGATCGCCTTGCGCGCCGCCAGCGTCGGGGCGACGAAGCCCGGCCGGTGGGCGACCAGCATGTGCAGCCGCTCGGTGTGGGCGGCGGCGTGGGAAGCGATCGACCAGCCGTCCGGCCCGGTGGAGTAGTAGCCGATCAGCACCCGGTCGAACCCGCCTTCCTCGTGGGCGCGGGCGAAGTCGCGGACGAAGCCGGGGTCGATGTTCGATTCCTTCGTGGCGTCGGCGGAGTGGATTTCCGAGGTGTCGTTGCTGCGGATCATGCCGACGAATTCGATGGGCATCTGGTGGACCTCCGTTCCGGGATGGGTGTCGCGCTGCTGGTTGCCGGTGCGCCCCGGCGAGCGGTCGGGGCGCACCGGCTCGATTACGACGCCAGCGTGGACAACGCGGGCAACGTCGCCTGCGAAACGTCGAGCGGCTCCGGGATCAACCCGAGGCCGAAGAACATGTCGGCCAGGTCCTGCTGGCCGGCGAGCACGTCATCCGAGATTGACTCGGTCCCGTAGACCTTGCGTTGCTCGGCGGCGAGCAGCACCCGCGCGTCCATCCCGATCTCGGCCGCGATCGTTTCGGCGACCTCCTCCGGGTGCTCGCCTACCCAGGTTTCCGTCTCGCCCAGCGCCGCGGCGAGGACGGCCAACGCGTCGCCGTGCTCCTCGGCGAAGCGCCGGTCGGCGGTGTAGAAGCCGCGGTTCGGCATCCCGAGACTCTCATTCGTCTCGACGGCGCGCGCGCCCGAGGCGAATTCCTCTGCGGCATAGTACGGGTCCCAGATCGACCATGCATCGATGCTGCCGCCGGTGAAGGCCGCCTTGGCGTCGGCCGGCAGCAGGTAGGCCGGTTCGGCGTCGCCCCACTGGAGACCGGCCGATTCCAGCGCCCGCACCAGCAACGCCAGCGCGATCGAGCCCTTGGCGGCGGCGACGGTCTTGCCGGCGAGGTCGGCGGCCGTTTCGATCGGCGAATCCGCCGGCACGATGATGGCCTGCGATTTCGGCGAGGAGGCGGTCGAGAGCGCGTAGACGGGGTCCGTGCCGGCGGCCTGGGCGAAGATCACCGGAGCGGCGCCGGTACTGCCAAAGTTGACGCTGCCGGCGTTCATCGCCTCCAGCAGCGGCAGAGCGGCCGGGAACTCGGTCCAGGAAACGGCGTAGCCGAAGTCGCCGAGCCGCTCCTCCAGCGTGCCGGTGCTCTTCAGGATCAGCAGGACGGCCGATCCCTTCTGGTAGCCGATGCGGACCTCGCGGTCCTGGGCGAACGCCCGGGAGCGGACGCCGCCGAGGGCGAGCGTGGCCCCGAGCGAGGTGGCGACGATGGAGCGCCGGCCGAGGCGGACGCGCGACGGGTCGAGTGTCATGCGAGGGTTCTCCAGCGAGCGAACGGAAGCGATCACCAGGTTTCGGCGAGCCCGAGGTCGTCGAGCACGCGGCGGCGCAGTTCGGCGAGGTACGGGTCGCCGCGATGGCGCGGGTAGGGGCGTTCGACCACCAGTTCGGACTTGAGCCGGGCCGGGCGGTCGCTGAAAACGAGGACGCGCTGGGCGAGGAACAGCGCCTCCTCCACGTCGTGGGTGACGAGCAGCGCGGTGAACCCGGTCTCCTGCCAGAGCCGGATCAGTTCCGCCTGCATCGTGATCCGGGTCAGCGAGTCGAGTTTGGCGAACGGTTCGTCCAGCAGCAGCAGGCGCGGGTCGTTGACGAGGGCACGGGCCAGCGCCACCCGCTGCGCCATGCCGCCCGAGAGTTGGCGGGGGTAGGCCGCGCCGAAATCGGCCAGCCCGACCAGCGCCAGCGCGTCGTCAACGCGCCCGCGCTGCGCCCGCAGCAGCCCGCGCGCTTCCAGCCCCAGCGCGGCGTTGTCCCAGACGGTGCGCCACGGGTAGAGGGTCGGGTCCTGAAACATCAGGATGCGGGACGGGTCCGGCCCGAGGATCGGCGCGCCGTCGGCGGCGATCGCGCCGGTTCGCGGTTCGTCCAGCCCGGCGACGAGGCGCAGCAGGGTCGATTTGCCGCAACCGCTCGGCCCGAGGATGGCGACGAACTCCCCCGCCGCGACCTGGAGGTCGATGGCCTCGAGCACCGGCAGCGGGCGGCCGCCGTAGTCGAAGTGGTGGTGCACGCCGTCGATGTCGAGCGAGAGACCGGAGACGGCGGGCGGAACCGGAGCGGCGTGGAGGGCTACCATCGGACAAGCCCCTTCTGCCACGCCAGCGTGCGGTCGCGCGTCCAGAACAGCAGCGTCACCAGCCCGGAGCACATCACCGCCATCACCAGCAGCGCGGCGTACATGCTGGGATAGGCCGCCCAGCCCTGGGCCCACTGGAGGTACCAGCCGAGCCCGGCCTCGACGCCGAGCATCTCGGCGACGACGAGCACCGCGAACGACGCGCCCAGCCCCATGAAGAGCCCGACGAAGACGTGCGGCATGGCGGCGGGGATGGCGACCTTGCGGACGAGGAAGCCCTGGCTCGCGCCGAGGGTGCGAGCGATGTCGTAGTAGTCCTTGTCCACCCCGGAAACGCCGGACCAGGTGAGGATCGTGACCGGCACCCCGGCCGCGAGCGCGACCAGGAAGGTGCCGGCGGTGAAACTCGATGGGAAGACGAAGAAGGCGATCGGCAGCCAGGCGGTCGCCGGCAGCGGGCCGACGAAGCGCAGCACGGGGTGGAGCCAGTAGCCGGCGATCTTCCACCAGCCGATGGCGATGCCGGTCGCGAACCCGAGCACCGCGCCGACGGCGTAGCCGATGGCCAGCAGCCGCACCGAGTGGAGCAGGCTGGTGCCGAGCTTCGGCCAGTCGTCCACATACACATTCAGGATGGCCGCCGGCGAGGCGAAGAACGGCGGCGGCAGGAGCGCGAACGTGTCGGTGACGGCGTCCCAAAAGAGCAGCCCGAGCGGCAGCGCGACCAGCCACGCCCCGGCCGGGCGCAGCCACGCGGAGAACGGCCCGAGCCGGTCGCCGGCGAGGCCGAGCGCGAGCAGGAGCGCCGCCGCCACGAGGACGACGCCGGTGAGGATGCCGGTGTCCGCCGCGCCCTCGCGCGACGGCCACCAGGCGATGAAGGCGGCCGTGACCGCCCACGAGAGCGCGGCCAGCAGGCCGGTCGGCCAGACGCCGAAGCCGTCGGGAAATCCGGTTGCCGCCGAGGCGGGCGCCCCGATGGGGATGGATGCGCCCGTCGGCGCGGTTGGTGATTGGGCCATCGTCGGTTCCTCAGTTCAGCACGTCGGCGTAGACCGAGGCCGCGAACGCCGCGCTGTCGGTGTCCTCCTCGAAGACGCCGACCAGTTTCAGTTCGTCGGCGTAGGCGGCGATGTTGTCGAGCAGTTCGTCGCCGACCGGCTGGTGGCCGTGCGTCTGGCTGCCGAGCATCTCGGTGAGGTCGGCGATGGAGCCGATGCCGCCGTACTTCGAGAAGGCCTCGGCGCCGATTTCCGGCTGCGAGGAGACGATCTGGCCGCCTTCCAGCAGGGACTGGGTGAGCGCGGCGGCGACCGCGGGTTCGTCGCGAACCAGGCTGCCACGGATGCCGACGATGCAGCAGGTGCGGTGGGCGTATTCGCCGGAAAGGTTGGTCGCGATCTCGATCAGCGAGCCGTTCGCGTCGCGCAGGAAGAGCCAGGTGCGCGGGTCGCCGTCGGCGAGGGCGTGGGCCTCGCCCTTTTCGACCGCCAGCGGCAGCACGTCGGCCGGGTACTGCTTCCAGGTCACCTCGGTAAACGGGTCGATGCCTTCCTTCTGGAGGAGGATGGAGAAGAAGTTCTTCGCCGGTCCGGCCTGGTCGGAGATCGCGACCGTCTTGCCCTTCAGGCTGGCGAGGGTGGTGATGCCCTGCTCGGTCGCGCCCAGCAGGCGCATGCAGCCGCCGTGGATGCCGGCGGTGATGTTGACGTCGAAGCCCTGCTCCATCGGCTTCAGCCAGCGCAGCGCCATGCCGACGCCGGCATCGGCCTTGCCGGTGGCGATGGCTTCCAGCAACTGCTCGGTGGAGCCGCCGAAGTTGATGAATTCGACCGCCAGCCCGTGGTCTTCGAAGATGCCTTCGTCCTTCGCCACCGGGGCCGAGGCGGTGCAGATCGCCGAGGCGTTCCAGGCCAGCGTCACCGGTTTGAGGTCGCCGGACTGCCGGGCTATCGCTCCCCGCCCGGCCACCCCGAGCGCCAGCGCCGCCGCGCCGACCGCCCCGGCGCGCAGCACCGAGCGGCGGTCGAAGCGTCCTTCGCCGCGCTTCGTGGTGAGGACGGACGAGGGGAGGACGAGCCGGTTGGCGCGGGCGGACGCGGCCGCCGAGAAGCCGGTGAGTTCGGGGGACGTGTGCTCGGTCATGGGGATCTCCGTTTGCGGTCGTCGTGCGATGGGGACGGTGTGGCGCGCATGCGCCTGCGTGCGGCGGTGATCCGGCCGTGCCTTTCGTTCGATGGAGCGGCGAAACGCGAGGTGGGGGTGGCTGTCGTACGGGAAGGCGGGGGAGTGCCTAGCGGGTCGCCGGGGCGTGTTCCACGTAGCCGCTTTCCGGGTCGTAGTAGGCGCGGGGCCGGGTGTTCGGGTTGGTCCCGAAGAAGACCAGCTCCCAGGCCGCGTCGCCGATGCCCTGCTGGCTGTGGATGTCGTGGGGCGGCGGGCCGAACCAGACGACGTCGCCGGTTTCGAGCACGCGCTCTTCGGCGAGGCGGACGTCGGCGTGGTGCGGGTCGGCGCCGTCGTCGTGGCGCTCCCAGCGGAGGTAGCGGTCGCGGCCGCGCACCACGCAGGCGACGCCCCACGAGTTGTGGTCGTGGACGGGGGTCGGCGCTTCGGCCGGGAAGCGGGCCAGCATGAGGGCGCAGTGGTGGTCGTTGCTCTCGACGAGGATCGTCGCGCTCGATCCGCTGCCGTGCAGCGATTCGAGGTGCTCGTCGGTGATCAGTCCGGGCTGGCGGCCGAGGTCGCGCAGGCGGTCGCCGATGGCGTCGAAACCGGCCGGGGTCGGGCCGTGGATGTCGAGGATGCGTTCGGCGTCGCGCACGAAGTCGGCGGGCGTGTAGACGGCGGTGGCGTCGGTCATGGGGTGCCTCCGGGAACCGGGCGCGTCAGGACGCGGCCCGGCGCAGGTTGCGCAAGGGGTGGTACGAACTGAGGTAGAGGGGGTTCCAGCCGAAGCCTTCGACGTCGCCGCGCAGGACGGTGTACCAGAGTTGCTGGCCGTAGTAGATGGCGGGCGGGTCCTGCTCGGTGAGGATGTTCTGGGCTTCCTCCATGAGGACGGCCAGTTCCGCCTCGTCGGTGTAGGCGGCCGCGGCGGCCATGAGTTCCTCGAACCGGTCGTTCACCCAGTGGCTGGCGTTGCCGCCGCCGATGGATGCCGCGGCGAAACTCGGGTAAAGCTGGTTGTAGGGGTCGTTGTAGTCCGGCCACCAGCCGCGCCCGCCGAAGAAGAACGGCAGCGTTTCGGGGTCGTTGTCGGCGTAGATCATGTCGGAGACGGTCGCCGGGTCGAGGATGACCACGTCGAGCCCGAACCCGATCTCGGCGAGGTTGGCCTGGAAGAGTTGGGCGACCGTCTCCTCGATCGGGTTGCCGGCCTCCAGCACGTAGTCGAAGGTGTCGCCCTCGGCGAACCCGGCGGCGAGGATCAGCTCCTTCGCCTTCGCGAGGTCGGTCTGGTAAAGAAAGATGTCCGGGTCGTAACCGCGGATGGTGGTCGGGATCGGGCCGGAGCGCTTCATCAGCCCCTTGTAGGCGCCGTCCACGACGTCGTCGTAGGGGAAGGCCCACGAGAACCCGATGCGTGCCTCGCGCGGCAGGCGGACCGCGTTCATCGCCACCCAGGTCGCGAGCGTCGAGTCGTAGGTGACGACCTGCAGGTCGGGGTTCTGGCGCAGGGAATCGAGCGCGTCCGGCGTCAGGTTGTGGGTCGTGGCGTCGGCCGCGCCCTGTTCGACGAGTTGCTGGCGGACGGCGGATTCCGGGACGAACCGCAGCACCACCCGGCGGAACTGGTCTTCCGACCAGCCTTCGCGGTAGTTCTCGTACCGTTCCAGCACGATCTGTTCGGTCGGCAGGAACTCCTTGAGCGCCCACGGCCCGGAACCATCGACGTTTTCCCGGAACCACTCGTGCGCCCAGGGGTCGTCGTCGGTCTTCTGCTCTTCGACGTGGCGCGGGTTGACCACCCAGGTGCCGAACGCGCCGGCCATCGCGGAAAGGAACAGCGGCTGCGGGCGGCCGAGGTCGAAGCGGACCGTGCGGTCGTCCACGACTACGATCTGCTCCGGATCCTGCACGAAGCGGGTGATGACGTTGGAGATGCTGCGTTCCAGCCGGATGCAGCGGGTGTAGGCATCCTTGACCGTCTGCGCTGTCAGCGGGTCGCCGCTGTGGAAGGTGACGTTGTCGAAGAGGTTGAAGGTGTAGGTCGTGCCGTCGTCGCTGACGTCCCAGGATTCGGCCAGCGAGGGTGCGAATTCGCTCGTGCTGGAGCCGGCGTACTGGATGAGCGCCTCGTAGGTGGCGAGGTGGATGCCACCCGCGCCCTCGTTGTAGTACCAGTAGGGGTCGAGGTCGGCGATCGTGTCGTCGCGCACGAAGGTGAAGGTGAGCCGGTCGCCGTCCTGCCGGGCGGGCAGCGCGGCGATGCTGTGGGGCAGCGCCGCGGCCGCCGCGCCCGGCGCCGAGCGCACCAGTTCGGCGACCAGCGGCGCGGCGAGGCCGAGGCGCGCGCCGTGGGCGAGCAATTGCCGGCGGTCGATGCGGCCGGCGCGGTCGATGACCGGGCGCAGTTCGTTCGCGGTGGTCACGGGTCGTCCTTTCCGGGGCGTCGTGGTGGGTAGGCTGCGCCCCGCGCCCGGTGCGAGCCCGGGCGATGTCGTTTCGACGGTGGGGCGGTTGCTCGAGGGATCGCCGGGCGGTTCGCCCGGGGCGGTTTGGCGGCGACGCGCCGCCCTCCCGCCGGCCGCGCGCTCGGGGCACGGGCCGGGATTGCGCGGATCGGCGTGGGCGAGGTCGCGGCGGTGAACTGCCCTCGGGAACAGGCGGGGAACCGCGCCCGGTCAGCGTCCGCGGAAGCGGGCCGTGCCGAGCAGATCGACGTACGACGAGTAATTCGGGCGGAACGCCCAGGTGAGCCGGCCGTGGTTGGGCCCGGCGGGCGCGACGGCCGAAACCGGGTTCGGGCGTCGCGCGGTGGTGGGTGAGGGGGCCACGAGGGAAATCACGGCGGGAATCAGGCGACCGTGCGGTCGCTGAGGGCGGCGGCGACGAGCGGCTTGCCGGCGTCGGCCCAGGCCTGCGTGCCGCCGGCGACGGACGCTACCCGCTCGATGCCGCACTGGGCCAGGAACTGCGCCGCGTGCAACGAACGGCGGCCGGATTGGCAGATGAAGAACAGGTCGCGGTCCCGGGGCGCGCCGCGCTGCCACCCGGCGAGTTCGGCCTGCGGCACGTTGATCGCGCCCGGCACGTGGCCGCGCACGAACTCCTCCGGCTCGCGGACGTCGATCAGCAGCGCGCGGTGGCGCACCTCCTCGACGTCGTGGATGGTGACCTGGCGGACGGCGGGCGAACTGGTCAGCATCGCCCAGGGCATCTCTTCCTGGCCGCGGTTGGTCGCCTCGATCGCCTCCTGGTTCAGCGGGCGCGGGGGGATGGTCCCGGTGAGGCGCGCCACGAAGTCGTCGCGCTCCAGCCCGGCGAGCGGGTTGTAGCGCCGCTCGTAGCCGATGGTGGAGGAGGCCGCGCCGCTCATGCCCGCGCCGCACGGTCCCTCGAAGTGGCCGGGCAGCACCTGCACCCACTCCGGCAGCGCCAGCAGGCGCGCCAGCGAGCGGTGCTGCGCGACCGCGTCGCCGCCGCCGAAGTCGGGGCGGCCGGCGTCGCCGGCCAGCAGCGAATCGCCGGTCATGACGGCCAGCGGTTCCGGCCCGCGGTCGGGGTCGATCAGCAGCAGGGACATCAATTCTGGTCGGTGACCCGGCGTGTGCATCACCCGCAGCCGCAGCCGCCCGACGCCGACCGTGTCCCCGTCCGAAAGCGGCCGGAAGGCGTAGGTGACGTTCGCCGACTGGTGCAGGCAGACCTCGGCGTCGTGCGCGCGGGCGAGCGCGCGCGCGCCGGAGACGTGGTCGGCGTGGACGTGGGTGTCGATGGCGTAGCGCAGCCGGAAGCCGCGGCCGGCCAGCACCCGCTCGTATTGCTCGGTGGCGATGGCGGGGTCGATGATCGCGGCATCGCCGGTGTCGCGGCAGGCCACGAGGTACGAGGCGCACCCGCAGCGGTCGTCGAGGAACTGCCTGAGGAACATTGGGCCTCCCGAGGTGCAGGCGACAGGCGACAGGCGAGAGACGAGAGACGAGAGACGAGAGACGTGAGACGTGAGCGCAGGACCTTCAGGCGACGGGGCGGCGGCAGGGGTTGGCGGGGTCGATCGCGAATGCGCGCGGTGCAAGCGTTGCGGCGGCGTCGCCGACGGCGGCGACGAGGCGATCGGCGTCGCCCTCGGTGTTATAGACGTAAAACGAGGCGCGCACGATGCCGTCGAGCCCGAGCGCGTCGAAGAGCGGGTGGCAACAGTGCATGCCGGCGCGCACCGCGATGTTGGCGGCGTCGAGCCGGGCCGCGATCTCGACCGGGTCCAGCCCGGCTACGGTGAACGAGACGATGCCGCCGCGCAGGGCGGGATCGAGCGGGCCGCGGATGGTGACGCCGGGGATGGTTTCCAGCCCGGCCCGGGCGCGCTCGGCGAGCCGGACTTCGTGGGCGTGGACGCGGTCCAGCCCGAGGTTGGCGAGGTAATCGACGGCAACCCCGAGCCCGATGGCTTCCCCAACGGCGGGAGTGCCCGCTTCGAACTTTTCCGGAGCACTGGCCCAGGTGGCGCGGCCCGGTTCCACCCGGCGCACCATGCCGCCGCCGGCCATGAACGGCGGCATGGCGTCCAGTAGGTCGGTGCGGGCGAAGAGGACGCCGGAGCCCATCGGCGCCAGCAATTTGTGGCCCGACAGCGCGAGGAAGTCGCAGCCGAGCGCCTGCACGTCGAGCGGCAGGTGGGGAGCGCCTTGCGCGGCGTCCACCAGCGTGAGCGCGCCGGCCGCCTTCGCCCGGCGGATCACCTCGGCCGCCTCGACCGTGGTGCCGATGGCGTTGGAGACCAGCGGGAAGGCGACCAGCCGCGGGCGCAGCGCCAGGATCTCGTCGAGGTGGTTCATGTCCAATCGGCCGTCCGGGGTGATGCCGACGTGGACGAGCCGCGCGCCGCGCGCCTCGGTGGCGAGTTGCCACGGCACGAGGTTGGAGTGGTGGTCCAGCAGCGTGCAGGCGACGACGTCGCCGGGCTGCAGGAACGAGCGGCCCCAGGAGTGGGCGACGAGGTTGATCGCCTCGGTGGTGTTGCGGACGAAGACGCACTGGCGCGGCGACGGCGCGTTGAGGAAGGCGGCGACGCGCTCGCGCGCGTTTTCGTAGCGGGCGGTGGCGAGATCGGAAAGGGCGTAGCGGCCCCGGTGGATGTTGGCGTTGGCGTGCCGGTAGTAGTCGTCGAGGGCGTCCAGCACCGGCGTCGGCTTCTGGGAGGAGGAGGCCGAATCGAGGTAGGCGAGCGGATTGCCCTTGTCGTCGGTCTGCTGGAGGATCGGGAAATCGGCGCGGATGGCCGCGCCGTCGAGGGGGAGCGCGGCGAGACCGTGGACTTGGCCGGCGCTCGGCGACAGGGTGTGCATCCTGGGAGCCCTCCGGGGAATGGCGAGCGGGCGGGGCCGCGCGGGGCGTTGACGGGCCGATCCTAGTGGATTGGACAATGTCTGTCAATTTAGTGGACAATCAATTCCGGGTTTCGCGGATGCCGGGGCGCCGGTGGCGGCGGGTCCGGCTGGCGGGATGACCTGGGGTTCCGAACCGGGTTCGTTGGTCCGGGGCGCTGCTCCGTGCTCGACGTGCGAACCGCGCCCGGCCGGGGCCGGAAGCCGGGTCGAACGCGTCATGCGGAATCCGGGTGGTTGCCTTGCTGCCGCCGCCAGTTGCGGGCAGCCACCCGACATCGGGCGCCGCCGTTCGCGGCGGGACCCAACGACGCCCCGCGACGTCCATTTGTTCGGTATTTATTCGGCGTTTATTCGGCATTTATTCGGTCGAGGAACGGCGCGTACGTACGCGCCATCACGACCGATCTGGAGTTTATTCGCGCCCCCTCCCGCACCCAGCGTCCGGAACCCCGTGCCGGACGCGCTTGCCCCGTTTGCGTCCGGGAGGCTGACAGGGGTCGCCGAAGAAGCCCGGATTCCGCGTGGTTATGGGAAAACCGCCGCCGAATAAACGGCGAAGAAATACCGAACAAATATCGAATAAATGCCGAAGAACTCGGAGTGATCGCGCCGCCGTCCCGCCCACCGGCAGCGCCAGTTGCAGGTCGATCGGACGGAGTTCATGGAACCGCCCTGATCGCGCCCCTCCGGCAGGGTGCATCCGACGCCGTCTGTGGCGGCGGGACCGTGGCGGCTGCCCGTTCACACCGGCCATCGCCGGCCGCCCGGGCCTTCGGCCCTCACCTCGACCGGCATCCCGGAATCGGCCTCATTCCGCCGATGGATGGGCGCGAAACCTGGTCGATCCGTCACCGGGCCGACGGTCGCTTGTTGCGAACTTCGGCAATCCCTAACAGGTTCCGACCGTACCTGCCGCGAGGCCGACTACGATACCGGCCAGCAGCGCGGCGGCGACGGGCCACGCGCCGGGTTCGGCGAGCGCGAGCAGCGGCGGTACGGACATCGCCCCGGCGGTGACGGATGTCGCGGCGGGAGGCGACCCGGCGAGCCAGCGGGCGGCGGCAGCGAGCAGCACCCAGGCGGCGATGGCCGCGAGGACGGTCCACCCCCGTTCGGCGTCGCTGCCGTCGGCCAGCATGGCCGGGCCGGCGAGGAGGAACC
>JAFAEX010000111.1 GCA_023423795.1 Chloroflexota bacterium | reverse complement strand
GGCCGGCACCGCGGCGGGGCTCGCCGCCGGCCTGATCGGTCGCGACGGACGCCCTTCCCTCGCCGCGCCGGCGCAGGGGCCGTCTCCGGCGACCCTCGCGCGGCGGCAGGCCGACGGGCCGACGCTGACGCTGGCGCTGGACGGCTCTCCCTCCGACCTCGACCCGCACCTCGCCGCCGACGCCCGCTCGTCGCTGGCGGTGCTCGGCATCTACGAGGGGCTGATCGCGCTGAAGGGCGCGGCGACCGACGAATACGTCGGGTTGCTGGCCGAATCGTGGGACGCCAACGAGGACCAGAGCGTCTGGACCTTCACCCTTCGCGACGGGATCACCTTCCAGGACGGCTCCCCCTGCGATGCCGAGGCGGTCCGCCTCTCCTTCGAGCGGTACATGACCGTCGGCTACGGCGCCGGGGCCGACTGGACCCGCTTCGTGCCGAGCATCGACGCCATCTCCGCGCCGGACGCGCGCACCGTCGTCTTCGACCTCGGCCGCCCGCAGCCGCTGTTCGAGGCCGCCGTCGCCGCCAGTTACGGCACGCTCGTCGTCAACGCGAACCTGCTGCGGGAGCACGACGAAGACGGCGACTGGGGCCGTGCCTGGGCGCAGATCAACGCCGAAGGCTGCGGCACCGGGCCGTACCGGCTGGCCGAGTTCGAACCGGCGTCGTTGCTGCGGCTGGAAAAGAACGAATCGTGGTGGGGCGGCCCGGAATTGCCGGCCTACCAGCAGATCGTCCTGCGGGTGGTGCCTGAGAACTCGACCCGGCGCCAGTTGATCGAGACCGGCGAGGTCGATCTCACGATGGCGCTGACGCCGGAGGATTTCGACGCGCTGCGCGGGGCTCCGGGCGTCGTCGTCGCCGACGCGCCATCGGTGCGGGTCGATTACCTGTACCTGAACCCGGCCGGCGCGCTTTCCTCGCCCGAGGCGCGGCAGGCGCTCAGTTGGGCGTTCCCGTATGCCGAAGTCATCGACGGGTTGTGGCTGGGCTACGCCGACCAGCCGGCGGGATTCGTCGCGCCGTCGCTGCGCGGGTTCAGCCCCGAAGCGTTCATGTACGCGACCGACCTCGACAAGGCGCGCGAGTTGCTTGCCGCCGCCGGGGTTCCCGAGGGCACGACGCTGGAACTGGCGCTGGAGCCGGGCATCCAGACCGTCAAACTGGTGGCGCAGTTGTACCAGGCCAACCTCGCCGAACTCGGGCTCCACGTGACCATCACCGAGATCGAGACGACCTCCTACGTCGGCCTGCTTTACGGCGACGCCACCCCGGAGGAGCGGCCCGACATCTTCTGGTGGGCGTGGTGGCCGCCGTACAACGACGCCTGGTCGCAGTTGAACGCGCTGGTCGGCTGCGAGATGGACGGCGCGGCGGGCGGCGCGAACTTCACCGGGTACTGCAACGAAGCGGTGCAGGACCTGCTCGACGAGGCTGTGGCGGCGACCGACCCGGCCGCCTACGACGCGGCGGTGGCCGAGGTGCAGCGGATTATCACCGCCGAGGACCCGCCGGCCATTTTCTACGCCCACCCCGTCTCTACCATCGCCTACCGCGAGGGGATCGAGGGCATCGTGCTCAACCCGATCAACATCCTCACCTTCTACTACCAGGACATCCGCCCGGCGGGGTAGGGGACATTCCGAACGAACGCAACGAACCGAACCCGGCTTCGACCCGAGGCCGGGCTTGGCAGACGAATCTGCTGGCTCAGCGCTCGCGGGCCGGTCGCGCTATCCTGCCGGCGAAGTCGCATCCGAACGCACGCGATCGAGGAGGCCGCGGTGGTAACCGCCGATCCCAGTTACCTGTCCGCAACCGAGGCGCTGGCGCTGTTCCGCGAAAAGGCGCTGTCGCCGGTCGAACTGATGCAGGCGGTCATCGCCCGCGCCGAGACCGTCGAGCCGACGGTCAACGCCTTCACCTGGGAGTTTTTCGACGCCGCGCTGGAATCGGCCCGCGAGGCGGAAGCGCGCTACCTCGGCAAGGGCGACGACCCGCGCCCGCTGGAGGGCATCCCGGTCGCGATCAAGGAGGAGATGGGCATCGCCGGGCAGCCCAACACCTTCGCCTCCGAGGTCTACGCCGATTACGTCGCCGACCACACCGCGCCGCTGGCCGAGCGCGTGCTGGCGGCCGGCGGCATCGTCCACGCCCGCACCACCCAGCCGGAGTTCGCCTGCGCCGGGTTCACCTGGTCGCGCCTGTTCGGCGACACCCGCAACCCGTGGAACACCGCCTTCGACGTCGGCGGTTCCTCCGGCGGCGCGGGCGCGTCGCTGGCGGCGGGTACGACGACGCTGGCCGGCGGGTCGGACATCGGCGGCAGCATCCGTATCCCGGCGTCATGCTGCGGCGTGGTCGGCTACAAGCCGCCGTACGGCAGGGTGCCGCAGGACCCGCCCTTCAACCTCGACCACTACTGCCACGAGGGCCCGCTGGCCCGCACCGTGGCCGATTGCGCGCTCTTCCAGAACGTGATCTCCGGGCCGCACCCGCGCGACATCGCCTCGCTGCGGGACACGGTCGTGCTGCCGGCCGAGCCGGGCGACGTCCGCGGCTGGAAGGTCGCGCTGTCGCTGGACCTCGACGGCTGGGACGTCGATCCCGACGTGCGCGCAAACACGCTCGCCGCCGCCGAGGCGCTGCGCGCGGCCGGGGCGGAGGTCGAGGAGGTCAGCATCGGCTGGGACCGGCGGGAGATCATCGAGGCCGCCGCGATCCACTTCGGCGCGATCTTCGGCGCCTGGGTCGCCGCCCTGCTGGAGGAGCACCGCGACAAGCTGACGCCCTACGCCATCGACTTCGCCACCGTGACCGGCGCGGCTGCCAGCAGCGGAGTGTTGCGCGGCTACGAACTGGAGGGCAATGCCACGATGGCCCTCGGCGCGGTGCTGGAGGAGTACCGCATCCTGCTCTGCCCGACGCTGGCGATCCCGGCGCTGCCGGCCGGCCCGGCGGGGCTCGAAGCCGGCAAGGGCGCCGACTTCGGCATCCATGCGCTGCCGGCATCCGACCACCTGATGACGATCCCGTTCAACATCGCGTCGCGCTGCCCGGTGATTTCGATGCCTTCCGGCTTCTCCCGCGACGGCGTGCCGACCGGGGTGCAGGTCGTCGCCCGCACCTTCGCCGACGCCGACGCCTTCGCCGCGGCGGCGGCCATTGAGGCGATCGGCCCGTGGGCGCAGGGTCTGCGCCCGGCGGTGGAAGCGGTCGCCGCTTCGGCGGACTGATCCGGGGACGCGCTTCTGGCCGGGCTGATGGATCGTGCGCCATCGCCGATCGCCCGGGGTTGATGGCGGTTGCCAAAATAGGGCGACCACCGCCCGTGCCCAGCCCCGGAGGGGCTTCGTTGGCGAAGCCCGGGGATTCGTCCCCGGGCATCACCGTGGCCGAATCAATACAGCAACCGCCATCATCTCCGGGCGGTCGGCGATGGCCGGAGATGATGGCGGTTGCGTCGATCCCGGTCGTCGTCATCCTCGGGCGCGGCAGGCAGCCGCACCCGAGATCATCCGTCGCCCGGCTACGCCGCCGTCCAGCCGGCGTCGGCGGGGATGATCGCGCCGTTGATGTGCCGCGATTCGTCGGAGGCGAGGAACAGCGCCAACGCCGCGATGTCGTCCGGTTCGAGGAAGGCCGGGATCAGCGCGCTGTAGGCGGCGGCCCGCGCGCCGCCGACCGGATCGAGCCGGTCGGTCGGCATCGACTCGGCAATGTTGGTTGCCGTGCCGCCCGGGCAGATCGCGTTGCAGCGGATGCCGCGGTCGGCGTACATCCAGGCGGTATTGCGGGTCAGGCCGACCAGCGCGTGTTTTGACGCCGTGTAGGCCGCACCCGCCGCCGCGCCGGAAATGCCGGCGGTGGAGGCGACGTTGACGATCGCGCCGCCGCCCTGCTCCAGCATCTGCCGGACCGCGCGGCGGCTGGCAAACATCGGCCCGTCGAGGTTGATCGCCAGCACCCGCCGCCAGACGTCGTCGGTCACCTCGCCGACGCCTTGCATGTAGTCCATCACCCCGGCGTTGTTGACGAGCACGTCGAGGCGGCCCCACGTTTCCAGCGCCAGGTCGGTCAGGCCCTCGGCGGTCGCCCGGTCGCTGATGTCGCCCTGCGCGGCGACGGCCTGCCCGCCGCTCGCGGTGATGCCGGCCACGGCGGCGGCGAGCCGTTCGCCGTTCCGGTCGGTCGCGACGACCGAGGCCCCTTCAGCGGCGAACCGGGTGGCGGTCGCCAGCCCGATGCCGGAGCCCGCCCCGGTGACGATGGCTACCTTCCCCTGCAATCGCATGGCGTCCTCCGTTCGGTGAACCGGTTTCCGGGTCCGGATCGACGTGCGCGCCCGGCGTCAGGCGCGGCGCAAGGCGCGGCGCAGCGCGTCGAGGTAATCCCCGGTCGCCGCTTCCGCGATCGCCGCGCCGGGGATGTTGTAGAAGCCGTGGATTGCGCCGGGGTAGACGTGCAGTTCCGTGGGGACGCCGTCGCGGATGAGCCGCCCGGCGTAGGCGATGTCCTCCTCGGCGAACAGGTCGAGGTCGCCGACGCCGATGAACGCCGGCGGCAACCCGGCCAGCGATTCGGCGCGCGCCGGGGCGGCGTAGGGGGAGACGTCCGCGCCGCCCGGCTCCTGCCCGAGGAACGCGTTCCAGCCGAAGCGGTTGGCGTCGCGGTTCCAGACGAACTCGCCGCACATCACGGGCGGCTCCACCGTCGAGGCGGTCCGGTCGTCGAGCATCGGGTAGATCAGCAGTTGGTAGGCGAGCGGGATCTCGCCGCGGTCGCGGGCCAGCAGCGCTAGCCCGGCCGCCAGCCCGCCGCCGGCGCTGTCGCCGCCCACCGCGATCCGGTCGGGATCGACGCCGAGGTCGGTGAACGCGCCGCGCAGCCAGGCGAGGGCGGCGTAACAATCCTCCAGTTGCCCGGGGAACGGGGTCTCCGGCGACAGGCGGTAATCGACGGAGACGACCGCGCAGCCGACCTCGGCCGCGATCCGCTTGACGGTCGGCCCGGATTGCTCGGCGACGCCCACCACGTGCCCGCCGCCGTGGATCCAGAGCAGCGCGGGGAGCGGGCGCGGCGCGTCGTCCGGCAGGTAGACCAGCGCACGCACGTCCGGCGCGCCGTCGCGCCCGGGCACGCTGCGTTCGCTGACGGCCACGCCGGGAACGTCCGGAGCGGCGGCGCTCGCCTCGGCCAGCAGCGCGGCGAAGCCGGCCCGCGTCTGGGCGAGGGCGCCCGCCGTGAACCGCCCGTTCGGGAACAGGTCGAGCATCGGGAGGAGTTCGGGGTCGACCATGCGCCTGCTGTCCATCGAAGCCTCCGGGGCGCGCTGGCGTCGTCATGGGCCGCGCCGGCGCCCGGTCGCGCGGTCCGTGGAAAACGGCGGCATGGGTGCCGCCGCGTTCCCGATTGTTCGGCATCGGCCCGGCGCGCAACGGGGTGTCCGCTACCGCTGGGCTGGATGCACGTGGCTGGTATCGTCGCCGAACGTGGCAGGATCTCGAAAGGGTCAACCGGGCGATGATGCCGAGGAGCGCGTGACGGAGGGTGCTTGCGTCCAGCGGCAACCGCCGCCCGCCCGGGGATGATGGTGGTTTTCCAGATACCCCGGCCATCGTCCCGGGCTGCGCGGACGACGTCCCGCCGGGACTGGGGTCGGGGATGGCGGCTCCGTCCGCCGGTCTCGTGCGAAATCCGGCCGATCGGTTCGGAACCGCCGTCGCCGGGGAAGCGGCCGGCGGCGCAACCCCACCAGTTTGTTCGGTATTTATTCGGTATTGATTCGCCGTTTATTCGGCGGCGGTTTTCGCATGTCCATGCGGAAACCGGGTTTCTTCGGCGACCCCCGGACACCCGCCCGGGCGGAACGGGCCGGTTGCAACCGGGAGCGGGTTCCGGGCGTTGAGGCTGGGAGGATCCGCGAAGAAACCCCTATTTGGCCAGGATTGCGCGTACGTACAAGGGTCACCCCGACCGAATAAACGCCGAATAAACGCCGAACAAATACCGAATAAATGCCGCTGTAAGAAACCGTCGCGCAGCCCCGCCGGGCGGTGGCAGGCGGCGGCAGCGGAGGCAACCGCCCGGAATCCGCCCCGACCCGGGGAGGGGTCCGTTCCCGTCGCCCGGGGATGAGGGCGCGCTTTCAGGCGTCGAAGGCGCAGTCGCCGTTCCCCACCAAGCGCACCGCGCCTACGGCGTCGGCGTCGCGCCCGCGTCGCCGAGCGTTGCCGCGGCGTGGTCGAGGATCGCGGCGAATCCTTCCGGGGTGATCGCCATCGGTTCGCGAAACGGCTCGTTCAGCCCCGCCACCAGCGCCAGCAGCATCACCAGCGTGCCGGCGACGGCGACGACCATCAGCAGGTGCGCGGTGCGGCTGGCGACGGCGAACATGTAGGTGAACGCCACCGTGACCATGCCGCCGAGGATGAGCACCCCCCACATGAGCGGCGGGATGCCGGAAATGCTGGCGAGCAGGCGCGCGCCGCGGGCGTCGTCGAGCGCGTCGAGTTCCGATAGCGAGGCGGCGACGACCGGGTTCGCGCCGTCCGGCCCGGCGGCGACCACGCCGTAGGCCCGGTACATGGCGGATAAGGCGCTGGCCGCTTCGGGAGACGGCGCGTCACGGCGCGCCATCGCCGGCCATTCCACGTCCACCACCGTTCGGCCGTAGGCGAACGCCGCTTGCCGGAGCGGTTCGCCTTCCTCCGGCGGCAGCGCGTCGGCGAGCCGGATCAGGCTGAAGAGCGCCCCGACCTCGGAGATGACCGCCGATTCGGCGTCGGCGTAGCGGTCCCACGCCGCCACCACGATCTGCCCGAGGATGACGGCGTAGAGCACGCCCAGCGTGGCGTAGACGGCGCCGGCGGCCGGCAAGTGGGCTTCCAGCACGGCGGTCGGCACGTAGCGGCGGGTGATCAGCGCCCCGGCCGCCGCGGCGACGACGGCGAGCAGGCCGGTGATGAACAGCATGCCGTTCGTGTCGAACACGGACCATCCTCGCTGCCGCGTCGGTCGCGGACGCGTCGTGCCGGGGCGCGCATTTTCGCACCCCCGCGCCCCGGCGGGGTATCCTGCTTCGCTGATGATCCGCAGCCGGCTCGTGCCCCAACCGCCCGAGGAGCATCGCGTGGCGACCACCCTGACATCCCCGACCGCGTCCGCGACCGACGCCGCGCCCGCCGAGCGCGTCATCCGCATCGCCGGCGGCGTGCCGCTGCGCGGCAACGTGACCATCGGCGGCGCGAAGAACGCGGCCTTGCCGGCCCTCGCGGCGACGCTGCTGACGACGGACGAAACGGTCCTCAACAACGTACCGGACCTCGCCGACATCCGCACGATGTGCCGGCTGCTGGAATCGCTCGGGGCCGAGGTGGACTTCGACGCCGCCCGCAAGCGGGTGACGGTGCGGGCCGCCGAGATCACCCGCAGCGACGCCCCGGCCGACATCGTCCGCGCGATGCGGGCCAGTTTCCTCGTCGCCGGCCCATTGCTGGCGCGGCTCGGGGAGATGAGCGCCAGCACCCCCGGCGGCTGCCAACTCGGGGCGCGGCCGGTGGACGTGGACGTGCGCGGGTTCCGCCAGATGGGCGCGGACGTCACCTTCGACGAGGACGGCCGATCGGTGGCGGCGCGCGCCGACGGGTTGCGCGGCGCGCGCATCTACATGGATTACCCGTCCCACACCGGCACCGAGAACCTGCTGATGGCCGCCACGCTGGCCTCGGGCAAGACGCGCATCGTCAACGCCTCCTGCGAACCGGAGATCGTCTTCGTCGGCAACATGCTCAACCGGATGGGTGCGCGCATCACCGGGCTCGGTTCGCCGATCGTCACCGTCGAGGGCGTCGATCGGCTGCACGGCGTCTCCGAGACGATCCTGCCGGACCGGCTGGAGGCGGGCACCTTCGCCATCGCCGGCGTCGTCACCGGCGGCGAGGTGACGCTGCGCAACGTGCGGGCGGGCGACATGCTGCCGCTGACCTCCAAGCTGCGCGAAGCGGGCGCGGATGTCTGGGTGGACGAGGACCGGATGATGGTCCGCGGCGGCGGCGAGTTGCGGGCGCTGGAAATCCAAACGCTGCCGTTCCCCGGCTTCCCGACCGACCTGCAGGCGGCCTTCGCGGTGCTGATGACGCAGGCGAACGGGACCTCGACGCTGGTCGAGCGCGTCTTCGAGGACCGGCTGCGCTACACGGACCAACTCCGCGCCCTCGGGGCCGACGTGACGGTCGAGCGCTCGGTGGCGATCGACGCGGACGGCCAGCCGATCCCCGGCGCGATCCGCTATGGCAACCGCGCAGAATTCCGCGGCCCGACGCCGCTTCGTGGCGGGACGGTGCGCTGCCTCGACATCCGGGCCGGGGCCGGGGTGGTGATCGCCGGCCTCGTCGCCGACGGCGAAACGACCGTGACCGACACCCACCACCTCGCCCGCGGCTACGAGCGGTTCGTGCCCAAGTTGCAGAGCCTCGGGGCGCGGATTGCCGAGGGGTAGGACGCCGACCCGCAGCCGCGGCCACCTGGGCGGATGATGCATTGACCCGGGCATCGGCAGAGCGGGCGCGGTGATGGCGTTTGCCAATTTGATCCCACCGCCGGCGACGCCTGCCCGGGGTTGGCGGCGGTCGCCTTTGTGATCCGGACACCGGCTCCGGGCGGACGCGATGATGGCGGTAACGAAAATGATGCGGCGCCCGCCCGGGGTTGAAACCCCGGGCTACGGGAACGAAACCCCTCCGGGGTTGGAACCGACGGACGGGGCAACGGCGCCCATGTTCAGTCCCGGAGGGACTTCGTTTTCGTAGCCCGGGGTTTCAACCCCGGGCGTCTCGGTGGCCGGGGTATGTTCGCAACCGCCATCACCGCGCCCGCGCCGCCGGTGCCCGGACCAACTGGGCAGCGGCCATCGACCCCGGGCGGGCGCGTCCGGCGGGCCGATGAGGAAACCGCCGGCATGTCCGCTTCGTTGCGCCGTGTTGCGCGACGCGGCGGCGGGCTGCGAAGATGCGCGCCCACCGCCTCCGGTCAGGTGCGGGTGTCGCGCTGGGGAGGGTGAACGAGGGGTACGCAGGACCGGTCCGGAGCGACCGGCGGTGATGCCGCGTCCGCCCGGCTTCGGCCTCCCGACCGCGAGGGACTCCGCATGATCAGGACCGGGGACGAGTACCGCGATTCCATCCGCGACGGCCGCGAGGTCTGGATCGACGGCGAGCGCGTCGCGGACGTGCCGACCCATCCCGCCTTCAAGCCTCTGGTGGACGTCCGCGCCCGCATCTACGACATGGCCCACGACCCGGCCACGCGGGACGTGATGACGTACGCCGACCCGGATACCGGCGAGCGCTTCGCCGTCGGGCCGCGGCTGCCGCGCACGCAGCAGGATTGGAAAGACAAGCGGCGCGCGGTCGATGCCGTGCTGGACGACGTCGGCGGCGTCGTCACCCGCGTCGGCGACGAGACGGTCGGCGAGATGTGGTCGCTCTACGACGGGCAGGACGTGCTCAACGAGATCGATCCGCGCTTTTCGGAGAACATCCGCCGCCACGTCGATCGCGCGGCGCACGACGACCCGTTCCACGTTTCGGCCAACACCGACCCGAAGGGGGACCGCTCCAAGCGCCCGCAGGAGCAGGACCCGGACATGCTGCTGCACGTCGTGCGCGAGGCGGACGGCGGCATCGTCGTGCGCGGGGCCAAGTTCGAAACGGCGGCGGCGTACGCCAACCAGGCGTTCGTCAAGCCGACGATCGCCAACTGGGGCGATTCGGTCCTCAGCGACTACGCGGTCGGGTTCATCGCCCACATGGGCGCGCCGGGGATGAAGCACATCTGCCGCTCCGGGTTCGCCGGGCGGGGCAGCATCGAGGACTACCCGCTCTCCAACCGGTTCGACGAGATCGACACGCTGATCGTCTTCGACGACGTGTTCATCCCGTGGGAGGACGTGCTCTTCTACCGGCACACGCGGGCCGCCGCCTTTATCCGGGCGACGTTGCACCGCTATTCGGCGTTCGCCTTCGTGCAGCGCATCCTGCGCTACGCCGATTTGCTGATCGGCGCGGCGATGCTGAACGCGCGGCAGACCGGGCTGGAAAAGCAGCAGGCGGTGCAGGAAAAACTGGCGCAACTGGCGGTCTGGCGGGAGGGCATCAACGCCCACCTGACCGCCGCGATCGCCGAGGCCGAGGAGAGCCCCGGCGGGCTGCTGATGCCGAACCAGAGCCTGCTCTACACCGGGCGGGTGCTGGCCTGCTCGCAACTGGCGCAGATGATGCACGTGGCGCGCGACCTGACGGGAGGGCAGGTCTGCGTGACGCCGAGCGCGGCGAGTTTCGCCAGCCCGGACCTCGCGCCGTGGCTGGAGAAGTACTACACGATCAATGAGCACTGGGCGGCCGACGACCGGCGCAAGTTGCTGGCGTTCGCCCGCGACCTGCTCAATTCGGACTACGCCGGGCACCGGCTGACGTTCCAACTCTTCGCCCAGTCGCCGCCGTTCGCGCACCTGCTGGCGGTGTACCGGAACTTCGATTTCGACGCGTCGGCGGAACTGGCGCGGCAGTCGGCCGGGATCTCCGAACGGGTGCTATCGGCGAAGCAGCGGACGAAGACGGCGGGCACGAACGGCGGCGGCCAGGCCACCACCGGCGCGGCGGCGGGAGAAAAACTGGCGGCGGCTCCGGCCGGGCCAGGCGCGGGAGGAGCGGGCGCATGACGACGCACCGGCGAATCAGGCCGTTCAACACCCGTGACACCTACCCGGAACAGAAACTGGACAACGACCTCTGCCAGGCGGTGGTGGCCGGCAACATGGTCTTCCTGCGCGGCCAGGTGGGGCAGGACCTCGAAACGCGCGAATCGGTCGGTATCGGCGACGCGGCGGCGCAGACCGAGCGGGCGATGGCCAACATCGACGAGTTGCTGCGCGAGGCGGGCAGCGAACTCAGCGACATCTGCCGGATCGTGGTCTACCTGACCGACCCCCGCCTGCGCGATGCCGTCTACCCCGTGATCGGCCGCTGGCTGAAGGGCGTCTACCCGGTCTCCACCGGCGTGGTGGTCGGCGCGCTGGCCCGCCCGGAGTGGGTGGTCGAGGTCGAGGTCACGGCGGTGATCCCGGAGACGAGGGATGCGAGACGAGAGACGAGAGACGAGAGACGAGAGACGTGAGACGCTGGTGAGGCGCGAGGTGGCTCTGGCGCGGTCGCGGCTCGTTTCACGTCTCTCGTCTCTCGTCCCTCGCCGGAGGCGGTTCATGACGTTCTCGATTGCGGCCCGTTGTCCAGAGACCCGGATGTTCGGGGTGGCCGTCTCGTCGTCGAGCCCGGCGGTGGCGGCGCGGTGCGCGTTCGCGCGGGCGGGGGTGGGCGCGGCGTGCAGCCAGAACATCACCGACCCGCGGCTGGGGACGCTGCTGCTGGACAAGATGGAGGCCGGGCAGTTCGCCACCGAGGCGATGGAGCAGGTGACCGGCGGGGAACCGCTGATCGGCTACCGGCAATTGACGGCGATCGACCGCTGGGGGAGCACGGCGGCGTTCTCCGGCGAGGGCACGCTGGGCACGCACGCGGTCGCGCACGGAACGGATTGCGTGGCGGCCGGCAACCTGCTGGCCGATCCGGGGGTGCCGGACGCGATGGCGGCAGCGTTCGCCGAAGCCGCGCAGGCCCGCGCGCACCTCGGGGCGCGGCTGGTCGCGGCGATGCGGGCAGGGCTGGATGCCGGCGGCGAGATGGGGCCGGTCCGCTCCGTCGGGCTGCTGGTGGTGCGCGAGGTGGCGTGGCCGGTCGCCGACCTGCGGGTTGACTGGTCGGACGACCCGATCGGCGACCTCGAACGATTGTGGGACGTGTGGGCGCCGCAACTGGACGCCTACGTGTCCCGCGCGCTCGACCCCGGCGCCGCCCCGAGCTACGGCGTGCCGGGGGACGAGTAGGCCGCGTTCGGCCGCAGCGGCGCCGACCCTCATCCGCACGACCGCAGCCCCACGGGAGGCAACGGCCCCAGCCGTCGCTTGCGGATGCCCGGCGCGGGATCGGCCAACCCGGCGAGATGTCGCGTCGGCGGTGCTTCGTCCCATGCGTGCGAGGGGAGTTCCGTTGCCGTGGGCCGCGATCAACCTCTTGATGTTCGGCTGCCCGTGCATTTCCATCATGAATTGACCAACCCAATAGTTGTGTCTACGATGCTGGGCGTCCATCTCGTGGGCGCCGAGGCCGCCGGGCAGATCGAAGGGGCATACCCATCAGTGGCATACGCGAAGCGCGATGACGACGGGATCTCGGTCGCCACGACGCCGCGGCGCACGGCGATGACGGGTCTGGCAGGGCTGGCGGCGTTGGGCGCCGCGGCGCTGGTGCCCGGCAACGCCACAGGAAAGAAGAGCAAGGGGAAAGCGAAGGGGAAGGGCAGGAAGCCGCGCGGCGCGCTGATTCGAATAGTGGTCGAGGAATCAGGGGAACTCGTCCCGGAGAACGGGACGGACGAAGCGATTGCGTTGTGTCCTGCGCCGCGCCCCGAGGAGAACGTTTTCGTGCTCGGCGGCTGCTTCGTCGTAACCAGCGCGCTGATGGTCGTCGTACGCGCCCAAAGCGTGACGGAAGGGGGCGACGTTGGCTACGCGGTCGAGGTGCACAACAGTTCCGACCTGTCGCAAAACGTGACCGCTCAAGCGATTTGCGGGTATTTCCGGACGTAGGCGGGAACGCCGGCGCGCCGAGCGGTGAGCGATCACCCCGTTGCGTCGACAGGCGGACCTAGTTGCGGCAGATGCCGTTGGAGCTGGTCAGGCCGGTGCAGCAGTCCGAGCTGGCGCGGCAGGTGGCGCCGCGGACGAAGCAGCAGCGGTTGTTGCGGTCGGCGCAAAGGGCCTGCCCACAGCAGTCGGTGTCGCGGCGGCAGCGTTCGCCGGGGTTGAGGCAGGCGGCTTCGCAGCGGTTGCGGCGCGTGTTGCAGGCGAGGCCGCGGTCGCAGTCGCGGTTGCGCTCGCACCAGTCTCCTTCGCGGCCGTGGTTGTTCTTGAATTCGCATTCGCCGCGTCGGCAGCGCAGGCCACGGCAGCAGTTGCCGCGCCGCGAGCAATCGTCGCCGCGGCCGAGGCAGCGTTCGGCATCGACCTGGGCCGCTGCGCCGCGCGCGCCGAGGCCGGCAACGGCGGCGAGCACGCCGGCCAGCGCGGCGCGGCGGGAGGTGGCGCGGGCCGCGCCGCGCGTCAGGGCATCGAACCGACCAGAGTCCATGGCGACCTCCGGATCGAATCGGCGACCGGCCCCAGCGGCCGGTTAGGGGAGGGCGCGGGCGGTCCGCTCGCCGCCCGCGCAGGGCTGCCCTAGCGAACTACTTCTTGCACTTCTTGCTGTCCTTGTCGCAGACGAGCGCGCCGCAACAATCGCCGTAGTTCTTGCACTTTTCGTTCAGGTCCTTGCACTTGTCGTCCTTGCGGCAGCGACCGTTCTTGCACCGCAGGCCGCTGCGGCAGTCGTCCCGGTCGTTGCACTTTTCGCCTTCTTTGCCGTCGCCGCCGGAGCCCTTGTTCTTGCAGCGATCGTTCTTGCATACCTCACCCTTGCGGCAGTCGCTATCCCGCTTGCACCGCTTGTCGCTGTTGTTCTTTTCGACGCACTGGCCGATTTCCTTGCCGCCCTTGATCTTGCACTTGAGGCCTTTGCAGCAACCGTAGTTGTTGAGGCAGTCGTCGCCCTTCTTGGCGCAGCCTTCGACCTCGACGGCCTGGGCGATGCTCCGGGTCGCGGCGAGGCCGAGCGCGCCGGCGACGATGCCGCCGAGGGCGCGGCGGCGGGTGCAGGCGGCGCCGACCCCGCGGGTCAGCGTATCGAAGGTCTTGTTGTCCACAGTCGTTGTCCTTTTCGCCGGACGCGGCCGCGCTAGGCCGAGACCGGAATGCCGAACCGGCGACGGTTCGCCGGAATGAGCGTGGAACCGGTAACGCCCGGCGTCAACGGTCCGCCGCCGCCAACGGTCATGCCTCGCGGCACGACCCGGGCACGCCGAAGGGGACGCCGCCCGGCGTCCCCTTCGGCGTGGTTACCCGAGGCAGGGCCGGGTTACCGCTTCGCGCACTTGCTTTTGCTCTGGTTCCGGCGGCGGTCGCAGACCAGGCTGCGCTTGCAGTCCTTGTCCTTCCGGCACCAGTCGCCCTTGCCGCCGCTGCTGTTCTTGAAGTCGCAGTAGCCGGCCTGGCGGCCGCCGTTGGTGCCGCGGCACTTCAGGCCCTGGCAGCAGTCGTGGTTGCGGAAGCAGCCATCGTTCCTGATGCCGCAGGCTTCGATCGATGGGCCACCGGGTACGGCGCCCTCGTCCTGCGCGGAGGCGGTGGCGGCGACGGCGCGGGCCGAGCCGACCGCGAGCAGGCCGGCGGCGAGGCCCTTCAGCGCGCCGCGGCGACCGGTCGCCCGGCCGAAGCCGCGGGCCAGCGTGTCGAACGAGTTCCCGTCCATGTGGCCATCCCTTTCCCGCCCACGCCGACGCGGCGGCAGCGTTTTACCGGCACGTTCAGCGACCAACAGCGTTTACGTCGATGACGCCGGCATGGATCCATTTCGCTGGCGGCAGCGGTGTTTCGGTGCGGGTCGGGGAGACGGACAACGTTTCCGACGCCGACGGCGCTCGCGCACGCACGCGCCGACGGCCGAAACGCCGGCATTGCCGCGGCCCTGGCCGGTTTCGCGCCCGGCGAGAAATGATACGTTCATCGGGAATGCCGGACCACCTCACGGGCGCGGGGGAGGGGAGGGCGCGCAAACGCCGCGGCCGCCCAAGCACTCGGGCGGCCGCGGCGGGCGCTGGAACGCGTGGGTGGCGGTTACGCCTTGCCCTTGCGCACGCACTTGCGCTTGCGGCAGAGGAAACCGCCGCAGCAGTCCCGGTTCTGCTTGCAGAAGTTGTTCTTGGTGCCGCAGCCCTTGCCGTTCTTGTAGCGGCACTTGCCGACCTTGCCGTCGCCCTTCTTGGCGCTGCACTTGAGGCCGCCGCAGCAGTTCTTGTTGGTGGCGCATTCGTCGCCGTTGTGGCCGCAGCCGGCGAGGGCGTCCGAGGCGGACGTGATGCCGACCAGGCCGAGCGCGCCGCCGGCGAGGGCGCGCAGCGCGCCGCGGCGGGTGGTTGCGCCGCCGACGGCGCGGGTGAAGCAATCGAAACGGGAGCGATCCATGACGCACACCTTCCCGCGCCGCGACGAATCGCCGAGCGCGCTCGCCGGTCTCCGCGCGGACGCGGACCGGGCGTTCGTATCCAACGGAATGAAACGATACCACGACGGAGACGAGAGACGAGAGACGAGAGAGGGTACGGCGACGCAGTACTCCGTCACGTCTCTCGTCTCTCGTCTCTCGTCTCGGCGTTTCAACCGCGCCAGGCGGGGAAGGTCTGCGGGGCGAGTTCGTCGATGGAGCGGCCAGCCCAGTCGCCCTTGTGGACGTTGGCCCACATGCGTTCGCCGGCGGCCTGGAGGTCGCGGGAAAGGGCCGCCACGTCCACGCCCGGGATCTGGCGGGCCTGCATGCGGACGTCGCCGTCGATGATGACGGTGTGCAGGTCCTCGGCCTGGGCGCTGTAGACGATGTTGCGGATAGGGTCGCGCAGCGGGGCCATGAACAGGCTGTCGCCCTCCCAGAGCAGCAGGTCGGCCTTCGCGCCCGGGGCGATGCGGCCGAGGTCGTCGCGCCCGATCGCCTTCGCGCCGTTGATGGTGGCGGCGTTGAAGACGTCGGCGGCGGTCGCCACCTCGGTCTGGCGATCGACGAGTTTGGAGACGACCGCCGTGTAGCGCAGGCCCTCGATCATGCTTTGCGGGCAGGTGTCGGTGCCGAGGGTCATGTTCACGCCGCGGTCGAGGTAGCGGGCGAAACTCTCCATCGCGATGCCGCGGCGGGCGAAGACCCAGACGCAGTGGGCGACGTTGGTCCCGGTGTCGGCCAAAATGCCGACGTCGTCGCCGTCCCAGTTGGTCCACGAGCCGGGCGCGAGGATGATGCAGTGGCCGAGGATGACATCCGGCCCGAGGAAGCCGATGTCGCGCAGCCACTCGATCGGGGTCTTGCCGTGGCGGCGGGTCATTTCGAGGAACTCGTTGACCGATTGCGAGGTGTGCAGCGCGAGGGGCACGCCGAGCTGGGTCGCGGCGTCGCGGGATTTGCGCAGCAGGTCCTCGGTGCAGGTATCCACCTGGGAGGGCGAGAGGAAACCGGTGATGCGGCCGTTCTGGCTGCCGGCGTGCTTCTCGATGAAGGCGACGGCGCGGTCGAGCCCGGCCAGCCCCGCCTGCTCGTCCCAAGCGTACTTCACCTCCTTGCCGTCGTCGGTGTACCAGCGGCCGGAGCGGTAGCCGAGCCCCATCGAGAGGCGCATGCCGACCTTGCCGGCTTCCTCGACCGCCCATTCGCCGTAGGAGCCGATCTCCAGCACGGTGGTGGTGCCCGTTCGGAGCAGTTCGGCCATGGAGTAGGCGAGGCAGGCGCGCGCGCCCTCGTCGTCCATCGCGATGGAGCGGACGGGCAGGTACTCGAAGAGGCCGGACAGGTAGAACTGGCGGCGGCCCTTGTCCTCGACGAAGGACTTGTCGAGCGGGGATTCGTAGAGGTGGGTGTGGGTGTTGATGAAACCGGGGGTGACGATCATGCCGCTGGCGTCGATCGTCTCGTCCACCGGCTCGTCGAACGAGCCGGCCGGGCCGACGTGGACGATCTCGTTGCCGTCGGTGACGACGACGCCATTCTGGAGGTGGCGGTGTCCGCCGTCCTGCCAAGCGATGACGTGGGACGCGTCGATGCGCCGCCGGGTCATATGTGGTGCTCCCTCGCGTTGCCGGTGCGGATGGTCGTGGGCGGCATCTGACCACGACGGAGGCGGTTCGGGCAAGCGGGGCGGCCGGTGGCGGCGATGGGAACTGTCCGGGCGATCCGGCCGCCGTCCGCGCTACCGGGCGGGGATTGTGGGGTTTGCCAGTTTTCACCGGCCATTCGCGCATGTCCGGGGCTGAAGGCTCGGGCTACGCCTACGACGCCCCGCCGGGGCTGAGGACGGGCGGTGTCCGCACCATCGTTCGCAGTGAACAGGGCGCCACGAACGTCGAACACGCCTCGGCCCGGGTGCAACACCGTCCGGATGATCGCCCGTGAGCCCTGTCTTCCCGCGGCGGACTGCTCATCCCGCCATCGGCCCTTCGTGGAGCCACGGCGGCCGCGTCACGCCGGGATGATGCCCCAGCTGGCAGCGGGCGGGAGCACGGACGACCCCCGGGTTCATTCGCGGGGTGCGGTGACACGGTGGCACGCCGGCTGCGTTACAGAGGGCAGCGGGGGCGGATCGGCCGCCCGGAACACAAGCGTCGCACCAGAGCAACCGGGACTTCTAGAACATCCGTACCGGATACCCCTTGACAGCCCGGCAGCTATACGTACACTTGTTCTAGGCAAACGCGGATCCCCGCCGGGCACCCAGGAACCGTCTCAGCCGACGGCGCCGACCCGCTCCCGCTTCGCCTTCCGCCCCGCAACGACGGCGCCCCGCACCCCCGCGCGAGGCGAACGAGATGGCTCCGGTGAATCCATTGCGCCGGAACCGCTCGTACGTCTTCGGTGACCGGTTGTCGATTCCGCCCCCCCGGAAACGACGATCCACCAGCCGGGGCAACCGGACCGATCCGGAAGGTCCGTTGCCCCGGCCGCACCGAAGCCGTCGTTGGCCCCGCACCTCCCCGCATTGTCCGATCTGCCTGCGCCCAGCGCGCCGAACCGGGAGGTTCATCCCATGCGGTCGTTCGCTTCCTTCACCGCTCGCCTGCGGGGGACCATCGTTCCGATCCTCGTGCTCTCGCTGTCCCTCGTCGTCGCCCGCGGGGCGGTGGCGATGGACGACGCGCCGGCGGCGGAGCCGTCGTTCGCGACCGCTCCGGTCGGCATCCCGGTCGCCATTTCCGGCACCTTGCTGGGCACGATCGACGGCGGCCTGGCGGTCCAGGAATCCGGCTCTACCGAGGCGGTCGCCTTCCCGGTCGTCAATGCCGAGCGGCTGACCATCACCCGCGGCGGCGAAGACGTCGAAATCGGCCTGCTGCGCGCCGGCGATGCCGTTTCGATGACCGTCGATGGCCTGACCGGCCGCGTGCTGCGGGTGGATGCCCACGCCGCCGCCGGCTCGCGCTTCGCCCCGTCGAACGAGGTCGGACTGCTGGCCTCGCTCGGGCTGGTGGCGGCGGCGGCGCTCCTCACGGTGCGCCTCCGCCGGCCGCAGCCGCTGGCCGTGGCGGCCGCCCGCCGCCCGCTGGCCGACGCGGTGACGACCCGTGCCGTGGCCGGGCAGGACGCCATCTCCCGCGTGCTGGATGCCCCGCGCCCTGCCCGCGCCTCGGTCCGCGGCTAGCCGCAGGCCCCCTTCCTTCGACAACCCTTCCGCGCGGCGACCCGCGCCCGCACGCCCGCCGCGATTCCCCCGCTACCCGTACCCCGCTCGCCCCGTGGCCCGCCGAGGCGCCCCGCCGTCTCGTTCCCGCCGCCCCGCACCAGGCGACCGCCCGCGAACCGGTTCGCCGCCCTCCCGGCCCCGCCGCCCCGCCCCCACCCCGCGGCCCCGGCCCCCCCAATGCTCA
>JAFAEX010000109.1 GCA_023423795.1 Chloroflexota bacterium | reverse complement strand
CCGAGTTGAGATGCCGCGGCGTGTAGGGGCGCGATTCATCGCGCCCGTCCGTCGCCGGGTGTCCGAATCAAACAGGCAAACGCCATCATCCCCGGGCGTCCCGGTGGTCGCATCAGTTTCGCAACCGCCATCCTCGCGCCCGTTGATGGACGACGTGATCTCCGATCAGCGCTCCGGGCGGCGTGGCGGCCCGGCGCGGCCCGGGTCGCCGTCCTCGAAGCGCTCTTCCTTCCAGGCGTCGGCGGCGTTGCTGTAGCCGAACGCCTCCCAGAAACCGGGCCGGTCTTCGGCCACGAGTTCCAGGCCGCGCAGCCACTTGACGCTCTTCCAGGCGTAGAGTTGCGGCACGACGGCCCGCAGCGGCGCGCCGTGCTCGGCAGGGAGCGGGCCGCCGTCAACCCCGGTCACGAGCAGCGCCGACGGGTCGAGCAGCGCGGCCAGCGGCACGTTGGCGGTGTAGTCGCCCTCGCCGTGCAGGATCACGAACCGCGCCTCCGGCAGCGGCTCGGCCAGCGCCAGCAGGTCGGCGGCGCGGATGCCCTGCCAGTCGTTGTCCATCTTCGACCAGCGGGTGACGCAGTGGAGGTCGCCGCCTGCGCGCACCTGCTCCAGCGGCAGCGTACCGAACGCGTTCCAGTCCAGCCGCAGGTCGCGGCCGACGAGGCCCCAGATGCGGAAATCCCACGTCGCCGGGTCGAACGGCGGCACCTCGCCGTAATGCAGAACCGGCCAGCGGCGCGCGGGAAACTGCCCCGGCGGCATGCGGCCGGCGAACTCGTCGGTGGTGGCGGGTTTGCGGACCGTGCGCTGCACCGTCCGCGGACGGGCGATCATCGATGCGTCCTCCTGCGGCTCGGCGGGGGTGCGTCCCGGGGCGCGCCGCGCTCCGCCCCGGGCCTCCTGATGCACCGAGTATACGGAGGTCGGCCGTTCCGGCCCGCAATCGCCAGACCGTTTCGCATCCCACTGTCCCGTGATACCGGCACCCCTGCCCGTCCGTCCGGGCCCGGCGAAACGGCGCGCCGAGGAGACGTGCGACCTCGACGCCTTGCTGAGCGAGCAATCGCGTGGATACCACGACAACCGGCCGATCGGTCTGGAACCGCCGCCGCCGGTGGGCGGGCCGGCGGCGCGAGCGCACCGGAGTTTATTCGGCATTTACATTTATTCGGTATTGATTCGGCGTTTATTCGGCGGCGGTTTTCCCGCAGCCATGCGGAAACCGGGTTTCTTCGGCACCCCCCGCCAGCCACGCGGGCGCAAAGGGGAAAACGCGTCCGGCACGGGGGTTTCGGCTGCTGGGTGTGGGAGGGTGGAGCGAATAAATCCTAAATCGGTCGCAACGGCGCGTACGTACGCAGCATTCCGCGACCGAACCAACGCCGAATAAATGCCGAATCAATACCGAATAAATACCGAAACAAGGATGTCGAAGAGCCGCGCTGGGCGGATGTCCGCGTTCGATGGCGGCGACGGTAGCCCCCTGGGTTCCGAGCGACCCGGCAGCCACCCATCCGGCGTCCCTCGTTCGTCGTCGCCGGGGTGGGCACGGTTCCTTCCCGCAGACGAACGGAATCCCGGCTCGGTCGGCCGGTTCTCGTTTGACGGCTGACCACGGCCTCCTGTCGCTCCTCGCGTATCCTCTCCCTGCTAGCAGCCACGACCGGGCTTTCAATGCACCGCGCACTTGGCACCGAGCACCGAACACACCGCGCCACGAGCAGGATCGCCCAATGGCCGTCTCCCACGATCTCCCGACCGCGCCGCAGGCGGTCCGCTGCTCCTACCACCCGGACGTCGAGACGATGCTGCGCTGCTCGCGGTGCGGCAAGCCGATCTGCCCGCGCTGCGGCGTCCGCACGCCGGTGGGGATGCGCTGCCCCGATTGCGCGGGCGTCGCGGCGCAGGTCGGCCCGCTCGGGGGGCAGCGCCTGGTGCGCGCGCTGGGCGCCGGGTTGCTGGTCGCCGTGCCGGTCGGCCTGCTGTGGGGCTTCGCGCCGGACTGGGGGTTCTACCTCGGGCTGCTGCTCGGGTTCGCGTCGGCGGAAGCGATCGCGCGTGCCGTGCCCGGGCGGCTCGGGGTGGACCTGCAACTGATCGCCATCGGCGTCGTGCTGGTCGCCCTCGTGATCTCACGGGTGGTGATCGCCCGGATGCTCGGGGTGGACCTGCTCGCCCTGAATCTCGGTGCGCCCGCCGTCCAGAATGCCCTCTGGCTGCGGCCGATCCCGGACCTGATCTTCGCCGCTATTCCGGTGCTGATCGCGTGGTACCGCTTCCGGTAGGCGATGCGACTGCCACGCGTCTCCCGGTTCTTCGCGGTCGCGATCCGGCATCCAGGAAAGGAGCGCACGGGTCATTCCCCTACCGCGTCCACACGGAACCCGCTCCCTCGTGGCACATGGCAACTCGGAATCGGCTCTACTCCACCCCGTCCCCGCGCCGCTCGGACGGCGGCGGCACGACGTGGAGGCCGCGCGGGCGCTCGGGCTGCCATTTCTGGCCGACGTAGACCTCGCCCAGCCGGTGCGCCTCGTTCCACACCTCGCGCACGGGCACCTCGGCGGACCGCGCCAGCGCCGCGCAGTCCTCGTATTCCGGCATGACGTCGATCACCCGGCCCTTCCAGCCGCGCAACTTCAGCCGGACGTCGCCCCAGCGGGTCGTCGTCGTCTCGAACCGCCGCGCCGCCTTGGTGCGCTCCACCGGGCGGGCGCGCACCCCGAGCGTCGTCGTCTGCTCTATGAGCACGTCCTCCAGCGCCGGGCGGTCCTCCTCGGCGCAGATCGCGGAGATGACGACGCCGGGGCGCCCCTTCTTCATCAGCACCGGCGTCACCCACGCATCGAGCGCGCCGGCCGCGAACAGCCGCTCCAGCACGAGTTCGGTGAACTGCGGGTTCATGTCGTCGATGTTGGTTTCCAGCAGCAGTTCCCGCGGTTCGGCGGCGGCAGGATCGGCTCCGCCGGACCACGCGTCCGGTTCCTCCGCGCCGCCCTCGGCGAGGTCGCCGAGCCAGACTCGGAGCGCGTTCGGCCACGGGAACTCCTTGCTCCCGAAACCGTAGCCGACCGAAGCCGGCGCGAACGCCGGGCGCCGGAACTCGGCCAGCGTCGTCAGGATCGCCGCGCCGGTCGGCGTCAGCAGTTCGCCGGGCGCGTCCTCCGCGCCGGGTGGATCGGTGGCGACCGGCGCGCCGGCGGCGGCCAGCAGCGCCGCGGTCGCCGGGGCCGGGATCGGCAGCAACCCGTGCGCCGCCTGCACCCAGCCCGACCCGACCCGCGGCGGGCCGCTGTAGACCCGCTCCACGCCGAGCAGCGCCAGCCCGAGGCACGCGCCGCAGATGTCCACGATGGCGTCCACGCCGCCGACTTCGTGGAAATGCACCCGCTCGACCGGGACGCCGTGCACCCCGGCCTCGGCTTCGGCTAACGTGGCGAAGACCGAAAGCGCCCGCTGCCGCACGGCGGGCGGCAACGCCGAGCCGCCGATCAGGTCGCGGATGGCGGCCCAGTCCCGCGCGTGCTCCTCGCCGGAGACGACGACCGAGGCCCGGGTGCCGGTGATGCCGCCCTGCTCGACCCGCTCCACGCGCAATTCCCACGGGTCGAGCGGCAGGGACGCGAGCCCGGCCCGGAGCGCGTCGGGATCGAGCCCGGCGTCGATGAGCGCGCCGAGGACCATGTCGCCGCTGGCGCCGGAAAAGGGATCGAAGCGGGCGATGCGCAAAGGGAGCCTCCGCGAGGTTGCGAGTTTGCGAGTGCCGAGTGGCGATTGCCGAGTGCCGAGTGCCGAGTGCCGAGTGCCGAGTGCCGAGTTGGTGCTACGTGCTACGTGCTACGTGCTACGTGCTACGTGCTACGTGCTACGTGCGGCGATTGTGAACGGTGGCAGCGATCGGTGACGAGGGCGCGTGCTAGCATCGGGCGTCGATGATGCGGATGGATGCCGGTGCAGCGACGAATGCTGGCCCGGCGCGCGGGGAGCGACCACCATGGCGACGGCAGCGGCGACGGCGGCCGGCACGGCGACGGAGCGGGGCTACGGCGGGCACTCGATGTCGGCCCGGCTGCGGCGGGTGATGGTCCGCACCCCGGCCGCGCCGCTCACCGGCGAGGAACACGGGCCGTTCGGCTACCCCAACCCGGTCGATCACGCCCGCACCGAATCCCAGCACGCCGCGTTCCGCGACATCCTCGCCGGGGCCGGCGTGGAGGTCATCGAAGAAGGCCCGGACGAGGCCGGGTTGATGGACGGCATCTTCGCCTACGATCCGTCGCTGATCACCGACCACGGCGCGATCCTGCTGCGCCCGGGCAAGGACCTGCGCCGGCCGGAGGTCGAGCGCCACGAAGCGAGTTACCGGGCGCTCGGCATTCCGATCCTCGGCCGGATCGAAGCGCCGGGCACGGTGGAGGGCGGCGACACCCTCTGGCTGGACGAGCGCACGCTGGCGGTCGGGCGTGGTTACCGGACGAACGACGAGGGGATCGAGCAACTGCGCGCCATCCTCGCGCCGGTCGGCGTCGAGGTGCTGCGAACGGAACTGCCGCACTGGCACGGTCCGGCGGAGTGCCTGCACCTGATGAGCTTCATCTCACCGGTGGCCGACGACCTCGCCGTCGTCTACCTGCCGCTGATGGCGACGCCGTTCGTGCAGGAGTTGCAGCGCCGCGGCATCCGCTTCGTCGAGGTGCCGGACGAGGAGTTCGAGACCCAGGGCTGCAACGTGCTCGCGATCGCCCCGATGACGGCGCTCGTCCTCGACGGCAGCCCGGTCACCCGCTCCCGGCTGGAAGCCGCCGGCTGCACCGTCCTCTCCTACGACGGCACCGAGATCAGCCACAACCGCGCCGGCGGCCCGACCTGCCTCACGCGGCCGATCCTGCGCGGGTAAGTCGAGTCGAGAAGTCGAGAAGTCGAGGAGTCGAGGAGTCGAGGAGTCGAGGAGTCGAGGAGTCGAGAAGGAGCATCGCCGCTTCGCGCTCGAGGTCGCCCACTGCCACCCGCTCTCCTCGTCCTACTCCTCGACTCCTCGACTCGTTTCCACTTGCCGTCTTCCTGTGATTCCGCTACCGTGCGCCACGCTCGACCGAACCGAAGCCCCGCCGCGCCCGATGCGGTCGGAGGACGCGGCCGCAT
>JAFAEX010000089.1 GCA_023423795.1 Chloroflexota bacterium | reverse complement strand
AACGAGATCCCTCGACAGGCTCGGGACGACGACGGGGGTGGCGATCCGACTCAGACTCCAGGCGTCGTTCGCGGGCCGGGGCAGCCGCCCCGGCCCGCATCGTTCCGGAGGTTCCCGACGTGGGCTTCACCCCCGTTCCCGCCGACCCCCACGCCGATGCCCCGGTGCTGCTGGCCGGCACGCCGCTCACCGAGGCGCGGGCTGCGCTGATCATGGTCCACGGCCGCGGCGCGTCGGCCGAGGACATCCTCGACCTCTCCAATCACTTGCCCGCCGACGGAATGGCCTTCGTCGCGCCGCAGGCCGCCGACAGCACCTGGTACCCATACCGCTTCATGGAACCGATCGAGCGCAACGAGCCGTGGCTTTCCTCCGCGCTAGCGCTGCTGGGCCGGCTGGTCGCGCAGGTCGAAGCGGCCGGCATCCCGGCGGAGCGGATCGGCCTGCTGGGGTTCTCGCAGGGCGCATGCCTGGCGTCCGAGTTCGCGGTGCGCAACCCGCGCCGCTGGGGCGGCGTCTTCGCGCTCTCCGGCGGGCTGATCGGCCCGCCCGGCACGACCTGGCCGGATCGCGGGTCGCTGGCCGGCACGCCGGTCTTCCTCGGCTGCTCGGATGTCGATTCCCACATCCCCGCCTCGCGGGTCGAGGAATCGGCCGACCGGATGCGCGAACTGGGCGCGGACGTGACCATGCGGCTCTACCCCGGCATGGGGCACACCATCAACCGCGACGAACTCGCCCACGTCCAGCGCGGCGTCGAGGCGATGATCGCGTCCGCTCCCAACCCCGCCCGCTGATTCGCCCCACCCTGCCCGGAGGCCCAGCCATGCCCGAATTCGTCACCGAAGGTTTTCACCACGTCACGCTGGTCGGCCGCGACGCCAACCGTACGCTGCGCTTCTACCGCGACCTGCTCGGTTTCCCGCTTGTGAAGCAGACGGTCAACTTCGACCTGCCCGACACCTACCACCTCTACTTCGGCCTCGGCGGCGGCAAGCCGGGCACGATCGTCACCGTCTTCGAGTGGCCGAACGCCGGCCGCGGCGGGTACGGCGTCGGCGGCATCCACCACCACGCCTTCGCCGTCTCCGACCAGGCGCAGCAACTCAAGTGGAAGCGCTGGCTTACCGACCATGGCGTCCCCGTCTCCGGGCCATACGACCGCGGCTGGTTCACCAGCATCTACTTCGCCGACCCGGACGGGCAGGTGCTCGAAATCGCCACCGACGGTCCCGGCTTCGACCTCGACGAGCCGATCGACGCCCTCGGCCAAGCGGTCATCACACCAAAGCCGGGTCGCCTGATCGGCAACCGGGACGAGGCGGCGATCCGCGCCCTCACCTACCCCGAGCCGGTACCGGCCATCGACGAGGCGATGGCGCTGACCGGCATCCACCACGTCACCGGCTTCACCGACGACATCGAGCGGGCCGACGATTTCTACGGCCGGACCCTCGGGCTGCGGCTGGTCAAGAAGAGCGTCAACCAGGACGACCCGGACACCCCGCACTGGTTCTGGGCCAACTACGACGGAACGCGGGTGCTGCCGGCCTCCGACCTGACGCTGTTCGGCTGGCCGCCTAGCGCGCGCCGCGCCCGCGAGGGAACGGGGCAGACCCACCACATCGCCTTCCGCGCCCGCGACGACGAGCACCTCGGCGCGTGGCGGGAGCACCTGCTGGACCAGGGGCTGGACGTCACCGAGATTTTCGACCGCACGTACTTCAAGTCGATCTACTTCCGCTCGCCGGACGGGCTGCAGCACGAGATCGCGACCGACCCGCCGGGTTTCGCGGTGGACGAAGACGCGTCCCGGCTCGGCGAGCGCCTGAGCCTGCCGCCGTGGCTGGAATCCCGCCGGGCCGAGATCGAATCCGGGTTGCGCCCGCTTGACGCCGCCAGCCCCGTCGGCGCCTGACGCCCGGTCGCGAAGGAGCCGCCCGACCGACATGGACGAATCGATCCGCGCCTTCGATCCGGCTGACGCCCCGGCCGGCATGAAGCACCTGCTCAACGGAGTGATCGCGCCGCGCCCGATCGCCTGGGTCTCGACGCTGGCGGCCGACGGCACCGCCAACATCGCCCCGCATTCGTACACGACCATTTTCTCGACCGAGCCGCCCATCGTCGGGTTCGTCAGTTCCGGGCGCAAGGACACGCTGAACAACGTCGAGGCCACCGGCGATTTCGTCTACAACGTCGCCGGCGAAGACCTGGCCGAGCGGATGAACCTGACCTCAGCGGACTTTCCGCCGGACGTTTCCGAGTTCGGCTGGGTCGGCCTCACCCCGGTCCCGTCCGACATCGTGCGCTCGCCACGACTGGGCGAGGCCCCGGTGGCGCTGGAAGCCCGCCTGCTGGACGTTCACCCGATCCCGGGCAGCGACGCCTTCCTCGTGCTCGGCCAGGTCGTCCGCTTGCACGTCGCCGAGCGGCTGTGGCACGGCGACCGAATCGACCTCGACGCGCTGCGCCCGGTCGGCCGCGCCGCCGGGAGTTGGTACGCCCGCGTCGGCAGCCCGTTCCGGATGGAGCGCCCGACCTACCGCGAACTGCTGGCCGCATCGGCCATCCCGACAAACGGCACGCCACCCCCACAGGAGGGTGCCCCATGACCGACTCGACCGAACCCGCGATCCACCCGGATACGCGGATCGGCCACGTCCACCTCAAGGTCGCCGACCTCGACCGCGCGATCGCGTTCTACCGCGACATCCTGGGTTTCGAGGTGACCCAGCGGTACGGCCCGAGCGCGGCGTTCCTTTCCGCCGGTGGGTACCACCACCACATCGGGCTCAACACCTGGGAGAGCGCGGGCGGATCGCCGCCACCCTACGGCTCGACCGGGCTCTACCACCTCGCGATCCTCTACCCGACCCGGCGGGAACTGGCCCGCGCCCTGCGCCGCCTCGCCGAGCACGGGATCGCCCTCCACGGCGCGAGCGACCACGGCGTCAGCGAAGCGCTCTACCTGGCCGACCCGGACGGCAACGGGGTCGAGTTGTACTGGGACCGCGATCCCGCCGACTGGCCGCGCGCCTACGACGGCTCGCTCCGGATGGCGACCGATCCGCTGGACCTGCGCGATCTGCTCGCAGAACTCGACGGCGAAGACACGACGCCGGCCGGCGGATAGCCGTTCGTGCAAACCCGCACCCCGCCGAAAAACCCGGTCCTGTCGCCGGTTGATGCACCGCATGGCGCGGTTGGGTATAGTTAACGCGTCACCGACCGCACCCCTAGCGGTCCTGACCCGCGCGGGAAGGATGCGGGCAGGGGTTCTGCACGACGCCGCGATGGTGTATGATGCGGGCGATCACGTGGGGGGAGCGAGGAGTCGTCAATATTTGGCGGCCACCGGCTCAGAGCGCGATCGGGGAGGCATCCCGGGCGGGACGGGGTGCGAGACGTTAGAAAGGAGCCGGTCAACATGCGCAAGGCTATCGTTGGGGTTGCCGCCGCGGCGCTCCTGACCGTTGGGTTCGCGGGCGCCACCAGCGCCGAGGTCGGGCCGGTCATCATTGGCGACGATGCGTGGGTCTTCAACCCGCCGGCGCAGGGCGGCACGTCCTGGCTGGTGGACGTCGAGGGCGCTCCGTCCAGCTTCCTCATCGAGGGTGCGGACGGCGTGCTGGCTGTGGACTTCGGCCCTGGCGACCTCGACGGCGCGATCGTGTACACCCCGGGCGCTGGCCCGGATGCGCACGCCGCCCGCCGCTAAGCTCGGCAGTCAATCGCCCCGCGCCGAACGGCGCGGGGCGATTTTCGTTTCATCCCGGTCCCACCGGCGCGTTCCCGGCATCGTGTTTCAACCGAGCGAGGAGTTCTCGTGCCCGACCCGTCCCATGCCAGCCGCCCGGCGGCGGTCCCGACCCTCCAGATCGATAACGAGCGCGTCCGCGTCACCGAATGGCGGTTCGCACCCGGCGCGCACACCGGCTGGCACGTCCACGAGTTCCCGTACGTCGTCGTCCCGATGACGACCGGCACGCTCCTGCTCGACACGCCGGACGGCCCACTCGAAGCCGGCCTGCGCGCCGGCGTCTCCTACACGCGGGAGGCCGGGGTCGAACACGACGTGATCAACGCCAACGACGACGAGTTCGTATTCGTCGAGGTCGAGATCAAGCGGGCCTGACCGGCTGCCGTCAGGCCTGGACGGCCAGCAGATCGGGTGCGTGGTCGGCTTCGGGCAGGAGCGCGCTCTCCAGTTCGCGGCGAATCGCGAAATCCAGCCCGGCCAGCAGCAGCAGGTTCAGCCCGAGTCCCCAGAACGCGAGCACCTGCGCGGTGTAGAACGCGAGCGGCTGCGCCAGCAGGAGCGACACTAGCACGCCGCGCTTCATCCACTGGAAACCGTCAAGTCTCGACCGCGGCATCAGCACCAGGCCGACCAGCACGAGCACCCCGGCCAGCGCCGACGCGGCGGCTTTCGCCATGTCCACCGGGCCGATCGCGAGGTCGTCCGGCCCGAACGCCGGATCGCGCCAGATCTCCGAAACCAGTTCACCGGCGTTCGTCAACCCCTGCAACGCAGCGATCGCGACGATGGCCGGGATGAACCACCGCGCTTCGACGGCACGCCGGTACCAGCGTGCCGCCGCGGTCGCCGGGCCGCGCCGGGCCGCGGCGGTCGGAGCCGGCGGCGGCAGCGCGCCGAGCAGCGTTCGCGCCAGCGGCTCGGACGGCGCGGCGGTTTCCAGCAGAAAAGCGGCCCGCGCCCGCTCGTCGGCGTCGAGGCCGCGTATCGCGCCCGTCTGGAGCAGTTCGAGCGCCTGCGCGAGCGCCGCCTGCGGCGTCATCGCGGCGCGGCTGACGATCTGCCGGGAGACGACGTACAGGATCACGAAGACGCCGTAGATCAGCGGAATCGCCGGCTGGAAGAAATAGTTGACATCGCTGGTGATGAACTTCCCCAGTTCGTCGATGAAGAGCCCGAACCCGATCCCGGCGGCGATCGCCAGCCAGCGCCGCAGCCCGCGCCCGAGGAAGGCGAACCCCATCACCAGCGCGATCGCCATCAGCAGCCCGCCCCAGAGCAGGTGCGCGATGTGCAGCCCGTGGCCGCCGATCTGGGGATACCCGGTCAGCGCGAGGTAGGCCCGCGTGCCCACGAACGTGGCCGCGCCGGCGACGAAGAAGCGTTCGAGCAGCACCTGGGCGTCGGCGCTGCGAACCCAGCGTCGGCCATGCTCGGAACCCGTGGCAGCGCGGTCGCCCGGCTCCATCCGCTACAGGCCGACCGCGCCGCGCAAGCGCAGCACCGTCGCGCCCGGTCCGAGATCGACGACCTCCAACGCGTGGCCGGGCCACCCCGCCGCGTCCGCGCCGGGGAACGGCGCGGCGGCGACGTCGAGCCGCAGGATGCCGGCGGCGAACTCCCGCGGCGTCACCGAATGCACGCCCGGGCACGATGCTAGCCAGGTCTGGTAGGAGCGCGCGTCCTCCACCCCGGCGATGCCGTGCACCACCACGGAGCCAGACCGGAGCCCGTGGCCATCGGTCGCGGGCGCAGCCTCGACGGGCGCCACCGCGGCCGGCTCGGGGTGCGGCGGGGCCCGACGTTCCGGAACGAGCGCCGCCCCCTCGGCGGCCGGGGGAGCGGCAACCGCGTGGGTTGCACTCCCCTCCTCTTGCGCCACAACGGGAGCGATTCCGTCGCGGGCGGACTCGACGCGCGCCGCGAGGGCGTCCAGCGTGCGGCGGAGGGTGGCGAGGTCCGCCGCCAGCGCGTCCAGCACATCGCGTTGGGCGGCAGCCGCACGGGCAAGGTTTTCGCGCTCGGCGGCCAGCTCGCGCTCGGCCTCGGCCTGCCGCTCGGCGGCGAGCCGCAGCAGGTCGCCGGAGCGGCTGATGTTCTGCTGGATGAGGTCGTCGAACCCTTCGTAGAAGGCCAGCCGGCGGCGCAGGCGGACGATCTCGGCATCCCCGTTGGCGGCATGACCGTTGCCGACGGACGGCGCCGCGTCGCCGCCGGAACCCGAACCCGGTTCGCCCTGCATCAGCCGTTCCCCTCCGGCGCGATGCGGCCGTCCGGCCGCTCCCGATGGCCAACCGGGAGTGTAGCAAAGCCGCCGTGTCCCCTTGCCCAATGACCGAATCCCGGCACGAAATCTGCATCTAACCGCGTCGTTTGGTCGTATCTTATGGTGAAGGCGACGTGGGCCTGCCGGATGCCGGCGCCCGGCCCGCTCGCTCGAAAGGACCCACCCATGCTCGATGCCCTGTTTGGCCGTTCCAAGGCCCGGATGGTCACCGCCGAAGAGGCGCTGCCTGGCCGCCGGACCTCACTCGTCGATATCCCGGAGCGGCACGAAGTCCTCGGCGCGCCGCTCCAGCCGCCCTACCCCGCCGGGATGGAGGTTGCCTACTTCGGGCTCGGCTGCTTCTGGGGCGCGGAAAAGGCGTTCTGGCAGGTTCCGGGCGTCTACACGACCGCCGTCGGATACCAGGGCGGCTTCACCGAGAACCCCACCTACGAGGAGGTCTGCACCGGCCAGACCGGCCACGCCGAAGTCGTCATGGTCGTCTACGACCCGGCGAAGGTCTCCTACGAGCAGTTGCTGAAGTCCTTCTTCGAGGACCACGATCCGACCCAGGGGATGCGGCAGGGCAACGACATCGGGTCGCAGTACCGCTCCGCCATCTACTGGACGACGGAAACCCAGCGCGACGCGGCGGAAGCCGCGAAGGCGGCGTATCAGGACGCGCTGTCGGCGGCGGGCTTCGGCGAGATCACCACCGAGATCGCACCGGCCGGTCCCTTCTTCTACGCCGAGGACTACCACCAGCAGTACCTGATCAAGGTGCTGGAGAGGACAGGCCGCGAGGGGTACTGTCCCCACCACGGAACGGGCGTCGGCTGTCCGATTGGTCTTGGGGTTGCCGCTCCCGCTGCCGCGACCAGTTAGTGGGGCGTTCGACTTGCCGGGCGACCTGCTCGGCGAGCCAACCCTCCGCCTCGGATTCGTCGTCGGCCGTCCACGCCTCCTCGGACCTTCCCTCCATGCGCGCTGGTAGCGCCACCTGCAGATTGAACGACAGCCGCCAGCGGTCCTCGCCGGGACCGACCTCGGCCGTGGGCTTGACCTCGATCCGCAGCCCTATGCGCTCCATGGCGCGGCGGCGACCGTCGTAGTCGAGCGCCATGACCTCCCCGAGGTTCTGGTCCATCGCCGCGAGCAGGTCGAACACCGCCCGCTCCTGCCCCTCCAGCGTGCGGAGCCGGAAGGTCGCCTCGTCCTGCTCGCGCCGGACCTCCTCGATCCGTGCCTGCTCCTCCCGGATGCGCCGCCGGTAGAGGTCGCGCTCCGCCGCGCTCTCGGCATCGGCGACGCCCTCCAGCAGCCGATCGATCCGCCGATCGGACTCACGGATGCGGCCGATCGCCGTCTCGATAAGTCCGCGCAACCGCTCGGCTTCCCCGCTGTCGGCGCTCTCGATGAACTTCTGGCGCGCCGCCTCCGGGTCGAGCAGTACGGCCGACAGGTGGTCCCACGCCGCCGCGTCGAGCTTGCGGGCGACGATCTTGTTGGGCTTGCAGCCGCGCCGCTGCTCGCGGGTTTGACATTTGAGGTAGGCACCCTCCCCCTTGTTGCGGGCGACGACCATTCGGTTGCCGCACGACGCGCAGACGACGAAGCCCCGGACGAGCACATCCTTCGGGTCTGTCCCCGGCGCGTACCGCTGCGCCTTGCGCCGGTCGCCGTTGTCGAGCGCCACGTTAGCGCGATACCACAGGACCTCATCGACCAGCGGCGGCACCACGAGCACGAGCGATCCGTCCGGGTTACCGGCGCCGACGGGTTGCCGGCGCTCGCGGACCGTGACGCCGCCGACCTTTCGGACCTTCTGCTCGAAGACCTCCTTCTCCCCGAGGTAGTCGCGGTCGCGGACGATGTTGGTGAGTGTGTAGAGCGACCAGACCGCGCCGCCCTTCGGTGCCGGGATGCCCCGCGCCGCAAGCTCCCGGCCGATGCCCCGGATGCCCAGGCCGTCGGCCGCGAGCCGGTAGATCAGCCGCACGACCTCCGCCTCGTCGGGGTGTTCGACGTAGCCGCCCCGGTCGGCCGTCCAGCGGTAGCCGTAGCGCGCCTTGCCGCCGCCGATGAGCTTGCCGCCCTGCTCGACCCGGCTCCGGGTGTTGGCGATGCTGCGCGCCGCGTTGCGCTTGACCTCGTTGCCCGCCGCCCAGCCCGACAGGTAGTCGATGAGTTCGCCGAACTCGTCGTCGGCCATCGGGTCGGTCACGGATTCGTACTTGACCCCGCTCGCCTCGGCCTCGACGCGAATGGTGATCCGGTGCTTCGGGTCACGCGAGAGCCGGTCGCTGTGCCAGACCACGGCCACGCCGACCTCACCGGCCGCGATTTGCCGGCGCAGGATCGAGAGTTGCGGCCGGTCCAGCGCGGTGCCGGTGTAGACCTCGTGGAAGACCGGGCCGACCTCGTAGCCCTTGGCGGCGCAGTAGTCGCGGCACTCGCGCTCCTGCGTCCCGAGGCTCTCGCCGTCCTCTTGGCTCCTGCTCGACACCCGGCAGTAGATCGCCGCCCGCGTCATGCCGTCTGCTCCTGCTGTTCGCGCCATTGCCGTTGACGCTCCGCTGCGCGCTCTTGGCTAGCCCGGAGACACTCCCGGCAGGTCCGCTCGCCGTCCTTGCGCTTGATCGTGTTCTCCGGGGTGTAGGCGTGGCCGCGCCGGCAGTGGTCCGGCGAATCGCGGACGACGTACCAGCCGGGGTGGATGCCCTGCCCGCTCACAGCCCAAGGACCTCCCGGAATTCGGCGACGTCCGTGACCTTGACGCCCAGCGCGTCCGCCACGCGCCGCATGAGTTCGCCCGACCACGGCATGTCCTTGCCGCCGCTGCGCTCGATGTTGCCGATGGTGACCGGGCTGGCCCCGGCGTTGGCGGCGACGCGCACCTGCGACCAGCCCAGCGCCTCCCGGTGCTCCCGGAGCGTCTTGATGCCCGTGCTCGGATCTGCCATGGTCATCGCCTCCATGGTGGACCTCCCATTGACGGGTTGGGACCGGCGCCGACTTTGGCCGGTCCCGATCGTTCCCTTGGTTAGTCGGCCGCTTGCTCGGCCTTGACGTGCTTCAAGCAGGTGTCGCCGAAGCCCGCCTCGCAGCTATCGCTGTCCGTAAGGACCCTCCGGCACCGCTGGCAGCGGGTTCCCTTGGCGCGGCGCTCGGCCTCGCGGGCGTCCTTGGCCCGCCTGACCTCGAGGAAACGACCCCAACCCAGGCTCTCGAGCATCTCGGCCGCTTCGACCGAACCAGCGCTGGCCTCGTTGAGCAACCTTGCTTTCCGCTTCGCGTCGTGGCCCGGCAGGTACGCCTTCCGGACCACCGCGCCGCAGCCGCACTGGCAGTAGCGGTTGAGTTCGTTGGCGTCCTCGACGCCGCCGTTGAACTCCTCGTCGCCCTCGGCGTCCTCGACGACTACCACTTCGACCTCGGAAGCCTTCTTGCGCGCCATCGGTGCTGCTCCTTCGTTCTCGCGGGTGGCCGCTCGGCCCACCCGATCTGTACATCATAATTAAAACATAGCGGGGAATATTCCGTCAAGTATTTTTGATACATTGACCTAACGTGCGAGCGGCGATCGGCGCGATCCGGCTAGTTAAATGAGGTAACTCTCTATTAGGTCGCCTATCCGCGGGCGGGCACAGACTGCGAAACGAGGTCACCAAACCGGCGGCCGTAGCCTCTCCAGTCCAGTGCTACCAGTTCTTCATGTGCATCGATGTCGCCGGCGCGAGCAAGCCGAAGCAGGTTGCCGTAGTGGCGACCATCGTGCCCTTGGCAGAAAGTGCTCCATTTGCCCTTAGGCTCGTCGCCGCATCCGCAAGCACACGGTTCTCGGTTTTCGACTCGAATCACGTTGATCGCTCCCCGTCGTTGGGCGGCCGGGCCACAAAGGAAAGGGCCACGGCCGCAGCTACACGCTGCGAACCGTGGCCCTCCACAAACCTTCTGGTGGGGTCACATCACTGCCGGGAAACGCATCCCTCGCCATTCGGCTCGGGTCGGACGCCCCACGGCGGTTCTGAATCCAGACTACAAGTGGGAAAGCGATAGGTCAAACATCTCAGACATTTGGGGTTGTCTATATCTCGACCTGAGCGCCCTCGTCCGCCGTCAGTTCGGGATCAGCCCGGATCGTTTCCTGAACTGCTTCAAGAACACCGGCCATTCGCTCGACCATTGACCGGATATCTATTAGATCCTGCTGCAACCGGCCCAACTCCATTAAGATTACTGCTTGCTTCGCATCCATGTTATGACTGACAGCACCTTCCTCAGATTCATCGATCCCAACAAGGCTCCGGGTGGACCCTTCGCCGGCCCTTACGGCAGAGTATTGATCAATCGCCTCTCGAACTAGTTGACTCTTTGTGACATGTCGTTTGAGCGAACTTCGCGACAAGAACTCTAGCTGATCATGTCGTATGGCGAACGAGTGCGTAGGCATTCTCCCTTGGCGGCGACGCGCTGCCGGGTTGTCGCTCGGTCGACGACCGGATGACCCTGTCATCACTTGATTCCCCCCATCGCCGACCGTCGCGATAATCGGCCATTAGGACGTATGTTTACCCTAAAGGGCGGCGACGATGAAGACAGCCGAAGACAGGCGGACCATGACCATCATCTTCAATTCATCCACCAACAGAACGTACGCCGCTGAGCAATTGCAGTGTCAAGGTATTCTGTGATATTCTTCATGGAATGAGTTTATCGGCAGAGAAGGGGTGCGATTGACATGGTACAAGCTGAACTCTTTGCTATCGAAGGACCGCGGCTCACCGCTCCCAGGCTTCCGCACCCCATACCCTACCAGGGCAGCAAGCGGCGGCTGGCGGCCTCCATTCTTGCCAATGTCAGTGGACGAAAATTTCGGCGCCTGATTGAACCATTCGCCGGTTCGGCGGCTATCACGATTGCTGCAGCGTCGCGCGATGTGGCGACAGAGTATGTGATCGGCGACTCGCTGGCCCCGCTCGTCCAAATATGGAACCAGGTGATTATGGAACCAACCGCACTCGCCGATCGCTATGAAGCGATTTGGAACGATCAGTTCGGCGAAAATCTTGATCACTACGAAGAAGTCAGGGCGTCCTACAACAACGATGCCGATCCAGCCAAGCTCCTGTACCTCCTTGCCCGCTGTGTCAAGAACGCTCCTCGCTTCAATCAGTTCGGAGCATTTAACCAATCACCGGATCGGCGCCGAAAGGGAATGCACCCGGTCAAGATGCGGGAGGAAATTCGTGGAGCCCATCAATTGCTGAAAGAGAGGACGTCGACGTTCGCCGGTGATTTCGAAGATGCCCTCGCCGACGCCCGCGACTGTGATCTCGTTTACCTCGATCCTCCTTGGCAAGGAACCAGTGTTGGTCGAGACAAGCGCTACCACCAAGGTTTGGACAAGAGTAGGCTCGAAGCGGTTCTCCGAACACTGAATGAAAGACAGGTACCATTCATCTTGAGCTACGACGGCAGTACCGGCGACAAGACATACGGCGAAAAACTATGTCCTACTCTACAGCTACAACGCACGGACCTAGTTGCCGGTCGTTCAGCCCAGGCAACGCTGAATGGCAAAGATGCGATAACGGTGGAATCACTGTATTTGTCTCCCGCTGTTCGCGACGGCAACGGTGTGACGTGAGCCACAAGCAAGCGATTAGGCTACAGAGCGGGTTTCGACGACAGCTTTCTCTTCAAGTACGACTCCAAGTCCACACCCGCTCGAGCTGCCTCGGTAGCCAAGCGTTCGTACTCGGCGACTTCTGATCCACTCCAGTTCAGCTGTGTCGATCGTCGCTCCTCCATCGCAATATGCGAGTAGACCTCCGGGGATCCCCACATACATGATTGGCACGTGGCCTCGACCTTGAAGGTTGTCCAATTAGCACAGTGCTCGCACGACCAACTCTTGGACCTGTTGCAGGAGCCACAAACAAGCATGAACGCTGCCAGATTGGCGTCATCGAAGTCCTCGTCGCTCGCCACTTCGTAAGGTACGCGGTGGTCAACCTGTAGCGCCCTTGCCGGGAAACGACCTCCGCAGAGCGCACACGATTCGCCCGTGAGAGCGACGAGGTTATCTTTCAGGGCCTTGGGAAAGGCCCGACGCCCGCCGCGCTTCCTTTCGTCGAGTTCATCATCACTACCCAATCGGTATGCGCCGATCGTCCGGCCATTCGACCCCGTGACGTTTACAGTAACAAGAGGGATCCCTTGCTCACGCACGTCACGTGCGGCTCGCGGCGGGTGGTCGTAGCCGTATAAATTCTTCAATTCCTCGGTAGTAATCTGACCGTGTTTCAGGATATGGTCAAGCACGGTCCTGGCGCGCCTCGCCGTTACCCCATCGATCCGTTTGCGCAGGCGGTCGCTCGTCATGCATCCGATGATCGCCTAACATCTCCTCGATTGCAACCTTGTCGGTGTCACTAGTCCGATATCGTGTAGCAGGGGTCGCCGATGAGTCCGATGCCGAAGGATTGGTTGGCTGAGTTGGACCAGCTCGATCTCGGTGTTGCCCACGACCAGGACAGCCTCGAGAAATTTGTCCGAGGCCACGGACACGAGCCATTCATCGAGGAACTCGAACCCGGTTGGCTTGGCAGGAGATTTCGATGCGTGCTCAGACCGACGACAACGGTACCCAATTTACCGCTACGACACTCCGCTCAAACTAAAGGACTTACGCCGGAGCAAGCTCTAGCAGCAGCTATCGTGTCGTTGCGCAAGCGAGGCAAGATCTAGTCCGTGCTTCGACGAAAACGTACCTGCCATTTTCTAAGATCTACCGGCCTATTCCCTCCGCTTCCGCCACCAACTCAGACATCTTGACCCCGAGCGCGCCCGCGATCTGCCGCACGACCCCTATCGACGGGTTCACCCTGGCCGTCTCGACCTCGCTCAGGTAGGTCCAGTGCAGGCCGGCGAGTTCGGCGAGGCGCTCCTGCGACAGCCGCGCCTCACGGCGTCGGCGCCTGATCGCCTGCCCCAACTCCGGCCAGCCGCGCTCCATGCCGCCGATGCTGGCCGGACCCCGTTGACCGAACCATAGGCGATCGCCGAAACTCGCCTTCGACTTTGCTCGAATCGACCCCGGAGGCAGGGATGCGCGTCGTCGGCGTTGACGGTTGCCCGGGCGGTTGGCTCGCCATCGAATACGACGACGAGGCGCGTTCCATTACGCCGACGATCCACCGCTCGTTCGCCGAACTGCTCGCCGCCTACCCCACCGGCACCCGCATCGGCGTCGATATCCCCATCGGCTTAGCGCAAGGCGAACCGCGCCGGTGCGACGTCGAAGCCCGCAAGGTGCTCGGAGCGCGCCGTAGCAGCGTCTTCCCGGCTCCCGACCCTCGGGTGGTCACGGCGGCGACCTACGAGCGGGCGTCGGATCTGTCACGCACCTTCACCGGTGGCGGCATCTCGCAGCAGGCCTTCGCCATCTTCCCGAAGATCCTCGAGGTCAACTGGGCGATGACGCCGGCACTGCAGGACCGCGTGTTCGAAGTCCACCCCGAGGTCAGCTTCTGGGCGCTGGCCGGTCGGCCGATGGAGCACAGCAAGGCGACGGCCGAAGGATTCAACGAGCGCCGCGAACTGCTGATGGAAGCGCTCGGGGTCGATATCCCGGAGCGACGTGCGGCCGGAGCCTGGGCGAAACCGGCGGCGGCCGACGACGTGCTCGACGCCATCGTGGCGGCGTGGACCGCCCGGCGACACGCAATCGGAACCGCCGGTCGCTTGCCCGGAGAGCCGCAGATCGACGCTCGCGGCATCCGATTGGAGATCGTGCACTAACGGGACGGTTCGATCTTGCCAAACGATCCGCCCGGGGGGACTAGTTCCTCTCGGGCGTATTCGTTCCTGGTTTATCCGCATTCCCACAAGCGCCGAGGACTAAATGCCAGTTAAGGTGGTCGTTCTAGTTGTGAACGTTCACCCTGCACGTTCCTCTCTGACAAGAGTGGTGGCCTTGACCAATTGGCACATGTTGCGTAGTAGACGCATTTCCCTATACTACAGGTAGTGGTGTCGGCCGGAATGCCCCGCAGCCGACGGGCACCGCGGAATTGGCGGACGGTACCCCCGCCTTTGAGTCAGCGCGACGACGAACGCTGTCGTTGCAATTGCCGATTCGTCGGCTGCGGAGAAAAGCATGAGCGGTAGCAAGCGCGAGTTGATCGATGTCGGCGGCGTGCCGGCCTACGTCCGCCGCGATAGCAAGGGCCGGTTCAAGGAAGTCGATCTGGTGCGAAACTCGCTCCCGGTCGATCGTCGCCAGCCGGCCAAGAACACGGTTCCGCCCGGACAGGGTGACCGTGGCGACCAGCGCCGTCGGAAGGGCAGCTGACCCATGACGAGGCGCGGACGGACCATTTACGTCATCACCGGCTACTGCGGCCGATGCAACACCTACTTCCGGACGACCTCCACCACTCGGCGCACGTCAATCCCGTGCCCGAAGTGCGGTCGGCTCGTCCCCGTGAAGTAACCACCGGGACGGTGTTGGCTGGTACCGAGCGAACACTGTCCCGTTCTCTATGTTGATTGCCAGCCGAGCTGCCAGGTGTCGCCTTTGACCCGTTGCGGCTTAGATCGGGCTGGCGGCGATGGCGTTGGGAAGGTCACGCCGCGTAAAAATCGGTGTATACCCCCAATACCCCCATACCCCTATGGGTGGGGGTACCGCCCCTAGATTCAAGGACGGTACCCCGGAGAATGCCCCGCATATATGACCGCAGGCCCCGCCGCTGGCCCGCCGGACGGCCGCTACCCCAAATCCGTCAGGTCGTGCTCGGGGTCGTCGATGTCGTCGCGTGGCGGCAGGCTGCCCACCCGGACCTCGACGATTTGTGGCCGCTGCAGTTCGGGGTTGTTCTGCTCGTAGATGCCCTTGTCGGCAAAGGCGGACCGTGCGCCGACCTCGCGTGCCGCGTCGTGCAGGATGCCCCGGTACTGCTTGAGGACGGCGTGGTTGTCGGGTTCTGCGGCAACCAGACGGCGCAGTTGGCGTTCGCGTTGCGCCAGCAGCGCCAGCCGCACCTGCTTGTCGGCGATGCCGTGCTCGTAAACCTCATCGGCCAGCCGCTGCCGGAACTCCTTCAACTGCGCCCGGAACTCGGGCTTGTGCCGCCAGTTCCAGATCGTCTGCCGGTGGGTGCCCGCATCCTTGGCGATCTCGGTAATCGACAGCAGGCCCTCGGCCAGATGCCAGCAGGCCCGACGCTTCTCCTCGGTCCAGACCCAACGCTCGTCGTCCGTATCCTCGACTTCATCCCACGGGTTGCCCATCACCAACTCCAATCCGCTATCGCCAAATCCCGGCGCCCTATTCCACCCCTGCATGCAGTAGCAGGCGTCTGCATGCGGTCTGCGGCCCGCTCCCGAGACACCGCCGCCGCCACCGCACCACGACCTAGGAGCAGGCCCGCCACCGTATGCGTATGCCTGCTACTGCATGCATAGCCCCTACCCCTCGACCCTGCCCGTGCCCTGCAACAGGATGCTCGGGTCGGCCCGGCCGTTAAGCGTCAATACCCCGGACTCGACCGCCGGTGCTGGCGGCGTCCACTCCTGCCCGTTGCGCGCCTCCAATCCGTAGGCCGACCGCGACCCTCGCGGCGCCGGCCGCTTGCGGATGGCGAACCCGGCGTACACCCCGTCGATCTGCTTGCCGAGCAGTTTGCCCAGCTCGATCGCCTGCTTGTCGGTCGTGGTCGCGTTGAACGGGAAGCCGGCCTCGGCGGCGAGCGCGACCAAATCCTTTCCGGTCACGCGCTCCGGCCCGAAGCGTTCCCACCACGCTTCGACGAACGCCCGCCACGCGGTGCCCTCGTTGTCGCTCGCCGCGTAGAACTCGGCGGCGTTGGAGAGGAACCCAGGCACCCCGGCCACGTCGAGGATGCCGCCCATCACGGCCGCCCACGATTCGAAGCTGCCGAGCGTGGCCCTGCCCTGCGGCTGTCCGGCCGCGATCCACGCCTGCGCCAGCGTCAGCAACGCCCCCAGGTAGCGGCCCCGGTGCTGTGCGACGTGACGGACGAGGCTCGGGTACTTGAAGTCCTTCCTCAGGTGCGGGTATTCCTCCTCGGCGACCAGTCGCGTTCGGATGGTGCGCCGAGCGACCTCGGTCGTCATGTCCACGTTGTTGCCCGTGGCGATCCACCCGCAGCGGACCGGCAGGTGCGCGGTGCCGGAGATGCCCAGCACGCGGTCGGTGTAGACCGTCGAGGTCAGCGCCGCCGCCAGCGATGCCGAGTCGATCCGCTCGTTCACGTTGTCGAACAGCACGAACGGCCGACCCTCGAGCAGGACCGCAAGCAGCTTCTTCTGCAACTCCTCCTCGCGGTTGGAAAGCGGCGTCTCTGCCGCGCCGGTCCCCGTGGTCAGCATCGTCAGCACGCGGACGAGCAGGCCCTTGCCTGTGCCTGCCTTTGCGGCTTCGAACAGGTGCATCGGCGTCGGCCCGTCGATCAGATCGCGGACCAGCGGCAGCAGCGCCAGCGCCAGCGCGTGCGCCTTGCCCGCGTCGTCCGCGAAGGGAAAGTCAGCCAGCAGGTCGTCGAGCAGCAGCGCCCGCGCCCCCTCGACTTCGGCGTTGCTCGGGTGACTCGGGATGTGCGGGATGGTCAGGTCGGCCGGTGGTTCGTGGTAGACCCGTGCGGCCGGGTGGTAGCCCGCCGCCGTCTGCAAGGTGCCGTCCGGCGCGAACACCGGCACCGTGACCACGCGCTCCAGCACCGGGAGCGGGATGTCCGGGTGCGCCAGCATGTCGGCGATGACCTCGACCGGCGGCTTGACCGGATTCGGCCTGCCCTCCTTCATCTGGTACCAGCGGATGGCCCCGGCCGCGTGGTGGCGCAGCCGGTCGCGGTCGAGGTCGCGGATGATCACCGTGTCGCCGCCGTCGATGCGTTCGACGCGAACCGGTTTGTTGGAGCGCCGGAACAGGACCGGCCGCTCCTCGTTCGCAGACGCCAGCGCCTGCCACGCCCGGTTGCTCATGCGGTCGAGGTTGCCCTGGGTGACGCAGACCGACGGCCGCTCGTCCCCCTCGTCCGCGCCGAGCCAGTGCCGGATGCGGTCGATGGCGGATTTGTTCCCGGTCAACTCGGCCAGCTTCGGCCAGCCGGCGACCGGCACGCCCTCCTGCCCGAGCTTCTCGGCCGTATCGGCGACGATCCGGGCCACCTCGCCATCCTCGGCGCTCGGCCACACGGCCCCGAGGATCGCCTCGACGTCGGAATCGTCCACGCCCGCCCGGAGCAACCCGCCTGCGGCCGGAAGCGCGGCGTCGTGCCGACCGCCGGACGTCGGCCAGACGGCCGCGAGTTCGCAGGCGACCGCCAGCAGCACCACGCGCCGCGTCAGGGCGTCGGGGTCGATCTGCAGCGGATCGCCCCCGCTGACCCAAGCCCGCCGGTTGCCTTCGATGGTCGTCGGCGGCACGACCACCTGCCGGCCCTTCCCGAGCAGTTCGACGATTGCCTTGCCGCCCATCGCCGCGCTCTTGAAGCTGGCGTAGGCCGGAAGCGGGTTGCAGCGGTAGAACCGGTGGCTCGCGGGCTTGCCGGGACGGCCGTCTACCATCCCGGTATCCGGGAGGAACCGATCGGCGAGCGCCACGGCCTCCGGGCTGTCAACGTCGACCACGACCAGCCCGCCCGACGACTCCCCGAGGACCAGTCCGATACCGTCGTCCGCTCGGAACACGGTCGGAACGTCGGCCTCGGCGATAGTAGTGTTGTTCCAGTCCGGCAGGCGCGTGGCTTTCGATCCGGGCACCAGCGGCGTCGGGTTGAAGCCCCTCCGAGCGTAGTCGAGCGCCGTCTCCATCGACGTCGCATCAATCGAAACACTTGACAAGACGTTGCCATCCATGTTTTACTCCTAGTGCCACCCTACTTGCGCGGAGCGGCCGGAGGTCCCAGCCCCCGGCCTTTTCCGTGCCTAGCGGCCGTAGCGCCTGCGTTCGTCCTGCCGGTAGCGCTCGACCGTCGCCTGCCCGATTAGGTGCGCGGTTCGCTCCGACGTGACGAACAGCGCCGCGCACAGCAGCCGCTCGTAGCGGTCCGCCGTCGCCGCAACCTCCTCGGGGTAGCCTTGCTGGCGCAGGAAGTCGCCGATGGCGTACTCCCCTGCGCCGACGTTGTGGTAGGTCCGTCGCCAGAGCATCGAGATGACCGACAGCTCCGGGATGACCGGCGTGACGGTAGCGGCCGGCGAGAGGTACTCCCCGGCGGGCGTCTCCATCGCCGCGTCGGACGACGCATAGCGCGCCCGTGCCTCGACCCAACGCCGGTCCTCGTCGGTTGCCTCGGCGTATCGGTCGAGCGTGTCGCAGTCGATGTTCAGGCGCTCCAGCAGGCTGGCGAAGCCCTCCTCGAGGACCTTCGACTCCTGCTCCATCCGTGCGGTCGAGTCGGTGTGGTGGGCGGGCTTCATTAGAGCCTCCGTAGGCCGAGCATCTCGGCGAACGAAGCGGTCCGCTCCTGCTCGACGGTCGGACCATCCAGCGCCTGCCGCCGGAGATGCTCCGCCCACGCATCGTCGGCAACGGCCGCCCATCCCTCCTCGGTGCCGCCGGTCCGCAGGTAGTTCAACTTCGCCGATGCCTCCCAGCGGTCCCGCTTGGCCTTCCGCTCGTCGGCCGCGCGCTTCTCGGCAGCCAACTGCGCCATCTCGGCCTCGGCGCGTTGTGCGGCCGTCGCCTGTTCGACGAAGGCGTTGTGCGCCGCGACGGCGGCATCAACCCGCGCCTTCTCGGCCGCTTCCTTGGCCTCGCGTGCGGTCTTGTCGCGCTCGATCGCCTCGCGCATCGCCTTTGGCATCTGCTCGCCCTCGGCGCGCTCTTCCATGCGCTGATACACGTGGTTATCCATGGGGTGCGTCCTCCGGTGCTAAGATGCGAGTAGCTCGCGTTCGGACCACGCCAGCACGAGCGTCCCCGTGGGGTGTGCTGCGTGGGGTGCCAAACGGCTACTGCCCGCACCACGGGACCGGCATCGGCTGCCCGGTCGGGCTGGGGGTGCCCGCCGCCGCGGCGAGCGCCGACTGACCCACCATCGAAACGCATCCGAAGGACGCATCATGACCGACACCGAGTTCGTCGATATCGACGCGCTGCCGACCACCGACGAGGAGTGGCGCCAGCGCCTCTCCCCGGAGCAGTACCGCGTGCTGCGGCAGGCCGGCACCGAGCGCGCCTTCACCGGCGCCTACGTGGACACCGAGGACGACGGCACCTACCACTGCGGGGCCTGCGGCGCGCTGCTGTTCGACAGCGGGACCAAATATCACTCCGGGTGCGGCTGGCCGTCGTTCACCGAGACGGTCTCGCCGTCGGCGGTCGAACTTATCGAGGACCGCAGCCATGGGATGATCCGCACCGAGGTGCGGTGCGCCAACTGCCACTCCCACCTCGGCCACGTCTTCCCGGACGGCCCGCGCGACCGCGGCGGGCTGCGCTACTGCATGAACAGCATCGCGCTGGACCTGAAGGATCGCGCCGGAAACGGCTGATACGGAATCCGGTCGATCGCTGCCATTTCGCTCGCGCGACCCCGTGCGTTCGTCGGGGAGGGTCCGGCGGCCTCCCGCGTCCGTTCGCGGCTCCGGGACCGGGAGGGCACCGGGCCCTGCCTTGCTTCGCGGACCGAAACGCCGCCCCGATCAACCGGATTCCGTGTGAGCCGAGAATCGGGGGAAATGAAGAGCGGGGCCGCGGCGAAATCGCCGCGGCCCCGCTTCGCGTTCAGTGCGGGCTACCTCTTCTTCTTGCACCAACTCGGCGTCTTGCCCGGGCATCTGCACTTGAACTTCGGGCAACAGCAATCCCACTCGTTCTGGTTGCCCTGGCTCCACATCCAGCCAGTCGCCAGCGCGTTCCACTTCGGATGGAACATGTCCTTTTTCCTGTACGGAGTCCGTTTCCACGTATCGTTGAGATACTGGAACAATCCGTAAGTCTTGCCCGCCCGGTTGACCGCGCAGTTATTGAGGCTGGACTCGCACATCGCCACGCACAGCATCTTCTTGTAAGGCTGCTTGTATTTCTTCGCCGCCTTCTTGATATAGCGGCGCACCTTGCCCTTGCTGTAGACCCGGCACTTCGCCTCGACATCGGCGGCGCGCGGCGTCACGGCGGGTTCGTCGTCGGGCGCCGGGGCGGCGAGCGCGGCCGCCGGTCGCACCCCGAAGGCGAGCAGAATGCCGCTCCCGGCGAACGTCCTCCGTCCCATGGCCGTGCCGAAGCGGCGCGCGAGGCCGTCGAACCGGTCGTCGTGCATGAAACCTCTCCTCCGCCCACCGGCGCGGGGTGACAAAGCCGGTGGCGTTGGCGTCGTGCGGCACGTTGGTGCGGGATGCCGTCAAGTATACCCACGGCGGCAACGCGGACATGCCGGGCGTGGACAGCCCGCGCCGCCTCGGGGAAGATCGGCCCACGAAACGACCACAATCCCGCACCCCGGAGGAACCGGGCTGCCACCGCGAGGAGGACGAGATGCCGAACGTACCGCTGGTCGATGCCCACCTCCACCTCTGGGACCCGACCCGGTTCCGCATGAGTTGGCTCGACGGCAACGACATCCTCGACCGCCCGCACCTCCTCGCCGACTACGCCGAGGCGACCGCCGGCATCGACGTCGCCGCGATGGTCTACCTGCAGGTCGAGGTCGAACCGGCCTACGCGCTGCTGGAAGCGCGCTGGGCGGAGGAGCGGGCACGCGAGGACCCGCGATTGCAGGGCATCGTCGCCTGGGCGCCGCTGGAGCACGGCGAGCGCGCCCGGAGCATCCTCGACGAACTGGCCGCGACGACGCCGAACCTGAAGGGCATCCGGCGGCTCATCCAGTCCGAACCCGATCCGGACTTTTGCACGCGCCCGGACTTCGTGCGCGGCGTGCAACTGCTGCCCGATTACGGCCTGAGTTTCGACCTCTGCATCTACGCTCGCCAGTTGCCGGCCACGATCGAACTGGTCCGCCGCTGTCCCGATGTCTCCTTCATGCTCGACCACATCGGCAAGCCGGATATCCGGGCCAGCGCGTACGAACCGTGGGCGACTCAGATGGCGGAACTGGCCGCGTTCCCCAACGTCTCCTGCAAGATCAGCGGGGTCGCCACCGAAGCGAACCTCGACTCGTGGACGACGGAGGACATCGCGCCGTACGTGCGGCGGGCGATCGAGGTCTTCGGCGAGGACCGCGTCGCCTTCGGCGGCGATTGGCCGGTGCTGCGCCTCGCCGGCACCTGGCGCCGCTGGGTGGACACGCTGGACGAGATCACCGCGGACCTGAGCGACGACGCGCGGGCCAAACTCTGGGCGGACAACGCGCGCCGGTTCTACCGCCTGCCGGCCGCCCAGGATGCCCGACAGCAGGAGCGCGATTGAACGTCGCCCCCGGCGTCATCCCGAGCGTGCCGAGGGATCTCGCCGCCCTCGTTGTCATCCCGAGCCCGTCGAGGGATCTCGTCGTCCCCGCGAATCCGGCAAGAACGAAATCCCTCGACGGGCTCGGGATGACACGTTGGGAAGCGCCGAGAAATTTCGGGGTTGCGGCCAAACGCCGGTTGCGGCATGGACACGGCAGCCGGCGATGCCCAAACAGGCTCTGCTTCGGCGTTTATTCGGTATTGATTCGGCATTTATTCGGCATTTGTTCGGCGTTTCTTCGATCGCATTACGCCGCGTACGTACGCGCGCTTTCGGCCGATCCGGAGTTTATTCGCTCCCCCCTCCCAGCCTCGGCGCCCGGCCACCCCGCCCCGTTTGCACGTGCGAGGATGGGAGGGGTCGCCGAAGAAACCCTGTTTCCGCATGGGAATGGGAAATCCGTCGCCGAATAAACGCCGAATCAATACCGAATAAACACCGAAAAAACCGGCGTGGTCGTGTCGCCAAATTGCCCACGGGAGACGAAGACGGCCTTGGGTCGTCGCCACACGGGCACGCCAGCCATTTCCGGGCGGCTCATACCGGAGACCGCATCAAGCGGACATCCGGCACGAACCCCGCCGGCGCGGCCGCCGATCGACACAATCGGCGGCCGCGTCGTGGACGCCCTTCCTACAGTTCCGTCACCACCGGCAGGATCAGCGGGCGGCTCTTGCTGCGCCGGTAGAGCGACTTGCCGACGCACTCCTTGGCGCGCTGCACCAGGTAGCCGTACTGGGTTTCGCCTTTGGCCCGCCGCTCCAGCATCCGCCGCAGTTCGCCCTCGGCCTCGCGCAGCGCGCCGTTCTGCAACTCCGGCCGCAGCCCCTTGGCGACGAGGTCCGGCCCGGCGATCAGCGTGCCGGTCTCCCGGTTGACGACGATGGTGACGACCACCACCCCGTCCTTCGTCAGGTTGTCGCGGTCGCGCAAGGTCACCTGCCCAGAGCCGCGGTCGCCGAGGCGATCGACGAGGGTCGAACCGGCCGGGATCTTGCCCCGGTGCTGGGCGGTATCGGCGGTGAACTCCAGCACCCCGCCGATCTCCGGGAGCAGCACCCGATCCGCCGAGATACCGGCCTCGGCGCATAGTTCGCGGTACAGCACCATGTGCCGGTACTCGCCGTGGATCGGCACGGTGAAGCGCGGGCGCAGCAGGTCGATCATCCGCCGCAATTCGTCCCGCCCGGCGTGGCCGGAAACGTGGACCCCGCGCTCCATCGCCGAGTAGACGACGCGGGTGCCGCGCCGGAACAGGTTGTCGATGGTGCGGGTGACCGTTTCCTCGTTGCCCGGCACCGGCGTGGCCGAGACCAGCACCACGTCGCCCTGCCCGACCCGGATCTTCGGGTGCTCGGCGGCTGCGATGCGGGCGAGCGCCGCCGCGGCCTCGCCCTGGCTGCCGGTGATGACGAACACCCGTTGGTGCTTCGGCAGCCGCAGCACTTCGTCCAGCGGCAGCAGCAGCCCCTCCGGCGGGTCGAGGTAGCCGAGGTCGAGGGCGACCCGCGCGTTCTGCTCCATCGAGCGCCCGGCGACCGCGACTTTCCGGCCGTACTTGGCCGCCGCCAGCAGCGCCATGTGGATGCGGCTGATGTTCGAGGCGAAGGTGGTGACGATCACCTGCCCTTTCGCTTCGCGGATCGTCGCGTCCATCGTCTCCAGCACCACCCGCTCGGACGGGGTGGAGCCGGCCATCTCGACGCGGACCGTGTCGGAGAAGAGCGCCAGCACGCCCTCGTCGCCGAGTTTTCGCAGCAGGTCCTCGTCGGTCGGACCGCCCATCACCGGCGTCGGGTCGAACTTGAAGTCGGCGGTATCGACGATGGTGCCGACCGGTGAGTGGACCGCGACCGCGTTGGTGTCCGGGATCGAGTGGGTGACGTGGATGAACGTCGCCGCCAGTTGCCCGAGCTGCACCCGCTCGCCGGGCTGCACCGGGCGCAGGTCCACCAACGTATCGAGCCGGCCCTCAGTCAGTTTGGTCTCGATGAAGCCGAGCGCCATCGGCGACCCGTAGACGGGGATCGGCGCGCGGTCCTTGAACTGCGGCAGGATGTACGGCAGGCCGCCGATGTGATCCTCGTGCCCGTGGGTGATGATGATCGCCCGCAGGTTGGCGAGCCGCTCCTTTATGTAGGTCACGTCCGGGATGATCAGGTCGATCCCGCGCTGCTCCTCTTCGGGGAACTTGGCGCCGCAATCGAGCAGGACCATGTCGCGCTCGTACTCGACGAGCGTCATGTTCTTGCCGACCTCGCCGACGCCGCCGAGCGGGATCACGCGCAGTTTGCCGCGCGGTCCGGACGGCGCGCCGCCCCGCCCATCGCCGCCGGAGGTTCCGCGCCCCTTGCTTCGGCCCCGACCGCGCGACTGACCGTCGCCCTGGCGCTCGTCGGCGGCGGCATCGGCGCTCGCGCCGGCCGGCGGCTTCGCCCCGGAGCGGCGGCGCTGCTCGGCGACCAGTTCGGCCTCGATGCCCGTGCGGAGGATGTCGTCGCCCTGGCGCGGCGCGCGGTCC
>JAFAEX010000087.1 GCA_023423795.1 Chloroflexota bacterium | reverse complement strand
GCCCAGCGGCGGGCGCGATGAATCGCGCCCCTACAGCGTGCGGCAGGTCAACCGTGCTGTAGGGGCGCGATTCATCGCGCCCGCCTCGTCGATGCCTGGACTATTTTGGCAAACGCCATCAACCCCGGGCAGGCGGCGATGGCCGGGGTATCTTGGCACCCCCGTCATCCTCAAGCAGGCGTGACCGGTGCCCGGACGGTTCAATTCCGCACCTTTAATCAACCTTGGGCATCCCGCCGCCGTGGTCCCCGCGTCAGGTCGCCGGCGACGATCCGCTCCAGCGAACCGTCGTCGAGGCGCAGCAGGAGCGCGCCGTCGTTGTCGATGCCGGCGTGGATGCCGCGGTGCATCGCGCCGCCGACCTCGACCATCACTGGTTCCCCCAGCATCGCCGCGCGGGCCAGCCAGCCGTCGAGATCCGGTTGCTCACGGTTCAAGACGAACGCGGCGTAGTGCGCGTCCAGGCGGGACAGCAGCGCGGCGAGGATGCGCTCGCGGTCCGCATGCGCCACAGCCTGCCCGGCTCCCGCGGCCTCGATCTCGACGGCGATGCTGGTCGCCCCGTCCGGCAGCACGGACGGCGGCGTCGAGACGTTCAGCCCGATCCCGACCAGCACGTGATCCGGTTTGCCGCCGAGCATCCGGGCCGACGACAGCACCCCTGCGGCCTTCTTCCCGGCGTTGCGCTCCCCCAACCAGAGGTCGTTCGGCCATTTCAGCCAGCAGGGGAGCCCGGTTGCGGTCTCGATTGCCTCGGCCAAGGCAACGCCCGCCAGCGGCGCGAGCACGCTGAGCCGGTCGGCGGGAACGTCCGGGCGCAGCAGCACGGTCATCAGCAGCGCCGAACCGGGCGGGGCCTGCCACGCGCGCCCGGCCCGCCCGCGCCCGGCCGTCTGCTCGTCGGCGACGACGACCAGCCCCTCCGGCTCGCCCGCCGCCGCGAACTCGGCGGCGAGGTCCATCGTGCTGCCGACCTGCCCGTAGCGCAGCACCCGGCGGCCGACGATTCGCGTCACCGGACCGATGCGGTGTCGGCCGGGGAGGCTTCGCTTCCGTTGGCGGGCTGTGGCTCGCCGGCGGCCCCGTCCGGAACGGCGCCGGAGTCGTCATTTGCGGGCTGCTCAGATGAGGCGGACGCGTCCGCTGCCTCGGAACCGGACGCGTCCGCATCCGCGGCGGCGAGGAGCGGCACGGGGTCGGGCGGGATCGCGTCGAGCCGGGTCACGCGCAGCCGCCGCAGCCGGTGTCCTTCCATCGAAAGGACCTCGGCCCGCACGCCGTCCGCGTCGAACTCATCGCCGACCTCGGGCAGCCGTTCGAGGTGGAGGTGGACCCAGCCGGCCGCCGTCGCCACCTCGTCCTCCGGGTCCTGCAGGTCGATGGCGAGCGCGTCCTCCAGTTCGTCCAGCGGGATCGAGCCATCGACGACGACCTGCCCCGGCCCCGTCACCTCCAGCAGCACCGGTTCGAGGTCGTACTCGTCCTGGATGTCGCCGACGATGGTTTCGAGGATGTCCTCGATCGTCACCAGCCCGGCCGTGCCGCCGTACTCGTCCACGACCACCGCGATGTGGACCCGGTTGAGGCGCAATTCCGCCAGCAGGTCGTCGATCCGCTTCGATTCCGGCACCACGTGGGCCGGGCGCACCAACCGGGCCAGCGGCAGGATCTCGGTCGAACCGATGACGAACGGCAGCAGGTCCTTGGCGTAGAGGATGCCGACCACGTCGTCGATCGTCTTCCGGTAGACGGGCACCCGCGAATGCCCGGCCCGCGTCACCGTCGCCACGATCTCCGCCGCCGACGCGTCCTCCGGCACCGCCACGATGTCAACCCGCGGCACCATGATCTCGCGCACCGGGGTGTCTTCCAGTTCCAGCACCGCATCGATCATCTCGCGCTCTTCGGGCTCGATGATGCCGTCGTCCGGCGCTTCGATCGCCGCCCGCAACTCGTCCTCGGAGGCGGCGTTGGCATCGACGCCCAGCACCCGCGCGAACCCGCCCGCCAGCGCGTCGCCGACGGCGACGAACGGTCGCGCCAGCACCGAGAACAGGCTGGCCAGCGCCAGCGTCACCCGGCCGGCGCGGTTCGGGTGGGCGGCGGCGAATGCGCGCGGCAGCGCCTGCCCGAAGACGAGGTAAACCAGCGTTACGGTCACCGCCGCCAGCAGGTGCTCGGCGGTCCCAACTTCGGCAGCGAAGACGCCGGTGAGCAGGCTGGCGGCGATGGCGACCGCGAGCACCTGCACCAGCATCAGCGCCGCGATCAGCGATCGCTGCGGGTCGAGCAGCGCCTGCACCGAACGGTGGCGACCGTCCTGCTCGCCGAGGTTGCGCAGCCGCTGGCGGCCGATCCGCCCGGCCATCGCCGCGACCGTGGCGGCGAGCGCCATCACGACGAGGGCGGCAACGGCGACGGCGAGATCGATCCAGCGTTGTTCGCTCACCGGGTAGGTGGCTCCTTGCGGGCGGGTGTGTTGCGACCAGCGTACTACGCGCTCCGGGCCGGCGGCGCTGCCCCGTCGCCCGCCGGCCCGCGATCCGGCTAGGTGAAGAGCGCGCTGATGCTCAGGTCCTTGTGGATCCGCTCGATCGCCTCGGCCAGCAGCGGCGCAACGCTGATCGTCTGGATCTTCTCCGTCGGCCCGCCGGCCGGCAGCGGCACCGAGTCGGTCACGAACACCTTCTCGATCGGCGACGCTTCGATCAGCCGCAGCGCGTCGCCGGCGAAGATGCCGTGGGTGGCCGCGGCGTGGACCGCCGACGCGCCGCGTTCGCGCAGCGTTTCCGCCGCCAGCACCAGCGTGCCGCCGGTCGAGATCATGTCGTCCACGATCACGGCGACCTTGCCATCGACGTCGCCGACCATCTCCAGCGCCTCGGACTCGTCCGGCCCCGGGTGGCGCTTGGAGATGATCGCCAGCGAGCCGCCGACGCGCAGCCGGAATTCTTCGGTGCGGGCGACGCCGCCGGCGTCCGGGCTGACCGCCACCACGTTCTCGATCCCGGCGCGGCGGACGTGGCGGGCGATCAGCGGCGTCGCCCGCAAATGGTCCACCGGGATGTCGAAGAAGCCCTCGATCGCCGGCGAATGGAGGTCCAGCGTCAGGATGCGGTCCACCCCGGCGGTGCAGATCAGGTTCGCGACCAGTTTGGCCGAGATCGGCTCGCGGCCCGACGTCTTCTTTTCCTGCTTGGCGTAGGCGTAGTAGGGGATGACCGCGGTGATCCGCGCCGCCGAAGCGCGCCGCACCGCGTCGATCATCAGGAGCAGCTCGACGAGGTGGTGATCGACCGGCTCGCACAGCGACTGGATGATGAAGACGTCCGACCCGCGGACGTTCTCCTCCAGCTTGACGCGGGTTTCGCCGTTCTTCCACGTCCCGACGATGGCGCGCCCGAGCGGGGTTTCCAGCTCGGACATGATCGCCGCCGCCAGCTCGGGGTGCGACGTCCCCGCGAACACCTGCAACCGACCGTCCACCTACGAGTCCTCCCGCGCCCGCGTGCGTTCCGCCGATCCCGAGCGGACCTGGCGGGCGGGCACCCCCACGACCGTCGCCCCGGGCGGCACGTCCTTCGTCACCACCGACCCGGCGCCGGTGCGCGCTCCCGCGCCGACCGTCACCGGGGCGCGCAGGATGGTATCGCTTCCGATGAACGCGCCGTCCCCGATCTCGGTCCGGTGCTTGTCCACCCCGTCGTAGTTGGCGGTGATCGTGCCGGCCCCGATGTTGGCCCCGGCCCCGACGCTCGCGTCCCCGACGTACGAGAAATGGCCGCAGCGCACCCCCTCGCCGAGGGTGGCGTTCTTGAGTTCCGCGAAGTTGCCGACGTGCACGCCCGGCCCCAGGTCCGTCCCGCCGCGCAGGTGCGCGAACGGCCCGGCGTCGGAGCCCGCGGCCATCGAGGATTGCGTGACGAACGAGGCCGTCACCCGCGCGCCGTCGCCGATCGTGGCGTCCCGCAGCACCGCGTGCGGCCCGATGGTGCAGTTCGCGCCGATCGAGGTTCGGCCCATCAGCACCGAGAAGGGGAGGATCGTCGTGTCCGGCCCGACCGCCACGTCGGCGTCGATGAAGATCGTCTCCGGCCCGACCAGCGTCACCCCGTCGCGCATCAGGCGCTCGCGGATCGCGGCGCGCACGTCGGCGTCGGCGGCGGCCAGTTCGACCCGGTCGTTGACGCCGAGCGCCACCCGCGGGTCGGCCTCGACGGTCGCCACCGGCCACCGCCCGTCCGGACGCGGACCGGTCGCGGCGGCGCGCGCCACCAGTTCGGTCAGGTAGACCTCGCCGGTGGCCGCGCTCGGCTCCAGCGTCGGCAGGATGTCCCGCGCCCAGCGGGCGTCGAGCGCCATCATGCCGGAGTTGATCTCGGCGGGGCCGGTGCGCTTCGCCGGGTCGTCGTCCTTGCGCTCGACGATGCGGCGCGGATTGCCGGCCTCGTCCCGGTCGATCCGCCCGTAGCCTGCGGCGTCGTCCACCCGCGCGGTCAGGATCGTGACCAGCGCGCCGGACGCCGCCGCTTCGTCGCGCAGGCGGCGCACGGTATCGGCATCCAGCCGCGGATGGTCGGCGAAGAAGACCAGCAGCAGGTCGGCGTCGGCCTCGGCGGCGGCCGGCAGCGCGCAGCGCACCGCGTCGCCCGTGCCCCGCGCCTCGTGCTGGATCGCGGCGACCACGCCCGGCGGCGCGCCGATCCGCTCCGGCAGGTCGGCGATGTCCGGGTTGACCACCAGCACGGTCGCCACCGGGTCGGCGGCGGCCGCCGCGCGCAGCACGTGGGCGACCATCGGCAGCCCGGCGACGGGGTGCAGCACCTTGGGCAGGGCGGAGCGCATGCGCGTGCCGCGGCCGGCGGCGAGGATCGCCACCACGGCGCGGGGAGGATGCGTTGGTTGGGCGGAATCGGTCACGGGCGCCCCGCGAGGAGGGTGCGCGCCCCGGCGGGGGGAACGGGGCGCACGAAGCGAGGCAACGAACGGGGTGAGGGGGCGTGCATCGGCTGGCGGGCCAGGATTCGAACCTGAAACAAAGGTTCCAAAGACCCTTGTGATACCATTTCACCACCCGCCATCGGTCGGGCTGCCGCGTCGCCGACCTGCGGCCCCACGGGCTACCCTGCCAGTACCCAAGTATAGCAGCCTCTTGCCCTCTGGCCCGCTCGGCCTCGGCCGCCTCGTCGCGTCACGCGCCTCCCCGCCCATCATCGCGAGCAACGGCCGTCATCCCGAGCGCGCAATCGTCATTCCGAGCCTGTCGAGGGATCTCGTTGCTGCCCCGATTCAGGGGACGACGAGATCCCTCGACAGGCTCGGGATGACAGGAGCGGTGCCCCAGCGGGCTACGGAGCGGTCACCTCCCACGCCGTGCCGCCGGCGACGACGATCACCCGCTCGCCCAGCGCGAACGCTTCGGCCAGTTCCGGGTGGTCCGCCAGCAGGGCGAAGTACTCGTCGCTGAGGAACGCGACCTCGGTCGTCTCCATCGCGTCCGGGTCGAACGCGGTGTCGGTCCAGACGCCGTCGCGCATGATGAACGCCCGGCCGCCCGCCTGTCGGAGCGCCTGCCCGGTTTCGATCGTCTCGCCAGACGGGGCGACGATAGCGGTCGGCAGGGGCGTGAGCGCGACGGCGCCGCCCATGCCGCCGATCTCTTGCGCTTCATCGACCGCGTCCAGCCCGGTGGACGGCGCCGGTTCCGCCGCCTGCGCCCGCGCTGCCTCGACCGCGCGCTCGCGCCCGGCCGACGAGAGGATGTCGTCTTCGGTCAGCAGGTACGACGTGTACGGGGTGACGATCCCGAAGCGGATCGAGAGATTGACCACCGAATCGACCAGTTCGGGGTTCTCGCCGTGCAGTCGGATCTGGTTGAGCAGGTGGCCGATGCGCCGGGTCGCCCACAGCCGGCCGAGCCAGCCGTCGTCACCCGCGTCGTCGCCGCCGAAGCGCTGCTCCGGGAAGGCGAAGGAGCGCTCCTCGCCGTTGACGTTGCCGGAAAGGGTGACGGTGGCCACGCCCTCCTCGCCCGCCGGGAAGCGGCCGAGCACGACCAGTTGGGTGCCGGCGAACAGGTCCGGCAGCGGGTCCGGCGAGATGTCCTCGACCCGGATGCCGCCCCAGTCGATCTCCAGGTCGGAAAGCACCGGCGCGCTGATGCCGGCGTAGAAACCCGACACCGCCTCGTCCAGCGGCTGGCCGGGGCGGACGTAGAACGAGCGGCCGTGATGGGCGTCGGCCAGCCCGTCCAGCAGGATCGTGTCCACGTCGTCGCCGACGCCGAAGGCGAACAGCCGCACGCTGTCCGGGGCGGTGTCGGCGGCATTGTCCATGATGTCGGGGATGTCGGTTTCGCCCTCGGTGGGCAGGCCGTCGGTCAGGAAGATGACCATCGTCGGCCGGTCCTCGTCGCCGTCTTCCTCGATGGTCGCGAACGATTCCAGCAGCGCCCGGTTGATGTCGGTGCCGCCCTCGGCGACGAGCCGCTTCACCCAGGCGATGGCGTCGGCGCGCTCGCTGGCCGGCAGCAGCCCGGACGCGAACGGCCGCACCCCCGTGCTGAAGGAAACGACGGCGAAGCGGTCGTCCGGGTTGAGTTGCTCCAGCACCGAGACCAGCGCCGTCCGCGCCTGCTCGATCTTCTCGCCCTCCATGCTGCCCGAGGTGTCGAGCACCAGCACGACGTCCTTGGCCACCGTTTCGGTCGCCGCGTCGATGCCCGGCGCGGCCAGCAGCAGCACGTAGCCTTCGCCCGTCACCGGGTCGATCTCGGTGACGAGGTGCGCGCCCACCGGGTCCGGCGAGGCGCTGTAGTAGAGGTCGAAGTCGGTGTCTGGGCGAACGTCGCGGGCTTCCCAGCCGACCGTCGCGTTGCGGGCATCGGCGCGATCGACAACCACGTCGTGCGACGGCGAATAGACCGCGCGCAGGGGGGTGTCGTTCTCGATTTTGACCGAGATCGAGGCGCGCTCCAGCGGCGTCGCCGAGAACTTCTCGGTGTCGAGGCCGTAGCGGTAGTGGGTGAGGCCGTTTTCGCTCGTCAGCACCTCGCCGTACGCGATCTCGACCCGGCGGTCCTCGCCCGGCGGGATCGGGAAGACGCTGGCGCGCACCAGCCCCTGCCCGGCGTATTCCAGCAGCGCCGGGTCGCGCATGCTGCGGACGATCTCCTCGTAGACCCGGCGGGCCTCGGCGGCGTCGAGCAGGTTCGCTTCGATCGGTTCGCCGTCCACCCACATCCGGAACTCGCCGACGGCCGCGCCATCGGGCACCGGGAACAGGTAGGTGCCCTCGGCGGTCCAGGTGTTCGGGTTGTGGAAGGTTTGGTCGATCCGCGTCTCGGCCAGCCCGTTGGTGATGGTCACGTCAACGTCGTGGTTGACGACCTCGAGTTGGTCGCCGACGAAGACCGGCTCCGGGCAGACCGGGTCGCACCCCGGCGGCTCGACCACGATAAAGCCGTTGGCGCGCGCCCCGAGCGGGAACGCCAGCAGCGGCAGGATCACGAGGAGGACGGCAAGCGGGCGCAGCAAAGCGCCGGGTCTGGTCATGGTTCCGCTCCGTTTCGGGCGCCGGCTGCCGGCGCTGGGTGGGCAACGGGTGACGGTCCGTCACCCCGAAGAACGAGCGGATGCGCCGGGAGGTTCCGGGAGCGGCGTATGTCCTCCGCCGCCATCGCGTCAGGACCACGGGGTTGCCCACCGGGATCGGGGGAACGGGTTCCTGCCGCGCGGCGGTCACGCATCGAGCGGTCAGCCGGACGGTCGCCGTCCCGCGTCGTCGTAGGGGAGGGACCCGTGCCCTCCCTCGACGGCTGGCGGTCACGACTGGAGGGCACGGGTCCCCCCCTGCGACTGGAACTCGTCGAACCGACCCGGAATCACGCGCTCGGCGCGCGCCCAATCACCCAAAGGAACGAGACCGGCGCGCCGTCCTCGACCGTCGCCGCGACTTCGTCGTGCAGCAGCGCGAACCCGGCCTCCCGCAGCAGCGCGCGGTTGGCGTCGGCATCGAAGTGGCTGAACGCCATCGGCACGCCGAGCCAATCCGCCTCCACGCCGTCCGTCTCGCCCGCCCCGAGGCTGGCCGCGAAGAGCCCGCCCGGCCGCAGCCACCCTGGTATCCGTGTGAACAGCGCCTCGTGCCGTTCCCGCGGCACGTGGGTGATGGCGTAGAACGAGACGACCGCGTCGAACGACCCGGCGGGGAATGCGGCCTCGGTCATCTCCGCCCGCGCTGCCGTCGCCTCCGGCACGTTGGCCCGGCAGCGCGCGACCTGCTCCGCCGACACGTCGATCGCCGTCACCCGGTGCCCGAGGCCGGCCAGCAGCCGGGCGGTCGGCAGCCCGTTGCCGCAGCCGAGGTCGAGTACGTCGGCCGCCGGCGGCAGCAGCGCCAGCAGCCGCGACGTCGTGCGCTCGCGGGCATCGTCGCGGATCGCGGCGGCCCAATCGGCGTAGCGGTCCGCCATGCGGTCGTAGCCGTCTCGCACGATGGCGATCGCCGCGTCGCCCGGTGCTGCCGGGGTCGATTCCGTCATCGCGGCGACCAACCCGGTTCGGCGGCCGGATCTCCGGGGATCAGCGAGAAGATGAGATCGTCGCGGAGTTGGCCGTCCGGCGTGCGCGAGCGGTTGCGCAGCCGGCCCTCGAAAACGAACCCGCAGCGTTCGGCCGTCTTCCGGCTGCGCTCGTTGGTTGCGTCGCACTGCAACTCCACCCGGCGCGCGCCGAGGTGGCCGAACGCGAGATCGACCAGCAGGCGCACCGACTCCGTCACGTAGCCCCGCCCGACCGCGTCCGGCCGCAGCCAGTAGCCGACCTCGAAGACGCGCCCATCCCAATCCGGCTCGTGGAACCCCGTCCCGCCGAGGTAGCGGCCGTCGGCGCGGTCGAAGATGCCGACGATGAGCGCAGAGCGCAGCAGCCACGCTGCTTCCATCCGCAGGCAGTAGTCGCGGGTATCGTCCACGCCCTGGTGGTGATCGACCCAGCCCATCCACGGCGCGAGGTGGTCGCGGGACGCATCGATGGCCGCGAACACCGCCGCCGCGTCCGTCTCCCGGTAGGGCCGCAGCAGGACGTGCTCGCCCTCCAGCCGGTCCGGCAGCGGGATGAGGGTCGGGCGTGGCGTCGATGGCGTGGTCATGGCGTCGCATCCTTGCATGGACACGTGGCAGGACGAAAACCGATGGGAAGCGTCAGGCGTCTGGTTCGGGCCGCCCGGCGGCGAACCGCGCCGCGACCTTCGCGTAGGCGTCGGCCAGCAGCGGCCGGATCGCGGCGAACGTCGCCGGACTCGGGTTGAGTACGGAAACCCACCACTGGTCGCCGTAGACCGGGTGGGGCATCAGCCGGTCGAGCGCCGCGTGGTCGTGGCCGGTGGCCGCGCCATCGCCTGCCGGGTCGCCGAACAGGGCGCGGAAGGTATCACGCTTCAGCCCGACGTTCAGCCGGAAGACGCCGAGGCGGTCCAGGCGGGAGGATTCGTCGAACCCCGGATAGTCCTTGGCGACGATCGTGGCGAACGGCATGCGGCGTGCCGGGTCGAGGTCGCGCCGTGGATCGTGGAAGAAGAACGTGTCGCCGGCGCCCGGGCCGTCGGTTGGCCGGAGGACCTCGACCCCCGGGAACGTCGCTTCGACGTACCGGATGATCTCCTCCTGCTCCACGCGCATCCCTCCCCACCGCCGACGCCGCGCCCGAACGGCGGATCGTACCACCGCCCGCTCGGTCGGGAACCGCCCGGCGCAAGCCCGCATCGTGGATTCGCGGTTCGGGAGCGTTGCCGCTTCGCCCGGAGCGTGGCATCATTATCGGCCGATGGAAGGGTCGCATAGTCTGGCCTAGTGCGCGCGACTGGAAATCGCGTAGGCGGTTATACCGCCTCGAGGGTTCGAATCCCTCCCCTTCCGCCAGCATCTTCGGGCAAGACGACGAGACGGGCCGCGGTGGCGATCACCGCGGCCCGTCGTGCGTCGTGGCGGCAGGGTGCGCCCGGGACTGGAAGTCCCGGGCTACGGGAACGAAGTCCCTCCGGAACTGACGGGGATGCTGTGCGGCGAGCGTCATCGCGCCCGCCCGTGTGCTGGCTCACGCCGCGAGGATCGAAACCGTCCCCAGCACCCGCTCACCGAGCCGCCGGTCGCCCGCGATGTCGGCTTGCCGCCGGGCGGCCTCGAACGGCATCCCGTTCGTGAAGATTCGCCACGCGTCGTCCTGATCGAGCACGACGCGGCTCGTGACCTCCACGGGATCGGGCGCGGCGATGAGGGACCAGCGGTCTGCGAGGCGGAACGTCCAACTCCCGCCCGCCTCTCCGGTGATGTCAAGGCGCACGACCGCGCCGCCCTCGGCCGGCGCGCCCGCCAGCGCCCGGGGCACGCCGCGGACGAACGTCTCCAGCACCGGCCCGAACCAGCGGCGCTCCTTCAATCCGGGACGGCCGACGGCGTCGCGGATGTGCTGCTGGTGCGTCCAGCGCTCGGTGTATTCGCGAGCGAGGTCCAGCCAGACCGGCGCCGGCTCCGGCCCGATCCAGTCCACCGCCATGCTCGTCGCCAGCGGGTCGAGGCCGCGGAAGTAGGCCGCGGTCGCGTCCCCGGTGAACCGGAGCAGATCCGTCACCAGGCGTGGGCTGAGCCGCTTCGTGGCAACCACCCATTCGGCGTTCTGGCGATCGATCGCCGCGACGAGGCCGGCGAACGACCCCAGATCCTCGCCGGCCGCGCCGAACCACGGGTTGCGGTGCCCGTCCCGCCCGCCCGAGAGCCGGCCCACGTCGTCGGCCAGCAGGTGGCACGCGACGTCCCGGACCGACCAGCCCAGGCAGGCGGTCGGCGCGTCCCACTCCTCGTCCGAAAGTTCGCCGAGCAGGTCCAGCAGCGCCGCCCGTTCGCCGGGGAACAGGTCCAGGACGTCGATCTCGACCGCCGCGGTCATGCGCGCTCCTTCACGGGCTGCCCGGCGTTCTGGTCCGTCGCCAGCATGCGGGAATCCCGTCATCCCGAGCCTGTCGAGGGATCTCGTTGCCTCCCTGCGATGGAGAGCGACGAGATCCCTCGACAGGCTCGGGATGACGGCCTGCGGGCACCGGATGACGGCGAGGTCCCGGCTGATCGTCGGCGGGCTCAGGGCGACGCTTACGGCGCTGTGCGCCTACCATCTGTCGCCTGTCGCCTGTCGCCTGTCGCCTGTCGCCTGTCGCCTGTCGCCTGTCGCCTGTCGCCTGTCGCCTGTCGCCTGTCGCCTGTCGCCTGTCGCCTGTCGCCTGTCGCCTGTCGCCTGTCGC
>JAFAEX010000075.1 GCA_023423795.1 Chloroflexota bacterium | reverse complement strand
TGCGTTGCCTTCTGGGACCGCCTGACGCGCCCGGGGGGCAACCCGCGGGGGCGCTTCCGCGTTTGTTCCGTATCAGTCCGGCAGTGTATGGCCGGACGGCGCTCGAGCCGCTACATCGCCTCCGGGGCGGCGATGCCGAGCAGCCCGAGCCCGTTCGCCAGCGTTTGCCGGGTGGCCGCCGTCAGCGCGAGGCGGGCGGTGCGGACCGGTTCGGCGCTGTGCAGCACCGGGCAGGCGTGGTAGAAGTCGTTGAACCGCTTGGCGAGGTCGTAGACGTAGGAGGCGACCGCCAGCGGCCGGTACTCCGCCGCCGCCTGCCCGATCGTTTCCGGCAGCGCGGCGATGCCCTGCAGCAACCCCAGCTCCTCGGCCTGCAACTCGCCGAAGTCCAGCCCCTCCAGCGCGCCGGCCAGCGCCTCGGGCGACGTTTCGGCGTGCTCCAGGATGCGGCAGGCGCGGGCGTGGGCGTACTGGATGTAGGGCGCGGAGTGGCCGTCGAACGAGAGGGCTTCCTCCAGTTCGAACGTCACCATCTTGTTGTTGTCGCGCGCCAGCATCGCGTATTTCAGCGACCCGATCGCCACCTGCCAGGCGACCGTTTCCTTCCGCTCGGCCGGCAGGTCCGGGTTCTTCTCCTCGATGATCTCCCGCGCCCGGGCCACGACGGCGTCGCGGATGTCGTCGTAGACCGGCACGTTGCCCTTGCGCGAGGAGATCACGCCTTCGGGCAGCCGCACCATCTCGTAACCGAGGTGGTAGGCCTGCTTCGCCTGCTCGAACCCGTACAGTTCCAGGACCTTGAAGACTTGCTGGAAGTAGAGCGACTGGCGGACGTCCACCACCCAGATCGCGCGATCGACCCCGTACTCGTCGAACTTCCGCCGCGTCAGCGCGAGGTCCTTGGTCGAGTAGAGGGTGGACCCGTCCGAGCGCAGGATCGGCAGCGTCCGGAAGGTCGGCGTCTCCAGCCCCAGTTTTTCGTCGATCTTGACGACGGGCAGCCCGTCGGAGACCTCGGCGATGCCCGTCGCCAGCAGGTCCTGCACGATCCGCCGGCCTTCCTCCTCGACCTCGCTCTCGAAGAACCAGACGTCGAAGGTCGCGCCCAGTTCGTCGAAGATGCGGCGGAAGTCGGCCAGGCTCCATTCGCGGGTTTCCCGCCACAACTCGACGAACGCCGGCTCCTGGGCCTCCCAGCGGGCGAAGGTGGCCTTCACCTCGTCGCGCCACTCGGGCACGTGCGGCCACCAGTCGGCCATGTGCTCGTCCAGCCGCTGCCACGTCGCCAGCCGCTCCTCCGGCGTCGTGGTCGGTTCGGGCACGCCATCCTGCGACACGTGCGGCCGCGGGTGTTCGACCTCGTCACGCAGTTGGTCGCCGACGATCGGCCAGAAGGTGACCATTACGTCCGGATCGACGAACAGGTCGTCCTTGATCGGCTGCGCGTTGGCGAGCCGGCCGAGGAAGTAGGCGATGTCCAGCCCGTCGGCGCCGGCGGTGTTGAGCCGCTTGAGCATGCGATCGACGGCGGCGACGAACGCCTGGTCCTCGGTCGAGAGCAGGTGAAGGAACTCGATAACGTCCTTGCGGAAGTTCAGCCGGGCGTCGCTCTCGGCGTAGATTTCGCCGAGCCAGCGCCCGCGTTCGGCCTGCTCGGCCGGTTCCTCGCCCGTGTGGAACCGCTGGTAGCACCAGAGGCACTTGATGACGTGCATCCCGATGTCGCCGATGTAGTTGGCGTCCTGCACCCGGTAACCCGCCGAGCGCAGGATGTGGGAGAGGCTGACGCCGAGGCAGGAGTTGCGCAGGTGGCCGACGTGGAACGCCTTGTGGGTGTTCGGCTGGGAGTGCTCGACCATGACGGATTCATCGACGGGGTCGAGGTTGCCGTAGGCCGTGCCCCGCTCCAGCACCTCGCCGATCAGGCGGGCGGCGACGGCGTTGGCGTCGAAGGAGATGTTGACGTAGCCGTTGGCGGCCTCGACGCGGGCGAAGCCGTTGCGCCCGACCCGCTCGGCGATCTCGCCGGCCAGCGCGACCGTCTTTTCCCGCACCCGCTCGTTGGCGAGCCGCTTGGCTTCCTTCTTGGACAGGCCTTCCAGCGCGCCGGCGGCTTCCAGGTCGGCCATCACCGCGTCGTTGGCCAGCCCGAAGCAGACCGAGGTGGCGACGCCCCACGAGCCGGCGAACGGCAGCGGGCGCAGGTCCACCGGGCGCGCCGGCAACCCCAGCTCGGCGATGGCGGCGGCGACGGCGGCCTTCGCCTGTTCTTCTTCGCGGGCGATGATGCCGCCGCCGGCTGGGCCGACCGGCCGTTGCGCGGCCACGACGGCCGCCGCCGGGGCGCTCACCGCGCCCGTGTCCTGCGCCGGCGCGTTCGCGCCCGCACTGTCGCCCGCCTGCTCCCGCTCGCTCATCGCTTCCGGTTCCCTTCGTCCTGGACGGCCGGGTCATGCCCGCCGGAAATCCGCCTGCCTGCGCGGTAAACGATACCCCACGAGGCGACAGGCGACAGGCGACAGGCGACAGGCGTCAGAGACGATAGACGTAAGTCGATAGTCGATACACGCCGATCAGCGGCTCACGCCTGTCGCCTCGCCTAGCGCCTCGTCTTCGGGCGCGTGGTCGGCATCGCGAGCCAGCCGAGGCCGAGCAGGAGCAGCACGAGGCCGACGATGGCCCCGATCAGTTGCTTCCAGCCGAGGCCGGCGCCGCCGCCGCCGAGGTCGAGTTGGTCGGCGAACAGCGCGCCCGCCAGCACGACGGCGCCCACCACGGCGATCACGGCCGAGGCGATGCGAGTGACCGGGCTGGCGTCGGTGCGCGATTTCACGGGACACCTCGCGGGGCGGGTCCGGGGGGATGGCGACCGCGCCCGGGCGGGAACCGTGGCACGGGGATTAGTCCGGCAGTATAGCGCCCGTCCGGCCCGAGCGGAACCCCGCCGCGCCGCTTCGCGCGGCGTCGCCATCGTCATCGCCGGGGATGACCGTTGCCCACGTTCGTTCGCCACCGGATACAGCGCCGCGGATGGCTGGGCCGTTCGGCTGCATGAATCCGTCCCGGGGTGATGGCGGTTGCCAACGCGTGCCGGCCGCCAGCGACGCCCGCCCGGGCCTTCAGCCCCGGGCGTTCCCGTGACCGGATCGAATACGGAATCCGCTATTCGCTGCCGCTGCGCCTGCCCGTGACGCCGTGCGTTCGTAGGGGAGGGACCCGTGCTCTCCTTCGCCCGGTGCCGCGTACGGACGCGGGGGGGGCACGGGTCCCTCCCCTACGAACGACAAACGAAGTTCCGCACCGATCAACCGGAGTTCGTATAACGAGCACTCGCCATCATCCCGGAGGCGGTCTCCGGCCATGCGCCGCTCTATCGCTGCCCGGCACAGCGCCGGGCGGTAACCCGAGGCCGCTGCTATCGTTCCTTCAGCCGCTCCCGTTCTTCTTCTCGACCCCTCGACTCCTCGACTCCTCGACTTCGAAAGACGCCCGCCGTGCCCGCCCTTTCGCCCCGCACCCTCGGCCAGATCTCGCTGCTCAGCGTCTGCGCCGTCTGGGGAGCGAACTTCACCGCCATGCGGGTGATGCTCGACCGGCTCGACCCGCTGGACGTCGTGTCGCTGCGGACGGCGCTGGCCGCGCTCGGGTTCGCCGCGCTGCTGGTGCTGACCCGGCAGAAACTGCCGCGTTACAGCCCGGCGGAGTGGCGGCTGGCGTTGCTGCTCGGGTTCCTCTCGGTCGCGGTGTTCAACGTCGCAACGTCGGTCGGGCAGTCGCGGCTGCCGGCCTCGCTTTCCAGCCTGATCGTCTCCTCCAGCCCGATCTTCACCGCCGTCGCTGCCGCCCGGCTGGGCGTGGAGCGGCCCTCGAAGCGGACCGCGGCGGCGCTGGCGCTGGCGACGCTGGGCCTCGTGCTGCTCGTCTTCCGCGGGCGCGGCGAGGACGTGCCGCTGAACGCCGGGACGTGGCTGGCGGCCGGCATCCTCGTCGTCGCGCCGGCCGCGTGGGGCGTCTACACCGTGCTCAACAAGCCGCTGCTGGCCCGCTACCCGGCCGCGCCGGTGGCGGCGACCGGGATGATCTCCGGGGCGATCATGCTGCTGCCGCTGGCGCTGCTGGAGCCGGACCGGGTCGGGCGCATCCTCGCGCTGGACCGCGCCGGCTGGCTGGCCGCCGCGTTTTCCGGGCTGGTGTCGCTGGTGCTGGGGTTCATGCTCTTTTCGTGGGGCCTGCGGGCGCTGCCGCCGAGCGAGGCGGCGATCCCGACCTACCTGACGCCCGTTTTCGCGGTCGCCATCGCCTGGGCCGCGCTGGGCGAGGAGCCGACGCCGGGGCTGCTGCTCGGCGGCGCGCTGATCCTCGCCGCGGTGCTGGTCGCTTCCCGCGGCGGCGCCAAGCCGGTCCCCGAGGTCGCGACCGGCGACGCCGAATTGCTCGCCGAGCCGGATGTTGCGTCGGCTCCGGTCGAACGGCGGTAGGTCGCTTGTCTGGCCGGAACCGGCGCGAGATCCCGCCGCCCATCGTCATCCCGAGCCTGTCGAGGGATCTCGTC
>JAFAEX010000283.1 GCA_023423795.1 Chloroflexota bacterium | reverse complement strand
GCGTCAGGATGGGGAGGGTGCGCCGGCGCACCCTCCCCGCGATGGCGCGGCGTGCCCCGACCGTCGCGGGCAGCGAACCGGTCGCCGCCGCGCACGGCAACCCTATCCCGCCCGCGTCAGGACGGCGGGTTCAACCGGCAGCCGGGTTACGGAATCGTGCCCTTAGGCCGCCGCCGCCGCCACCTCCGGCGCCGGGCGGGCAGCGGAAATTGCCGAGATCGGCAGCACCAGCGGCGCGTCGTCGGCCGGGTCGCGCACGACGAGGGCGTCCACCCCGAACACGTCGCGCAGCAGCGTGTCGGTCAGCACCGTGGTGGGCGGGCCGGCGGCGACCACCGCGCCCTCCTTCATGACGACCAGCCAGTCGGCGTAGCGCGCCGCCATCGTCAGGTCGTGCAGCACCATCACCACCGTGCGCCCGTCCTCGCGGTTGAGGCCGCGCAACAGGTCCAGCACGCGGATCTGGGACGGCAGGTCGAGGAACGTGGTCGGCTCGTCCAGCAGCATCACCGGCGTCTGCCGGGCGAGCGCCATCGCCATCCAGGCGCGCTGCCGCTGCCCGCCGGACAGTTCGGCGAGTGGGCGTTGCCGGAACTTCGCGACCCCGCAGCGGCGCAGCGCGGCGTCCACCGCCGCCTCGTCGTCCCGGCTCCACTGGCGCAGCAGCGAGCGCCACGGCGTGCGCCCGGAGGAGACGAGGTCCTCGACCGTGAAACCGTCCAGCGGCGCGGCGTTCTGCGACAGCAACGATACCCGCCGCGCGAACGCCTTGTGGCTGCCGGCGCGCACGTTGGCGCGATCGACCGTGACCGTGCCGTCCGACGGCACGAGCGCCCGCCCGCAGGCGCGCAGCAGGGTCGATTTGCCGCACCCGTTCGGCCCGACGATGGCGGTCACCGCGCCGCCGGGGATGTCGAGATCGACCCCGTCCAGCACCGGCGGGCCGCCGTACCCGGCGCGCAAGCCGCGCACTGAGAGACCCGGTCCCGGTTCGTGCGACGCCAGCGGGTCGGGTTTCGTCGCCGCCGCGCGCACCACGCACCAGGGGCAGCCGTCCGACGGGTGGACCACGACATCGCAGGCGAGGCCGTAGATGTCGGCGAGCACGGCGGGGTCCAGCACCTCGGTCGGCGGTCCGCTGCGGATGATGCGGCCGTCGCGCATCGCCACGAGGTTGTCGCTCCAGCGGGCGGCCTCGTTGACGTCGTGCAGCACCATCGCCACGGTGCGGCCCTGCTCGCGGTTGAGGCGGCGGACCAGTTCCAGCACCTCCAGTTGGTGGGAGAGGTCCAGCCAGGTGGTCGGTTCGTCCAGCAGTAGGATGGGGGTGTCCTGCGCGAGCGCCATGGTCAGCCAGGCGCGCTGCCGCTGGCCGCCCGACAAGTCGTCCACCCGGCGGTCGCGCATGGCCGTCATCCCGGTCAGTTCCAGCGCCTGCTCGACCGCTTCCTCGTCGCGCTTGCTGGGCGGCTGGAAGAACCCCTGGTGGGGGTAGCGTCCGCGGCGGGCGAGTTCGACGACGGTGATGCCGCCGGGCGGGGTCCGCTGCTGGGAAAGCAGGCCGACGCGGCGGGCGACCTCCATGGTTGGCAACTGGTGAATGAGCTCGCCGTCCAGCACCACGCCGCCGCCCGCAGGGCGGTGCAGCCGGGCCAGCCCGCGCAGCAGGGTCGATTTGCCGCATCCGTTCGGCCCGACGATGGCGGTGATTTCCCCGTCCGGGATGGCGAGATCGACGCCGTGCACGACCGGGTCGCGGTCATACCCGAGAACCACGGCGTTCGAGCGCAAGCGCGCCGCGATGGGGTCTGTCTCGAATCGGGACGACGCGGGGAGGGTGGCTGCGGTCACCGGATGCTCCTCATCGGGGGTCGGGATTCTGGTCAACGGTCGGTAGGGAAGGGGTTCCGGGAGATCGAGCGCGGCCTGACGCCCGAGGATGAATCCCCGGGCTACGGGAACGAAGTCCCTCCGGGACTGATGACGACGGTCGAGGAGGCGAGCGTCGTGCTCAACCCCGGAGGGGTTTTGTTGACGTAGCCCGGGGTTTCAACCCCGGGCGTCGCCGGGCGCCGGCCCCCGGCATCACGAACGATCCGGGCCGTCGCCGAACGCCGGCCGGCGAAATCGCAAACGACCTCGATTGCTGCCGAACGCCGACCCGCGGCATCGCGAACGACATGGCCGACTGCCTCATGGACGCATTCGTACATTGCCGTTCGCATCCCGCGCCTCACAGCCGCACGTTCGCGCGGTACAGCAGCCACAGCAGCCACGGCGCGCCGACGATGGCCGTCACCACCCCGACCGGAAGCGACACCGGCAACATGTGCTGGGCCACGATATCCGAACCGAGCAGCATCAGCGAGCCGACCGCGGCCGTCAGCACGACCAGCGACGGCGAGGGCGGGCCGCCGATCCCGCGCGCGAGTTGCGGCGCGATCAGGGCGACGAACCCGATCGGCCCGGCCACCGCGACGGCGGTCGCCGAGAGCGCGCAGCCGATCAGGATCAGCATGAGCCGGGTCGATTCCAGCGGCACGCCCAGCCCGCGCGCCACCTCGTCGCCGAGTTGCAGCGTCCGCAGCGGAACGGCCATCACCAGCGCGACCGGGATCAGGATCAGCAGGCCGAGGCCCATCCGGCGGACGTCCACGTCGTTGCTGCCCGAGAGCGAGCCCATCAGCCAGACCTGCGCCGGCAGCGCTTCTTCCAGCATGCTGCGGACCAGCAGGAAGGTGGTGCCGGCGGAGCCGATGGCGGCGATGCCGATGCCGACCAGCACCAGCCGCTCGGCGCCGATGCCGCCCTTCCAGGCGAGCGTGGCGATGGCGGTCGCCGCGGCGATCGCGCCGACGAAGGCGGCCAGCGGCAGCAGCGCGGGGTCGAACCCGGAGACGATCCAGAAGACGCCGGCGACCGTCGCGCCGCTCTCGATGCCGATGACATCGGGCGAGACGAGCGGGTTGCGGACCAGCCCCTGGAAGATCAGCCCGGAGACGGCCAGCGCCGCGCCGACCGCCAGGGCGGCCAGCACCCGCGGCAGCCGCAGCCCGCGCACGACCAGGTCCTGCCGCGGATCGCCCTCGCCGCGCAGCGCGGCGATCACTTCGGAGACGGTCAGCGGGAAACTGCCCAGCGTCATCGCCCAGGCGGCGAGCGCCAGCGCAAGGAGCGCCACCAGCGCCGCCAGCAGCAGCACCCGGACGTTGACCCGCGCCGAGAAGCCGCCGGCCCGCAGGGTGACATCGCCCTCGAGCGGGCGACGGGACGGAGAGATCGCGGCCACCCTCAGGCTCCCGTCGTCGTGCGGCGGGCCAGCAGCACCAGGAACGGCGCCCCGACCAGTGCGGTGACGATGCCGACGCCCAGTTCCGACGGGCGCGCGACGATGCGGCCGACGATGTCGGCCCCGACCAGAAAAATCGCGCCGTAGACCAGCGAGTACGGAAGCACCCAGCGGTAGTCCGCGCCGACCACGGCCCGGACCATGTGCGGCACGGCCAGCCCGACGAACCCGATCGGGCCGGCGATGGCGACCGCCGCGCCTGCGATGATGACGACCAGTACGGTGCACAGCAGCCGGGTGCGCCCGGTTTGCATGCCGAGCGCGCGGGCTGCGTCGTCGCCCAGCCCCAGCGCGTTGAGCTGGTGCCCGAGCACGACACAGGCGAGCGCGCCGCCGATCAGGAAGGGCGCGATGAAGCCGAAGGCGGACATGTCGCGGTTGACGACCGACCCGGCCAGCCAGAACCGGATGGTGTCGAAAGCCGCTTCGTCGAGCAGCAGCAGCGCGCTGGTCCACGCGCCGAGCAGCGCCGAGGTGACCACGCCGGCCAGCGCCAGCTTGACCGGCGTCGGCCCGGCGACCCCGGCGGAGCCGATGAGGAACACCAGCGCGGCCGCGCCGATCGCGCCGAGGAAGGCGAACCACAGGTACTCGTGGGCGGAGGTCAAGCCCAGCAGCGAGACGGCGGTGACGATCGCCGCGGCGGCCCCGTTGGAGACGCCGAGCACGTACGGATCGGCGAGCGGGTTGCGGGTGATGCCCTGCATGACCGCGCCGGCGACCGCCAGCGCCGAGCCGACGGCCAACGCGACGACGGTGCGCGGCAGACGCAGCCCGCGCACGATGGTCTGGTCGTAGGACTCCGGATCGAAGGCGAACAGCGCGTTCCAGACGTCGCGTGTCGTCAGCGTGGCCGAGCCGAACCGCAGGCTGAGCAGGGCGACCAGCACGATGCCGGCGATCCCAGCCAGCAGCCCCAGCCGCAGCAGGGCTTCCCGGGACCGCTTCTGGCCCTGGAACTCCCCGCGCGGCGCGACGGCTCCCGATACCCCGGCGGCGACCATCCGTCCTCCCCGCGCTTCGCCCTCGCCGCGGATGCGCCGCGACGGTCCCGTGCCCGATAGCCCGGGTTGACATCCCGGAAATCCGCTGCCGGCGACAATTCTGACTCATACACTCGGGATTGCACAGGGTCGGCCGGGGAATGCACGCCGTTGGCGGAACCTTCGGCCGGCGGGGACCGCTGCCCGGCGTGCCAGTTGCGCGGGTGCGTGCCCGCTCGGCTCGTGACCGGCAAGCTGGAGCGCGAACGGCCCGTCGGCGCCCCGCGCATGGATCACCCCGACGCTGAAACGGCTACCCCGAGGCCGGGCGCGGCATTGTCCGGTCCGACCCTCGGCGGGAGCGGGCACTCGCTCGAACGAACCACCAATCGATCGCCGAGCCGTCGCGGCAGACCCGGTCCGCCCGCATCACGCCGCGCTCGATGCGCGATCCATCGTCACGTCTCACGTCTCACGTCTCCGCGGTCTGGCACGGCCCCTGCGCCAGTGCCGGCAGCGGCCGGGTAGCGCCGCGCGAAGGAGGCGGCAATGGACGAGCGATGGGCTTCCGGTGACCGGAGGACGACCGACCAACAGCGGCTGCCGGACGAACGGTGGCGGCACGATGAGCACCGGCCCGCCGACCGCTGGCGGGAGCGGACGGAGCCGCCCCGGACGGCGGCGCGGGCCCTGGCGGCGGGCGCCGGGCTGGCGCTCCTGCTCGGGGCGAAGGAGGTACTGGCCCGCGCCCGCGAGGCCGACCTGCGCGGCGAGGTGGCGCTCGTCACCGGCGGTTCGCGCGGGTTGGGGTTGGCGATCGCCCGCGAACTGGCCGGCCAAGGCTGCCGCGTCGCCATCTGCGCCCGCGATGCCGAGGAACTGGAACGGGCGCGGGCCGACCTCGAAGCGCGTGGGGCCGAGGTGCTGGCCGTCGGTTGCGACGTGCGCGATGAGGGCGCCGTCCGCGATATGGTGCTCGATGTCCAGGCCCAGTTGGGGCCGATCGGCATCCTCGTCAACAACGCCGGGATCATCCAGGTCGAGCCGGTCGAGGCCGCCACCAGCGGCGATTTTGCCGACGCGATGGCGACGATGTTCTTCGGCACGCTCTACCCGACGCTGGCGGTGCTGCCGGGCATGCGCGAGCGACGGCACGGGCGGATCGCCAACATCACCTCGATCGGCGGCAAGGTGGCGACTCCGCACATGCTCCCCTACGACAGCGCCAAGTTCGCGGCCGTCGGCTTCTCTCAGGGGTTGCGGGCGGAGGTCGCCGAGGACGGCATTTCCGTCACCACCGTCGTTCCGGGGCTGATGAACACCGGTTCGTTCCTGCACGCCGAGTTCGGCGGCGACCGCAAAGGGGAGTTCCGCTGGTTCGCGCTTGGCGCGAGTGCCCCGCTGGTGACGGTCAGCGCCGCCCGCGCGGCCCGGCTGATCGTCACCGCGATCAAGCGCGGCACGTCCGACCTCACCTTCCCGGCGTGGGCGGCGCTGGCCGCGCGCGTGGCCGGGGTCGCGCCGGGCACGACCGCCAGCGCGCTCTCCCTGATGGACCGGATGCTGCCCGATTCGCCGGAGTTCCCGCCCGAGCCGGCGCCGGGCGCCGAGGTCGATGCCGCGATGGACGCGCCGTTCTTCGACGCCGCCACCGCGCTCGGCCGCGCCGCCGCCGAGGAATACAACGAACAACCGGGAACATAGCCCGGCGACCGTCGGCGGTAAGAGCGCGCCGTGCTGGCCGGTATCGAACGGTCTTCGCGGCGACGGGCGTCGTTGGCGCGTCCCGGGTTGCGCCTCGCTAGCGGATGGGTAATCGCCATCGTGCCCGGGCGAGGACGCATGCGGCCGGGCACGTATGGCGGCTATTACTTGCGGCAGGCGGCGAGGGTTGGCGATAGTGCGGCGTCATTCCACCGCGAAGGTCGCGGCCATGCCGAGCGCGAGGTGGGGCGTGCCGCGGACGGTGGGGAGGAGGCAGACGACGGTGTACGTGCCGGGCTCCAGCCCGGTGAGAACCAGTTCGGCCGTTGCGCCGGCGGGGATGGTGGCCTGGCCGACCCATTGGACGTCATCGGGAAGGGCCGGGCCGGCGGCGCGCATGAGGTCGCCGGTGGTAAAGCCGGGGTCGAAGCGGAGCACGAGCATCTCGTGGTCTTCCGCGCCGAGGTTCGTGCCCGTGAGGATGGCGTCCGGGCCGGATGATGGGTCGGCGATGGCGATGGAGTATTCGGCGAGCGTCACCGCCAACGGGGTCGCGCCGCGCGGCGGGATGGCGGACAGGGTCTCCGCGCCATCGACTTGCCAGACGGATGCGCCGGGGGCGCGGTCGGCGGCGGGGCGCTGGACGAACCGCCATTCCTCGCGCAGGAGTTGGTTGCCGACGACCGAGGTGACGGTCGCCGTGGCGGTTTCCGTGCCGCGGCCGCGCGCGTCTTCGAGGTCGATGATGCGGACCGGCGCCGGGGCGATGGCCGGCGCGAGGGCGAGGTACTCGTCGGCGGTGAGCGGCGCGCCGCCGGCGTAGAGTTGCCCGAGGTAGGACTCCGTGGCGAGGTCGAGCACCGTGTCGGCCGTGCCGTCGGAAAGGCAGGCGGCGAGCGCGTCGGCGACCGAGCGCAACTCGGTGGCGAAGACGTCCTGCGGGTCCGGGGTGGACGCGGGCGTAGCCGGTCGTGGCGTGGCGACCGGGGTCAGCGATTCGTCGGAGAGCGGCGGGCGGCCAACGGGAGAGGCGACCGGGGCCGGCGGCGCTGGCTCGGTCGCCCGCCGGATCACCGGGGAGTCGTCGCTATCGGGCGCGGCGGTGGGAGCGGCGCCCGCGCCGACGGCCTGCACGCCGGATGATGGGGCCATTGACGGCACGGCGCAGCGGATCGCGTTCTGCTGGAGTGCCGCGGTGGGAGCGGCTGCTGCGAACGGCGTCGGCAGCAGGAGCAATCCGGCGATGGCCGCAGAGGCGGCGAGCGCGGCGTGTCGGTGGTGAGCGTCCGGTCGTCCCGGCACGGATCGATCCCTCCCCGGCCAGCGGGCCGGTCGTGCGTGCGGCGGTTCGTCGCCGGGCCGGGTCCTGCCGACCGGGCGACGAACGCGCGAACGGGCCGGTTCCGGACGCGGACCCCGGAGCGGCGGTCGTGTTGGGCACCGCTCCCGGCGCCGACCGGTTTCCGGACCAGAGGGGTTGCCCTGCTCCGGTGGCGGCGAACGGTCGCGGGTTGCCCTTCCCTCGTGAGCGCGGCCGGCGATAGCGGCGCGCAACGCCAGCGGCGCATGAGACGGCGTAACCGGGAGCGGGAGCGGGAGCGGGGATGGTCTATTGTAGCGGAGTGGGCGATGCAGGCCCCGGTCGCCCGGCCGGCCCATACGGTTTGGCTCGCCTCATGCCCGAATTGATGCACTGCCCCGGCCGCGTGGCCGAGGGAACGCCTGTCAGGGAGGACACCGCGCGATGGAGTTTCGGCCGCCGGACAGCGACAACGGGCGCCCGTTCGGTCACGACCACGGGGACGAGTGGGCGGAAACGCTGGCGCGGACGGTCGCCCACCTGGCGGCCCAATTGACGGTGGCGCAGATCCGCCTGCGGGCGCTGGCAACCGACCTGGGCGAGCGCGGGGAGGTCGATCCGGCGGCGGTGGCGGCGCGGGTGCGGGCCATCGCCGAGGCGGAGGCCGGCCGGACGCTGCGGGAGAACCTCGGCGAGGCGCTGGTGGCGGTGGTGGACGTCGATACGCTGGAGCGCGACCTCATTGCGTACCTGTCCGAGGATTAGGAACGCATGGCATTGACAGCGCGGCGGGCGGCGCTACGATCCCGCCGGCGGCCCGGCCGCCGGCGAAGGACGCCGGTTGCCGGCCGGTTCGGAGGCAGCGTCGCCTCCGGGAGGATCGCGCCATGCGTCGCTATCCGTTCGCCGTCGCCGTCGCGTCCGTCCTGTCGCTCGGGGTTGCCGCCGGCGCGTTTGCGCTCCAGGCGACTCCGGCGGCCGAGATCGGGACGCCAACGCTGGTCGTTATCGAGCACGCGCTGACCGATACGGTGGTGGACCTGGCCGCCGAAGGGGATTCGCTGGGCGACACGCTGGCGTTCTCCAACCCGTTGTTCGACGAGGCCGACGCGAACGAGGTCGGCCACGCCCAGGGGAGTTGCACGCGGGTGGAGGTCGGCGTCTCCTGGGAGTGCACGTGGACCAACGTGCTGCCCAACGGCTCGATCGTGGTGCAGGGGCCGTTCCTCGACGCGGGCGATTCGGTGCTGGCCATCACCGGCGGGACCGGGGATTACGCCGACGCGCGCGGGCAGATGCGGTTGCATACGCTGGAAAGCGGAGACAAGCACTAGTTCGCGTTCGACATCCGGTAGCGCGGACGGGTTCGGACACGCGGCGTTCGATCTCGCAGCCGTCAATCAACCCGTCGTTCCGGGCGCCCCACCGTCATCCCGAGCCTGTCGAGGGATCTCGTCCTGCTCCTCATATCGGACGATGAGATCCCTCGACAGGCCCGGGATGACGGGGTGCGTCGCGTCGGCGCGGTCAGGGGTGCTGGGGCGCTGGCATCGGAGCGGCGGGAGCGGGCGCCGCTGGGTCCGGTGCGGCGGCAGGCGCGGTGGCCGGAGCCCGGCGGCCCTTGAGGTAGAGCACCGTCGTGCCCGCGAGCGCGAGCGGCTGGGTGAGGCCGTAGACGATCGCGCCGGCGCCGTCGGCGAGTTCGATGGGAAGCCGGCCGAAGATCAGCAGGAGGATGCCGACGACCGGGCCGAGCGCCGCGCCGACGAACGCCAGCACCGGCAGCGCGAAGGCGAGCGTCCACCACCGCTTCTGGGTCGAGTCGGCGCTGGTTCGCAGGGCCGCGCGGCCGGATTTGCCGTCGAGGACGACGGCGTGGGGCACGAACGCCCAGCGCACCCAGCGGTTGGCCGCGAACGGGATGCCGACGACGGTGATGAGCAGCAGGAAAAGGATCACCCCGGTCAGCAGGGTGGAGACGAAGGTGCGCGGCGCGGCGTGCCAGGCGGCGGAGAACGCGTCGCGGACGGTGGGACGGCGGCCGGCGAGCAGTTCGGCCGTCGCCCAGATCGCGGCCGGGCCGACGATCAGCAGCAGAAGGCCCTGCTGCGCCACGAGCGCGGCGGACATGACGCCCTGGAGGATGGCGTTGTCTTCGCTGAACGGGAGCACGCGGGCGAACTCGGGCGATTCGTTCAGCATCCAGGAGACGGCGCTGGTCAGCAGGGTGATCGGGACGAGGACGGCGCCGATGGCGGCGAAGAGCCGGAATTCGTGGCGGTAGAGCGGCCAGGCGATCCGCAGGGCCGGGCGCGCCCGGATGACCGCCGCGACGACGAGGGCGAGGCCGCCGGCGACGAAGAGCCCGACCAGCCACGGGTAGGGCTGGCTCAGGATCAGCAACTCGGAGAGGTCGCCGACGACGTCGCAGAAGACGCCGGTGGCGGCCGGGCCGATGACGGCCTGCGAGCGCAGCGGCAACGATGAGGCGCGCAGGTTCTCCTGCCAGGTGATCGGTTCGGTCCAGTGGCCCTTGAGCGCGGGGCCGGTGGGGCCGTTGAAGAACCACGCGCCCCGCTCGCCCCAGCGGCCTTCGTAGGCGACCCAGGCGAAGGGGTCGTCCGGGCCGGTCGGGCCGTCGCCGGGGATCAGGCGGACCTCGGGATCGACGCGGAACGACGGGCCGGTGGTGTCGTCGCAGCCGAAGCCGGAGCCGCCTTCGCCCCAGCCGAGCCAGACAGCGGGGCCGAAGTAGGAGGCGTGGGAACCGCGGGAGGGGTAGACGACCGGGCGGTCGCCGTCGCGTTCCAGTTTGGGGTCGAGCCATTCGGCGGTCTCGCCGCCCTCGTGCTGGGCGAAGGCGACGGCGACGGGTTCCTGCGCGAGCGCCTGCTCCGGGGAGTCGGCGTCGAACAGGAGTTGGACCATCTCCCAGTCGCCTTCGTGGACGTTGTTGAAGTCGTTGAACCAGTAGAAGAACCAGTACTGGAGCGCGAGGCCGGGTTTGCCCTCTTCGGTGGCGATGTGGGCGTAGATGACGGGGCGCTGGTCGCCCATACGCTCCTTGAAAACGGATTCGTAGATGCAGCCCGGTTCGCGGGGGTGGCCGGGGAGATCGACGAAGGTTTCGCTGCCGCTGCCGAAGAGGACCGGGTTGTCGATCGCGCCGGCGACCGGGGTTGCGCCGAGGGCATGGGGGAGGACGACGCGGTGGGCGCCGAAGGTGACGTCCACCGGCGCGGGCAGGAAGGGTTCGCCTTCGTTGCTGCACGGCTCGTCCTGCTGTTTGAGGAAGACGACCGGGGCGAAGCGTTCGGCGAGGGCGAGGCCGGGGTCGGGGTCCTGCGCGGCGGCCGGGACCGCGCCCAGCAGCAGGGCGACGAGCACGGCGAGGCTGGCCAGCGCGTGGAGCGCGCCGAACTGGCCGGAGCGGCGGATCGAACGGGCAGACGTGCGATCGGATGTCATAGGCCCGGCAGTGTACAGGGCCGGGGAGTTCTCCGCGCCCGGCTCAAACGCAACCGCGAAGCGGTCAAGGCGCATTTGCCTGGTTGAGGAGGAGACACGGGCCAGGTTCCGGGGAAAGGCTGCTGCCGCCGTTCGTCGGCCTGGATGACGCTATGCGGGCTCGTCCCGATGGATCAGGTGTTGGGTGGCCGCTGGCACATCACGCAGTGCCTCCCGGAGTACGGTGGGGTAAAGCCGAATCTGGGAGAGACGATTGACTGGGAACCAACGGAACACGAGCGAGGTGGCTGGCTCGATGCCGGCGTATTCCCGTTCGAGATCGAGCAGGGACGAGGCCGGTGGCAGGGTCATTTCGTAATGGAACGCCACCTCGTGGAACACGCGATCGTCGTAGGTGAGGAAGTTCTCAAGCACCCAGAACAGGGGGCCGACCCCGACGCCCTCCCCGATCTCTTCGCGCATCTCGCGTTCGAGGGCGGCACGGGAATGCTCGCCGAACTCGGGCCGCCCGCCGGGCAATGCCCAGAAATCGTCGGCCGCGACCTGCTGGAGGAGGACGTGCTCCTCGTGAATGCAGACCCCGGCGACCCGGTAGTTGAAGCGGCCTTCGTGGGTGTCGAAGACGATCACGCCGCTTCCTTTCGCGACATCGCTGGGAGCCAGCGTGTCCTCGTCGTCATGCCTTTACCCGGGGCCCGGTGGGCAGGCCAATGCCCTCACCGGGCACGCGGTGGGACGGACGAGGGAGTTCCATTCGTACGATATGGAACACGGGGAACGGGTTCCCGGGGGATGGGAACCTTCGCCGTCAGAAGTTGTTCGGGTCGCTGGCGTGGCGGCGCGGCGGGGCCTGGCGGGCCGCGCTGGGTCCGCGGCCCGCTTCGAGCGCGGCGACCCGCTCTTCGAGGGCGGCGATGCGCGCCTGCAGCGGCGCGGTGGCCTTGTCGATCTCGTTGGCGACGAACGCTTCGATCTGCTGCCGCACCTTCTGGTTGGCGCTGACGGCCGCGCTGGCGAGGAGTTCCTTGGTCTTCGGATTGTTGAGCACCATCAAGGTTGGCTCCTTGCGGTCCGGACGGCGTCCGGGTGGGCGGTGCGCCATCCGGCGGCGCGGTAGACGGCCCCTAGTATGGAACACCGCCGCGCAACGGCAGGTCAGGCCGTCCCGGAAACAGCGGCAGCGGGGTATCCTGCCGGGCAGGCGACGTTCCGTGGCCGCAGGACGGCGAGGAGGTCCGGCGATGGCGATTCCCGAGACGATGATGGCGGTGCGGACCCACGGCCCGCGCGATTACCGGGTGGAGGAGGTGCCGGTGCCGACGCCCGGGCCGGGCGAGGTGCTGATCGAGGTCGAAGCTTGCGGGATCTGCGCGTCGGACATGAAGTGCTTCACCGGCGGCGAGTTGTTCTGGGGCAAGGACAACGCCGGCGGCTACCTCGAAGGGCCGTGCGTGGCCGGGCACGAGTACGCCGGGCGGGTGGCGGCGCTGGGCGAGGGCGCGGCCGAGAAGCATGGGCTCTCGATCGGCGACCGCGTGATCGCGGAGCAGATCGTGCCGTGCGAGGAGTGCCGGTTCTGCCGCAACGGGCAGTACTGGATGTGCCAGGTCCACCACATCTTCGGGTTCAAGCACTTCCTCAACGGCGGGATGGCGAAGTACTGCCTGTACCCGGCGAAGGCCCGCATCCACCGGGTGCCGGATTCGCTGTCGGCCGGGGAGGCGGCCTACATCGAACCGGCGGCCTGCGCCTGGCACGCGGTGGACCGCGGCGAAATCGAGCCGGGCGACACTGTGGTGATCTGCGGAGTCGGCAACATCGGGCTGTGCATGCTCCAGATCGCGAAACTGCAGGGCGCGGGCCGGTTGATCGCGCTCGACGCGAAGGACTACCGGCTGGACCTGGCGCGGGAGTTCGGCGCGGACGTGGCGATCAACGTCACGACGGACGACGCCGTGGCGCGGGTGAGGGAACTGACCGACGGGTACGGTTGCGACGTCTACATCGAGGCGAGCGGCAACCCGGCGGGCGTCACCCAGGGCCTGCAGATGATCCGCAAGCTCGGGACGTTCGTGGAGTTCAGCGTCTTCAACGAGCCGGTGACGGTGAACTGGACGATCATCGGCGACACCAAGGAACTGAACATCCACGGCAGCCACCTCGGGCCGTACTGCTACCCGAAGACGATCGAGGCGATCGCGAACGGCTCGCTGAACGTCAAGCCGCTGCTGGCCGACGCCTACCCGGTGACGGATTTTGCCAAGGCGATGGACGCGTCGCTTTCGGGCGGGGTGCTGAAGAACCTGGTCGTTCCTGTTTGAGAGACGAGAGACGGGAGACGGATCGGCGGTTCCGGAGTTCGTGTCGTCTCTCGTCTCTCGTCCCGTCCGCCTGGGGGAGCCGTGCGACTGACGTTCCTGTTCGACGTGGACAACACGCTGCTGGACAACGACCGCGCCAAGCGGGCGTTGGACGAGCGGCTGGCGGAGTTGCTGGGGAGCGCGGGCGCGGGGCGGTTCTGGGAACTGTACGAGGCCGTGCGGCGGGATACCGGCAAGGTGAACATCCCGCTAACGATGGCCCGCTACGACGAGGAGCTGGAGCACGCGCCGCTGGCGGAGGCCGACCGCCGGCGGCAGCGGTTCGCGCTGGCCGACCTGCTGATGGGGTTTCCGTACGACGAGTTCGTGTTTCCCGGCGCGGCGGAGGCGATCGCGCGGGCGCGCGGGCTGGGGCGGGTGGCGATCCTCTCGGAGGGGGACGCGACCTTCCAGCCGAGCAAGATCTGGCGCTCCGGGCTGGTGGACCTCGTCGGCGGCAATTGCCTCGTGTTCGACCAGAAACTGGACCACCTCGACGAGGTGATCGCCGCCTTTCCCGCCGACCACTACGTGCTGGTGGAGGACAAGCCGGCGATCCTGCGGGTCGTCGCCGACCGGCTCGGCGACGCGCTGACCACGGTGCTGGTGCGGCAAGGGAAGTATGGCCGCGCCGCCTACGACGGCCCGCCGCCGACGGTGACGCTGGGCGAGATCGCCGAGTTTTCCGCGGTCGATTGGGAAGCGTTGCTGCCCCGCGGTTGAGCGGGCGCTTGGCTGATACGGAATCCGGGCGATTGCCCCGCTGTCGGCGGCGGCCGCGGGCTGCCAGCCGGCGCCCTGCCTCGCCGCGAACGGCAGCGCTCGGCGGGGTCCTCCGGCGTCCCTTTCTTCGGTATTTATTCGGTATTGATTCGGCGTTTATTCGGCGTTTGTTCGGTCTCGGGATGCTGCGTACGTACGCGCTGTTGGGACCAACTCGGGATTTATTCGCTCCGCCCTCCCACACCCAGCGCCCGCCCCGTCTGCGCCACCGTGGGTGTAAGGGGGTTGCCGAAGAAACCCGGTTTCCGCATGGTCATGGGAAACCCGCCGCCGAATAAACGCCGAATCAATACCGAATCAATACCGAATAAACTCGATAAACTCGGCTGGCCGCGCCGCCGGCCCGTCCGCCGGCGGCGGTTCCCGGCCGATCGGCCGGATGTCGTATGAAACACCATTGGCGCGTCGTGGCGGGGTCGTCCCACGCCGCGACGCGCCGCACGCGGAGCATGTTCCAGAACCTCGCAGAGTGCCATCTCGAGCCTGTCGAGGGAGCTCGTTCTTCTCGCATTCCCCCGACAAGTTCGGGGTGACGGGATTGCCAATGCCGAAGGTATCGCCCGATGCCCGGACACGGACGGCGGCAAGCGGCGATACCGGAACGTGCCTCCGGTGTGAAACGGGGTGCGAAGGCACATCAGGCGCTGTGCGGGCTGGTCGGGGTGATGCCCGCCAGCGGGGCGTCCTCGGCGGCGCGGCAGGTTTCACCAGCGCAGCGGCGCAGGTCGTCCAAGCGGGCCGACAACGGGGCGAGCGTGGCGGGCGGGAGCGAGGCGGCGAGGTTGTGCCGCTCGTATGGGTCGGCGTCCAGGGCGTAGATCTCGCGCTCGCCGGTTTCGTATTCGGCGTAGAGCAGGTTGCCCGCGCCGGGGCCGGTACGCAGGGCCTGGTAATCGGCGACGGGCATCGCTTCGCCGATGCCGGGGTAGACGCGGGCCTTGTCCATGCCGCGGTGTTCGACGAGGAACGCGCGGCGCCAGTTCGGGATCGGCTCGCCGCGGAGCAGCGGCACGAGCGAGCGGCCGTCCACGAACGAGGGCGTTTCCGCGCCGGCGAGATCGGCGATGGTCGGGGCGAGGTCGATGTTGAGCGCGAGGGCGTCGATCGCGCGCCCGCGCGGGATGCCGGGGCCGATGGCGGCGAGCGGCACGCGGATGGACTCCTCGTAGGGGGTCTCCTTGCCGAGCGGGATGCGGTGCTCGCCCTGGTGCCAGCCGTGGTCGGACGTGAAGACGATCGTGGTGTGGTCGAGCGCGCCGGCGGTTGTAAGGGCGGCTACGAGCCCGGCGACCAGTTCGTCCAGCGACAGCAGCGAGCGGAGCCGGTCGCGGTGGTGTTCCTCGATGGCCGCGATCTGTTTGCCAGTAAGGCGTTGGCTGGCACGGACGTGGGTGGGCTTGTCCGACACGTCCGCTTCGTCGAAGGACGGCGGGCGGGGCAACGCGGCGTCGGCGAAGGCGGCGGCGTGGCGCGGCGCGGGGATCGCGGGGTAGTGGGGGACGAGGGTGGCGACGTAGAGGAAGAACGGGTCGTCCGCACCGGCGGCGCGCTCGACGAAACCGGTCGCGTGGCGGGCGAGGACGTCGGTGGTGTAGTTCTCCGGGCTTTCCGGGTAGGTGACGATGTTGCCGTTTTCGTTGAGTCGAAACGAGGGGCCGCCGAGCGCGCCGCGGTCCATCTGGGCGTACCACTCGTCCCAGTCCGGCGGCGTCCAGGATTCCGGCAGGGTCCGGTCGGTGATCCGCCGTGGCAGACGTGGATAGCCGTTGAGGTACTTGCCGACGAGGGCGGTGCGGTAGCTGGCGGCCTGCAGCCAGGTGGCGAGCGTGGATTCCTCGCGACCTTCCAAATGGAAGGTGTGGAAACCGCCGCGGTCGCCGTTGTTGCGGAGCATGCCGTGGTTGTGGGCGTACTGCCCGCGCAGCAGGCTGGCGCGCGAAGGGCCGCAGATGGGAGTCGTGACGTAGGCGTTGGCGAAGGTGGCGCCCTGCCGGCGGAACAGGTCCGAGACGAACGGCATCGCATCGAACGACGCGGCGTCGAGGTCGTCGGCGACGATCAGGATGACGTTGGGTCGGTCGGTGGGCACGCTTCGCTCCAGGTCAATGGGATTCGTGTCGATGGGCGACGCGCGCCCCGGTCGCGTGGCAGGGTACCAAGCCGCCGGCCGACACTGGACCCATTGGGTTGTCGTTGACGTCGGCGTGGACGCGTTCGTGCTGCACGGGACGTTCAAGCCGGGTCGCGGCGTCGCGGGCGTTGGGTGGTTGGAAATGAACGGCAGCAAGGTCGTCGAGCGTATCGCGCGGGCGCTGGCCGGAGCCGGGTCGCGGCGCGGCGTGCTGGGCGCGGGGCTCGCGGCGCTTGCGGGTGCGGCCGGTGCGGAGAACGGCGCGGCGAAGCGAACGCGGTGCCGGGCCGGGCGGACGCGCTGCGGCAAGAAATGCCGGAACCTGCGGACCGACCGCAAGGCGTGCGGACGGTGTGGCGTCCGCTGCGGCGCGGGCGAGCGGTGCGACGCGGGGCGCTGCTGCCCGAATGGCCAGACGAACTGCGGCGGGTGGTGCTCCGCGACGTGCGAGGGGAACGCGCCGCGCCGCCCGTTCCCGCAGCGCACCGGAGGGATAGTGCCGTATCCGGGCGCGGTGCATGCCGTGACCGTCCGCACGCAGGCCCAGCAGGACGACGACGTGCGGGCCGCCTACGACCGCTGGAAGGGCCGGTACCTCGTGCGCCAGGTCGTTCGCGGCGAGGTGCGCTACTGGGTCCGGCACGGCAAGCGCAAGCACGAGCAGGGCTGGGACAAGGAAACGGTGTCCGAAGGGATGGGCTACGGGATGATCCTCGCGGCCCACATGGCCGGGTACGACCCGCGGGCGCGGGAGATCTTCGACGGGCTCTGGCGGTTCGCCCGCGCCTACCCGAGCGACATCGACCGGCGGCTCATGCAATGGAAGGTGCGGCCGGGCGGCAAGGACCTGTCGAACGACAGCGCCTTCGACGGCGATTGCGACATGGCCTACGCGCTGCTGCTGGCCGAAGCGCAGTGGGGCAACGACGGGGCGATCCACTACCGGCAGGCGTTCGACCGGCTGGTCGCCGGGATCGAGGCGGCGACGATCGGGCCGCAGAGCGCCTACCCGCTGCTCGGCGATTGGGTGAAGCCGAACGGGTGGAACGCCGGCGATCCCTATACGCAATGGACGGCGCGGACCTCCGACTTCATGCCGGGCCACTTCCGGGCGTTCCGCCGGGCGACGCAGCGAGCGGTCTGGGACCGGGCGCTGAACGCAACGCAGGACGTGGTGGACGCGCTGCAGGCGAACCACAGCCCAGAGACGGGGTTGCTGCCGGACTTCGTGCAGCCGGTGAGCGGCGCCAACACCGACCCGCGGCCGGCCGCCCCACGGTTTCTCGAAAGCGACCACGATGGCCACTACTACTACAACGCCGGCCGGGTTCCCTGGCGGCTGGGGACGGACGCGCTGCTGAACGGTGACTCGCGGTCGCGCGCACAGGCGCTGAAGATGACCGCCTGGGCACGAGGGGTGACCGGCGGCGACCCGCAGCGGCTGCGGGCTGGCTACACCCTCGCCGGGGCGCCAGTCACCGGTGGCGACTACTTCACCTCGTTCTTCGCCGCGCCGTTCGCGGTGGCCGCAATGCTGGACCCGGACGGGGACGATTGGCTCGATGCGGTGTACGGCGTGGTGCGTGCACGGGTAGAGGACTATTACGAGGACACGGTCGCGTTGCTCTGTTTGCTCGTGATGACGGGGAATTTCTGGGACCCGGCCGGGTGAGCCGGAGGACCGGAAAACGGGTTTCGGCGAATTCCTTGACGACCCCCAAACCGGCGTGTATAGTTCGCGGGCCTTGAGCGAACCGGACGCGCGCCGGACCGCCGGGGAGCGGGAAACCGCCCCGGACGAACGAAAGCGCGCCGACTTGACACTGCGGAAACGCGGTGGTACAGTTACCGGGCCTCGCTGAGAGGAGTCCCCCGAGACATCGGGCAGCGGATTCCGGGGCCACTGGAGACGGTGGTCGAGGAAGATGCGCGTCCGATCGGGGATGCACTTTGACAAGTGTGCGCGCACGATACGCGGCTTCGGCCGCGGCCCGGCCGGCCGTTGGTCCGGTGGCGCGCTGAAGACGGAGCAGTTGTTCTGTGCAACCCGCAACCCAGGCGGGGTTTGTCCGGGCGCTTCGGCGCGACGGACGCAACGAGCACTCAAAACGCCTTCGGGCGTTCTTGGTGGAGAGTTTGATCCTGGCTCAGGATCAACGCTGGCGGCGTGCCTAATGCATGCAAGTCGGACGCGCGCCCCTTCGGGGGTGGCGCGTGGCGGACGGGTGCGTAACACGTGGGCAACCTGC
>JAFAEX010000270.1 GCA_023423795.1 Chloroflexota bacterium | reverse complement strand
ACAGCGTGCGGCAGGTCAACCGTGCTGTAGGGGCGCGATTCATCGCGCCCGCCTCGTCGATGCCTGGACTATTCTGGCAAACGCCATCAACCTCGGGCGGACGCCAGCGATGGCCAAATCAATCTGGCAGCCCCCATCAGCCCCGAGCGCCCCGGTCCCCGAAGAAACGGAAACGGGGCCCTCCTGCGCTAACTGGCGTTGGAATCCGAGCCCGAGCGCTTGTCCTCGTTGTGGCCGCCCTTGCCGCCTCGGGTCGGGCCGGAATGGACGGGTTCGTTGCGGCGCCAATCGCCCTTTTCGGCGCCCGGGCCGTCGCCCTTGACGGACGACGGGCCGGTGTCGCCGCCGCGCTCGCCCGCCTGGTCGATGTCTTGATCCTTGTCGTGGTCGCGCTGGCCCATCGTTTCCTCCTGGAGGGCAGAGCGCGGAGTGCGGCCGCTGCCGCGACGCCCCGGCGCCGTGCGGTCCTGGCAGCGGGTATCGCGGGGCGCGTGCCACCGCCGGTGACGATGGTCGGACGAGGCGCAGTTTGACCTCGCCGTCCTTGGTCAATGCTCCGGCGAGGAACGCGCCGACGCGGCCATGCTGCGGGCCGTCCGCCTCCCGCGTGCCGGCGAGCGCCCTTATGGCGGACGGCGGCGGAAGCGCCAACCCTGCGGCGGTGCGGCAGCGGTCTCCGGCGCGCTCCTCGGGTTTCGCGCTACGGCATGGGCGGGGTGGCCGGCGAATCGAAGGGCTCGGCGAGCACTCGGATGATGGCGTCTCCATCGTCCGGCGGTACGCCGATCGCCGGCGGCCGATCGCCACGCTCGGTGGCGGCGTGGATGGCGCCGGCGATAAAGCCGCCCGCCAGCGCGATGACGCACGCGAACGCGTACGCCGCGATGGCGAGGGTGCGGGGCATCGAGGCTCCTCCTTCCGGCGATCGGACCGACCGGTCCGGCCGGACCGGTCGTCAAGCCTACCGGACGCGCCCGGCTCGGGAGATGGAACGGCGATTCGTCCGTTGCCGCCCATCTTCCGGCACAACGAAACAAAATACAAGATGTTTCTATAAATCTCGCGGTGAAATGGACGAACCAACCCGCCGCGCGGGAATCGCCGCGCGGCCGGCGGCGTGGCGCCGGGCATTTGCCGAAAATCAGCCGAGCGGAGCCAACTGCTCCGCGGTGGGTTCCGCTCAGCAGAACCAGGATTCGGTGAGCCCGGGCGCGGGCGCGCGGCGGCGGATCGCGGCCGGGACCGGCGGCGGATCGTCGCCGGAAACGCGCCAGGCGGCCTCCCAGATGCTGGCGAACGTCGCATCGGGCGGCTCGTTGGCGGCGGCGGCGCGCTCGGCGATGCGCGAGACCTCGCTGTGGAGCGCGTCCATCCGGGGGTCAGGGTGCGTCCAGCGATGCGTGAAGTTGGCGGCGTCGAGGTCGCCCAGCCACGGGGCGTCGGCGTTCTCGACGAGCAGGCTGGAGCCGGGCGGCAACAGCAACCGGATCGCCAGCATGATCGGATCGACGCAGCCGGTCAGGTCGCGCACCGCCACCCAGCGCAGGAGGTCGCGGTAGCCCTCCAGCGTCTCCCACGGAGTGAACGGCAGCAGCGAGGGGCGCATCGGCACCCCGACCGTATCGAGCGCGTCGAGCGCCGCTTCGACGCCGGCGCGGGTGTGGCCCTTGGCGAGCCGCGCCAGCACCTCGTCGGAGAGCGATTCGACCGCGGTGACGACGAAGGCGCAGCCCAGTTCGGCCAGTTCCGGCAAGCGCTTGCCGTGCTGGAGCAGGTGCTCGACCTTGATCGTGACGTCAAAGGAGAGGAACGGGAACTCCTCGCGCAATTCCCGCATGATCCGCAGCCCGTGGCCGGGGCCGTTGAAGAAATCGGGGTCGGTGAAGGTCAGGTGGCGCGCGCCGGCCGCGATCTGGGCGCGGGCGTCGGCGAGCACCACCGGGCGCGGCACGACGAAGAACTTGCCGCCGTAGATCGGCGGGATCGGGCAGTGGCGGCACTCGTGGTGGCAGCCGCGGGTCGCCTCGATTGCCCCGGCGCGGACGATCGTGTTGCCGCGCCGCAGCCCGGCATAGCGGCGCAGGTCCGGCAAGCCGCGCCGGTCCGGGGCGAGCAGGCGCAGCGCGGGCGGCAGCGGGTCCAGCACCGGCAGCGCCCGCCGGTCGCGGACGCCGACGCCGGGAACCGAATCCGGCGCATCGCCACGGTCCAGCGCCTCGGCGAGCGCCAGCAGCGGGGCCTCGAACTCGCCGGAGATCGTGGAGTCCCCCGGCCCGGTCAGCAAGTGGTCGGCGTTGAGGGTGGCGTACAGGCCGTAGAAACAGACGTGGGCCGCCGGGTTGATCTGCCGCACACGGGCGGCGACGGCCAGCCCGAGCCGGAGCGCGGTGTGCATCGGCACGGCGATGGCCACGAAGCGGGCCATCGCGATCGCGGCGTCCGGCAACGGATCGACGGCGGTATCGATCGCCAGCGGGTCGAACCCGGCGTTGCGGAAAGCGGCCAGCGGCCCGGCGAGCGAGACCGGCTGGTGCCCGAGTTCGTAGCAACTCACCAGCAGCACCCGGCCCGGGCGGCGCAACCCGGCCGGCGCGGCGGGCGCGTCGGCAACGGGAGCGGTGGCGGGTTTGGGCTGCGGCAGGGTGGCGCTCATGGGTTCCGGAATCGCTCGGGCGGCGCAGGCGGGCGGTTCGTGATCCGGCAGGCCCGGCGCGGCCATCTCTGGCCGCAACCGTAGCCGATGCGGGCGGCAACCGCCACCGGCGAGCGGCCCGCATCGCGGCTGCGGGGCGTCACGAACGAGCGGCAGGAAAGCACGTTCGTACCCGTGACCGGGTGGCACCAACCGTGCGATTATGGAAACACTCCCGCAAGCCCGATGCTCGTTGCCCCGCGAAATTCGTACCCGCGATGCATCCAGAATCCGGGTGTGTCCGTACAGTAGGCAGAGGAGCCGTGACCACGAGGCACGGCAGCGGCCCCGGCCATCGCGCAGCAGCAGCCCGACGGTCCCGCGCCGGCGGTCGAAGGAGCACACCATGACGTTCTTCGTGGGCAACGACATCCCCGTTTCCGCGTTCCCCTCCGTGCGCGATCCCGGCGGCGACTGGGACGACGACGAGGTGCTGGACGAGGTGCTGCGACTGGTGGCGGACCACCACCGCGAGATCGGCGAGATCATCGGCCGGCGCGCGTTCTCGCAATCCATCGCCGAACTGCGGCAAAGCCCGCTCGGGCGCGACCTGCGGCTGCTGGCGGCGGCCGCGACCGGCGACGCCGATCCGGTGGCCGCGCACGCCGCCGCCGAGCGGGTGCGCGACATCCTGCTGCGCCCGATCGCGGCGGACGGCACGGAGGTTCCGGCGTGGTTCTGGGCGAGCGCACTGGGCCGGATCGTTTCCCGCGCCGAGCGGATGGTCGCCGGGCCCGGGGCGTTCCTCGCCCCGGCGCAGGCCGCGGCGTGGCTGGGCGTGCCCGCCGACGAGGTCGAGCGCTGGATCGCGGCCGGCGCCATCGACTGGCTGCCGGACGAGGCCGGCCGGCCGCTGCTGCGGCGCAGCGCGGTGGAGAAGATGCGGCTGGTGGCGCAGGCCGTCGCCCGAGCCGGCGTGGACAGCGACCTCGAAGACGTGCTGCTGAGCGCGTAATACGGAATCCGGCTATTCGCTGCCGTTTCGCCCGCCCGTGACGGCGTGCGTTCGTCGGGGAGGGACCCGTGCCCTCCGGTGCCCGGGGCTGCGTACGGGCACCGGAGGGCACGGGTCCCTCCCCGACGAACGACGAACGGATTCGCGCACCAACCAGCCGGATTTCGTATAACACAGGAAACCCGAACGGCGGGGCTGGCGACGATCGCCGGCCCCGCCGTTTTCGTGCGCGGCCGGTTTTGGAGCCCGCGCCGCAACCCCGCCGGCGCGACCCAACCCGTCATCCCGAGCCTGTCGAGGGATCTCGTCGCGACCTCGACGCGGGCGAAGGACGAGGTCCCTCGACAGGTTCGGGATGACGACGGAGGCGGTTGCGAGTGACGGCCTCGATGCAACGTGCCCGATGGGCGTCGGCATCTCCCCCTGCGACGCGATGCCAGGAAGCCGGTATCGTTCGCGTGGTTCGACGGGAGATCGATGCAGGGAGGGACCGGCGTGACGTTCTCGATCACGGCGCGCTGCCCGGAGACGGGCGCGTTCGGGGTGGCCGTCAGCACGAAACTGATGTGCGTCGGGGCGCTCTGCCCGTTCGTGCGGGCCGGCGCGGGCGCGGTGGCCACCCAATCGTTCGTCAACCCCTACCTCGGCATCGAGGGGCTGGCGCTGCTGGGCGAGGGGCTGGACGCCGCGACGGTGCGGGAGCGGCTAGTCGCGGGCGATCCCGGCATCGCCCAGCGCCAGTTCGCGGTGGTCGATGCGGAGGGCCGGGCCGCCGCCTACTCCGGCGATGCGTGCGTGGGCTGGTACGGGCACCACGAAGGCGAAGGGTTCGCCTGCGCCGGCAACATGCTGACCGGGCCGGACGTGATCGCGAACATGGCGGCGGCGTGGGACGCGTCGGCCGGCCAGCCCTTCGCGGAGCGGCTGGTGCGGGCGGTCGAGGCCGGGCAGGCGGCCGGCGGCGACAAGCGCGGCCGGCAATCGGCGGCGCTGCTGGTGGCCACCACCGAGACCTACCCCGCGATCGACCTGCGCATCGACGACCACCCGGACCCGGTGGCCGAACTGCGGCGGCTGTGGGAGATGTACCGGACCGACCTCGCGCCAATCGTGGGGATGCTGCCGACGAAGGAGCACCCCGGCGGGCGGTTCGAGTTGGCGTCGATCCGGGAGCACCTGCCGGCTCAGGAGTAGGACGGGCGCGCCTGAACGTGCCCGCGCGGCCGCCGGGACGGTGCGAATACCTCCCGTGCCCGGCCCTGAAGGGGCTTCGTTTTCGTAGCCCGTGGTTTTCCAGGTTGCCCAACTGATGTCGATACCCGGCGACCGGCGGCCGCGACGATGGGGATTGCCTACCTGGCGCGGACACCGGATCCGGGCGGGCGCGATGATGGCGGTTGCCGAAATAATGCGGTCATCGCCTGCGCCCGCCCGGGGTTGAAACCCCTGGCTACGGGAACGAAACCCCTCCGGGGTTGAGAACGACGGACGGTGCCCCGGCGCCCGCTTCTGGAACGGTGTCTGCATCAAATAGGCAACCGCCATCAACCCCGGGCGTCCAGGTGGCCGGGGTATTCTTGCAGCCGCCATCATCGCGCCCCTACAGTCCGAGACGGTGTTACCCCACTGTAGGGGCACGATTCATCGGGCCCGCCGCTCCGATGCCCGGACTACTTTGGCAACCACCCTCATTCCCCGGCGGGTGCCTCCGGCCCCGCATCGATCGGCCGCCGTCGTCATCCCTCGGCGGGCGCGGGATGACAACGACGGCGGGGTTCCGAATCATGCTCCGAGTGAAGGCTCCGGACGATGGGGCCAGCGGCGCGTGCAGCCGCTGGCCCCGCCGGGAAATGCGCGCTAGATCTCGGCCTCGCACGTCAGGGTGAACCCGCTGCAGCCGCCGTTGCAGCACTGGCTGGTGTTGGTGCAATCGGCGCCGAAGCCGAGGCAGACGTCCTCGCGGCACGTGCAGACCTCGACGTTCTCGAAGTTGGTGATGCAGCGGCACTTGCCGGAAGCGCATTCCAGCGGCTTGTCCGGGTTGCAGGCCACGCCGGGAGCCTTCGGACCGTTGACGCAGATCTTGGGCGCGCCCTGCTGGCAAACCTGGCCGGCTTGGCAACAGACCTTTCCGCAGCCCGCGCGGCCTTTGGGGCACTTGCACCGCTTGCCGTTGCATTTCGCGTCGCCGCAGCACTTCTTGCCCTTCTTCGTGCAGGGGCGGCCCGGCCTCGAACAGGTGGCGGCGGCGGCGTCTGCCAGCCCGATGCGGGACAACCCGGCCCCGAGCGCCCCGATTCCGGCCAGCCGCAGCAGCCCGCGCCGGCTCGCGGCGAGCGCCGTCGTCAGTTCGTCGAACCGCTTGCCGTCCATGTCCACTCCTCGTCGGTCGGCCCGTCGGTCGCCCGGGAGGCCCCGGCGGTCGGGCGGAAGGTCCGGCCGCCGCATGGCGACCACGCTGCCAGTCTGGCGACGGAGGTGATTCGGGACACCGGACGAATTACGGGGTTTTCGCGAATGTCGGGAATGCGGGTAAATTCCCGCTGTCACGCAAGCGGCCGGATCGGCCGGAACCACGAGATCGGCAGGGTGGCGATGGCGCAGCAACCGGGCATCCCCGTTCCGCCGACGCCGCTGGTCGGGCGGGAGGACGCGGTCGCCGCGGCTCGCGACCTGCTGCTGCGGGCGGACGTTCGGCTGCTGACGCTGACCGGACCGGGCGGCGTCGGCAAGACCCGGCTGGCGCTGGCCGTCGCCGCCGAGGTCGCCGACGACTTCGCCGACGGGGTGCGCTTCGTGCCGCTGGCGGCGGTGGATGCGCCGTCGCTGGTGTCGTTCGCGATCGCGCAGACGCTGAACGTCCCGGCGGCGGGAGACGTCGCCGCGGAGGCGGCCCGGCTGCTGCGCGACCGGCACCTGCTGCTGGTGCTGGACAACTGCGAGCACGTGCTGGCCGCCGGCCCGGGGATCTGGCGCCTGCTGGCGGCCTGCCCGGGGCTGAAGGTGCTGGCGACCAGCCGCGCGCCCCTGCGGCTGGCGGGCGAACGCGAAATGGCGGTATCGCCGCTGGCGCTGCCGGCGCTTGCGGCCGACCCGGCCGAAGCAGCGGCCTCCCCGGCGGTCGCCATGTTCGTCGAGCGGGCGCGGGCGGCGCGGCCGGGGTTCGGGCTGTCCGAGGCGACGACCTCGGCGGTGGTGGCGATCTGCCGGCACCTCGACGGGCTGCCGCTCGCGCTGGAACTGGCGGCAGCGCGGACGCGGGTGCTGCCGCCGGCGGCGCTGGCGGCGCGGCTGG
>JAFAEX010000171.1 GCA_023423795.1 Chloroflexota bacterium | reverse complement strand
GCCGCCCGGGCAGACCCCGGGTGGCGCGCCGGGTGGGCCGGCGAGCAGGCTGGTGTGAGCGTTCACATCAGCGGCGTCCCGAAGTGCCGGGGGTGCGGCACCGGCGGGGCCTGGTGCGGTGGTGAGCACGAGGCACAGGCCGGTGAGTGCGGCGATGGCTGGACGCCAGGTCATCGGGTGCTCCCATCGGAGTCGGTGAACGCGAGGCCCGCGGTCGCCGGTGAACCGGCCCGGCCACGAACATCCACCATTGATGTACGTCTATCTATACGGTGCAGCTTAGGCGAGGATGCGGTGCCCCGCATCTGTTCCCCCAACGCGCCCGACGCAGGCGAGATCGTTGCCGGCGCGGCGCGGGACCGCGAACTAGCGCGTTGTCGCAGCCGTCAGTCGCCGCTGCGGACCGGGTGCGGGCCGGATCAGTCGTTCGCCGAGAGCAAGCACCAGGGCGGCGATGCCGAGCAGGGCGCCGATCAGCACCGTGGCGCGTACACCGTGGGTCGGCAGGGCCAGGCCGCCGACGAACGCGCCGGCGGTGATGCCGACGTTGACCGCGGCGGAGACCGCGGCGGCGGCGAGGTCGGAGCGCCCGGGCGCCACCTGCAGGACGAGGCCGCCGAGCGTCGCGGTGAACGCCGCGAAGGCCAGTCCGGCCAGCGCGATCAGTCCGACGGACACCGACGGCCTTTCGCCGAACATGTGCAGGCCGAGTAGCGCCGCCGACTGCAGTGCGACGGTCGTGAGCAGAGCGAGCCACGGGCTGCGGTCCAGCAGTACGCCGATGGCGAGGATGCCGAGCACGCTGGCGATGCCGCGCACGAACAGGATCGCCCCGACTGACGAGGCGGAGAATCCACTGACCTCGGTGACGAACAGGGCGACGTAGGTGTAGGCGGCGATGGCGCCGGCGGTCGCGACCAGTGGCCAGAAGCGTCGGGCGTCGGGCGTCGCCCCTCGGGCGGCGTGTCCGTCCTCCGGCCGCGTCGAGGGCAGCAGCGCGGCCACGACGACGAGCACGACCGCGCCGAGCCCGGCCGTGGCCAGGAACGATGCGCGCCATCCGGCGCGGTCGCCCAGCCAGGTCCCCGCTGGTACGCCCAGTGCCAGCGCGACGGTGCCGCCGGCGAATACGACCGCGACGACCCGCATTTTCCGGTAAAACTGCTTACGGCGGCAACACGCTAGCGGTGTCCTTCAATGCCGGTCAACTGGTAAAGTGGGTTTTGATGGAAACAGTTGAGGGTGTGGCGCGGATGCGCCTGGTCGGCGGCAATCTCGCCCTGGACTTCGTCAACACCCGTACCGGTCCGCCCGACGGAGCCCTGGACGACGACGTGCTGACCGGCTACCTCGACCTGGTCGCCTGGAGCGTTTACGCAGGTGCGCTCGGCGAGCCGGAGGCGAAGGCGCTGCGCCGGCTGTCACACGACGATCCATCCGGATCCCGGACCACATTCGTCCGATCGCTGCGGATTCGCGACGACCTCGACGAGGTGTTCCGGGCGGTGGCCGCCGATCGCAGCCTGGGCACGTCCGTCCTGGCCCGTCTACGCGACGACGAAGCCGACGCGCTCGGTCACGCACGACTCGACCACGGGCGTCCGTTCGGCTGGACCTGGCGCGACGACCGGACACTCGCCCGGCCGCTGCGGCCGGTGGTGCACGCGGCGGTCCAGCTCCTCACCACAGGTACGCTGGAGCGGATCAAGGGGTGCGCCGGTTGCCGCTTTCTCTTCCACGACGAGAGTAAGAACCGCAGTCGCCGCTGGTGCAGCATGGACGACTGCGGAACGTCCGAGAAAATGCGCCGCTACGTCGCCGCACGACGCACCCGCGCGGCGGGCTGAGCCTGGCCCCGTCGCGATCCGGCCGGTCGCGTCAAGAAGCTCAGCGGCGGCGATGATCGCGTACGCGGCTCGGCGCGTGACGTTTCGTCCCGCAGTGCGCCGATCGCGCCTGGCGATGCGCGGACGCGCCGGAGTGCTGTCCGTAACAGATCAGCGGTCAGGAAGTTGACCATGCCGTGGTTGTCGGCCGTTCGCCTGCCTAGACTCCGGCGCCATGCGCGTAATCAAGGGTCTGGCCGGTCGTGTCCGGTGTCGTTCTGGGCGTGCTGTCTCGTCTGCTCATGCGACTCGTGACACTCGCCGCCGACGGTGAGCCCAACTTCAGTTGGTCGGGGACGTTCTTCATCGTGCTCATCTACGTCGTCGCTGTGGTGCCGGCCGCGCTGGCGGCCGCAATCACGGCACGACGGTGGCGTTGGATCGCCGCGGCGCTCGGGGCGGCGTTCCTGACGGTGCCCGCCATCGGCATCTCCTCCGAGGAGCTCAGTCACGTGGGCGAGCTGTCCACGATGGCCTGGATCGGCGTCGGCGCGGCCACTGTCGCTGTGTTCGCCACCGTGTTCGCCGCCCCGGCCGCCGCCATCTGGTTGGTGGACCGGGTCAGAATTCCAACGTCAGTTCGCCTGTCTCCGGCGTGTACCGGCGACGGCCACGAGCGTGTGCAGCGGGACTCGTCCCCGCCGGTATCCACCTCGACGACTCAGCCGCCGCTCGGAACCGCGTGAATATGCCTTTGGAATGAGCGATTTTCATCCTGCGTAGCGGTCGGCTTCGACGTGGTGCAGGACGAGGATGGCCTGCACGATCGCGGTCGCTCGGCGTGGGCAGCAGCGCAGCTTGGTCAGGATCTTCCAGGTCTTGAGGGT
>JAFAEX010000163.1 GCA_023423795.1 Chloroflexota bacterium | reverse complement strand
TTCCGACGCCATCGCCGTCGCCGCGGCGGTGGCGGTTCCCGACCGGCCGCGCCTCGTGCCGGGCTCGTCCGCGCTGACGGCCCGGGAAACCGAGATCCTCCGCCTGATGGCGGGGATGCGCACCGACCAGGACATCGCCGACGTGTTGTCCCTGAGCCGGCGCACCGTCAGCGGCCACGTGGCGCACATCCTGGCCAAACTCGAATCGCCGACCCGGCGGGCCGCCGTGGCGCGGGCCCGCGCGCTCGGGCTGCTGGAGGCGGGCGAGCGGTAGCCGTACGCGGCGACCACGCCGCCGAAAACCGCGTACATCCTCCGGATTCCCGGTAGCCGGGGTCGTCGCAGGATGGCCGTGTCCATCTCGGGGTGGACCGACGCCCGGCCGAGGAGTGGCCGGCGTCGATGCGCAGGCCACGGGAGCGAGCGCCGTCATGCACAAACCGGGTTTCGCGATCGTCACCCTTGCCCTCGCCGGAGGGATCGCCGCTGGCGTGGGCGGCGGATTCGGGGCATTGGCGCAGGACGCCGAACCGGCCGACCTCGCCGGACATCCGCTGGTCGGGGCGTGGGTGGTCGATACCAACGTCGATGCCGACGCCGACGCGCCGGAGATCGGCATCTTCACCGCCGACGGCACCGCGTTCGGCCTCGGCGCGTCCCGGTGGGTCTCCGGCGCGTGGGAAGCCGCCGACGACGCCACCGGCGCGGCGACGCTCGTGGGCGTCTTCGACGCCAACGGCGGCGGCTACGTCGTGCTGCGCGGCCCGCACCAGGTCGATGCCGACGGCAACGCGTGGACCTGCCCGTGCACCTTCACCGTCGTCGCGCCGGACGGCACGGTGCTGGACTCCGGGATGGCCACCGCCCGCGGCGTGCGCATTCCGGTCGAGACCGTGGACGCCGCCGGCATGCCCCTTCCCGGGTTCCCGTCCTGGGCGCCGGCGGCGATGCCCGCGGCCACCCCGGCGACGTAGGCGGGGCGCTCCCGCGCAAACCGGGTGGCGTTCCTGGCGCGGTTCGGACCAGCCCGTCGTTCCCCGCTGCCGGGGTGCGATGGGCGGGACCGAACCGCGCGCCGTCGGGGGGATCGAAATGGCCAGGTTCGAGGTGGTTCCCGAGCGCGCGGCGCTGCTCGACATCGACATGCAGAACCTGTTCGTCGAGGGCTACCCGGTGTCGGCCCCGGACGGTCTCGCGACCCTCGGCCGGATCAACCGGCTCGCCGCGGCCTGCCGCGACGCCGGCGTGCTGGTGATCCATGCCCGCCACGTGCTGCGGCCGGACGGTTCGAACGCGGGCGTTCTCGGCGATCTTCACCCGGAGGTGCGCGCCGGCATCCTCGACGCGCGGGGAGCGGCGGCCGCCCTGCACCCGGCCCTCGTCTTCGATCCCCGCGACATCCTGCTCGACAAGCCGCGCTACGGGGCGTTCCACGGCACCGACCTCGAACTGATCCTGCGCGGACGGGGCGTCGATACCGTGATCGTCGCCGGCATCGCGACCAACATCTGTTGCGACACGACGGCGCGCGAGGCGGCGGCGCGCGATTTTCGCGTCCTGTTCCTCAGCGACGGTACGGCGACCGGCGGCACGGACGACCGGACTCCGGCGGAGATCCAGGCGGCCACGCTCGCGACGCTCGGCGGCGCGTTCGGGGAGGTGCTCAGCGTCGAGGAGGTCGTGACCCGGATCGCCGACGGCGCGCGGCGCGGGCCGGATCGGGCAACCGCGCCGGCCAACGATCGAACAGCACGCACGTGACCCCAGTAGTGGCCGGTGTTGCCGAGCGGCGCGTGGAACCTGATGCGGGCCGGTTGAACGGGATTTTCCAGACCCTCGCCGACCCCACGAGCGGTGCTGGGACCGCGGCCCCCGGGTCGGCCAGCGTGGGCGACCTCGCGAAACCGTTCGATATGGCGCTGCCGTCGCTCATGCCGCCCATCCGCTCCCTGGAGCAGAACGGCTGATCGGGACGCGCACGGTGGTCCGGGTGCGGATGTGCGCCATCGGGGAGGCGTGGTTCGCCGCCGACGCGTGGCTGGCCGAGCCGCACGCGCTCTGGGTGGGTCACACCGACCGCCTCGAACGCTTCGTCACGTCCGCCCACGCGGAGGAACCGCGGCGATGACCCAGCCGCCGGACCCGGCCCGCGACCTCGCGATGCACGTCTCCGGGGCCTCCGGCGCCGGCCTGCGGCTCCCGCGCGGTGTCCTGACTCGTCAGGCTGCCCGCGCGTCTTTACGGCCTAGCGGGCGGCCGTGCTCTCGGCGGCGACCGGCCGCGACGCGAAGGCCTGCTCGATGAGAGCGCGGGTGGCGTCGAGGCAGCCGTCGCCGCAGCACGGGAGCGGCGCGACGCCGACGATCCGGCCGTTCTCCATGCGCGGGTAGGCGATCGGATGGCGCAGTTTCGTGCCGTCCGCCAGCATCAACGTCGGCGTGCCGCGCACCCGGAAGCGCTCCCGCCCGAGGCGGGCCTCAGCTTCCACCGCTGGCCGCGCTTCGCCGCTGGCGAGGTCGCGGTCGAAGGCGGCCATATCCAGCCCGGATTCCTCGGCGACCGCGCGGACGACCTCCGGGCGGCCGATGTTGCGGCCCTCGGCGAAAAAGGCGCGGCGGATTGCCAGATCGAACGTGGCGAGGGCGTCGTCGCCCTGACGGGCGGCGCACCACGCGCCCTCGAAGGCGGGCATCGTGGTGGTCGGCCAGTCGTCGCCGGTGAACGGGGCGAAGGCGGCAACGGGTTCCTGGAGCGCGGCCAGCCACCACTCCTGGTCGAGGACGTCGCGCGGGGCGGAATGGCCGTCGATGAGTTCGAGCGGGTAGGGCCGGAGCCGCAGCCGCGCCCGCCCGCGGAACTCCGGCATGATCGCGTGGAGGCGTACCGCCGCCACGTAGGTCCAGGGGCAGTAGTACTCGCCCCATTGCCAGAGTTCGACGATTCCTTGTTCCGCCGTTGCCGCCGCCACCGTGCCGCTCCTTTCGCCGCGCCGCGCCCGGGACCGGGTGGGCGATCCAACCGGAATCCCCGCGAACGGGCGGACACGGATCGCCGCATCCTGCCGCCGCTCGGTCGCCGGGGGACTGTCAATCCTGGTCCCGCAACGCCCGTTCCATCGCTGCCGGGCGCGTTGCGGGGCAGCCTTCGGCGCCGCCCTGCCGGCACCCCGTCGTCCAGACGGCAATCCCGCCGTTCCGGATCGCGACCCCGGCTTCCGGACGGCTTCACCCGTCATCCCGAGTCCGTCGAGGGATCTGGTCGTGACCTGGGCGGGAGCGAAGGATGAGATCCCTCGAGGGGCTCGGGATGACGAGTGGGACGGGGGATGCCGGAGGGGTTGCGAGGCGCGCGCTCGTGGCACGGGGCGGCCTTCCGTGGATCGCGGATGCGTCCGGGGTGCCACCCGGGTGGGCTACGAGTCGCCGGCGGGCGTGGGAGAACTACTGCCGCCGTCGCGTTCATCTCCGTCGCTGCCGAACCGCTCCTCCAGCCAGCGCTCGGCGAACCGGTGCAGCGCCGCCGCCGGGAAGAGGGCGCTGTTGGCCGCGCCGACCGTGCCGCGGTTGCCGATGCCCGCGGCAAGGGCCTGTAGCGCTATGGCCGCGAACGCGTCCGGTTCGGAATCCATGCCGGGCGTGGCCGCGATCTCGTCGGCCAGCCGCTCGTAGGGGAACGCGCCGTTGGCGGTGTCGATATCCTCGAACGCGCGCCACACCGTTCGGCCGTCTTCCAGCAGCGGCATCCGGTAGGCGACCCGGCGTTTGTCCGGGACGCGCGCGGTCGCCTCCGCGTGGTGCAGCAGCGTCACCGTCGAGAGCGGCGCGCCGAGCATGAGGACGTGCCCTTCGGCGGCGACCAGGTTGGCGAGCGGGGAGCCGGGGCCGTAGGCATCGTCCCACGGGTGGTCGGCGGTGAGCCACGCCGCGCGCGGGCCGAGCGCGACCATGCCCGCTTCCGGGTGGCGGCTGCGGACCGCGCCGGGCCAGGTGCGGATGCGCTCGGGCAGGCGGCCGTTGGCGTGGACCGCTTCCGCCGTGCGCGGGTCGAACGCGGGCAGGTCGGCTTCGTAGGCGGCGCGGCGTTCGGCGGACCACGACTCCAGGTCGAACGAATCGTCTTCCCAGCCGGTGTAGGCCATCAGCGTGCCGTCCGGCCCGAGCGCGTCGAGCAGGGCGAGGACGACGGCGCCGCTGCCGCCGATCACCCAGCCGAGGGCGCTGATGCTGGCGTGGACCATCAGCACTCCGCCCGGTTGCACGCCCAGCGCCTGCAGGTCGGCGGCGAGGCGGATCCGCCCAACCAGCGGCTTGTCGGCCTGCCGCCCCGATTCGTCGTCCACGCGTTTCCCTCCCGTTTCGTCGAGAGATCCCGGCCGCGG
>JAFAEX010000019.1 GCA_023423795.1 Chloroflexota bacterium | reverse complement strand
GCGCTGGCCGTCGGCCCCGCGCTCGCGCGGCAGGCGACGCCGGTGGCCTCGCCGGCGGCGGGGGCGGGAACGATCGCGCTCGGCGCGGCGACGACGATCCTCGACCTGTCCCACGTCATCACCGCGGATTTCCCGATGTTTCCCGGCGCGGATGGACCCGTGTTCGAGACGCTCAAGCGCATCGAGCAGGACGGTTTCTACGGCCAGCAGGTGACGATGTGGGAGCACACCGGCACCCACATGGACGCCCCGGGGCACTTCATCGCCGGCGGCGCGACCGCCGAAACGCTGCCGGTGGTGGGCTTCGTCGTGCCGCTGGCGGTGATCGACATCTCCGACCGGGCGGCCTCGGACCCGGATGCCCAGTTGACGCCGGATGACGTGCTGGCGTGGGAACAGGCCAACGGGCCGCTGCCGCCCGGCGCGTTCGTGGCGATGCGCTCGGGCTGGGACGTCCGGGTGGGCGATGCGGCGGCCTACCTGAACGCCGACGCCGACGGGGTCCTCCACTTCCCCGGCATCCACCCCGAGGCGTCGGCCTTCCTCGTCGAGGAGCGCGACATCACCGGCGTGGGGGTGGACACCATCAGCATCGACTTCGGCGCGACGACCGACTTCGGCACCCACCTGACGGTGCTGGGCGCGGGCAAGTACGGGCTGGAAAGCCTGGCCGGGCTGGCCGGCGCTCCCCCCAACGGGGCGACGCTGATCGTCGGCGGCCCGAAGCACGTTGCCGCCAGCGGCGGCCCCAGCCGGGTGTTCGCCGTTTTCTAGCCGGGGATACCGCTCACCGGTTCGCGCACTGGCGCCCCGGCGGTTGCCGCGACTGACCGGACACCGTCGAGCGCCGTCCGGAGACGACGGCGGTTGCCATGATTGCCCGGGCGCCGGCGGGGCGGACGCATTGATGGCGGTTGCCGGCATGATCCGGACACACCCCACCGTCAGTCCTGACGGGACGTCGTTGCCGTAGCCCGGGACGTCCAGTCCCGGGCGCGGGATATGGCTGGTCGCAATCCGGGAACGGCCGGCGAATGTCACTCGATCGCGCCGCGGATCTGGGCTTCGTCCGGCAGGCGCTGGGTGCGCATGCGCTCGCTGCGGATGCGGAGCAGTTCGGCCGAGGCCAGCACGAGGATCGAGGCGACGATCAGCACCGTGGAAACGGCGGCGATCGTCGGGTCGATGTCCTGCCGCAGGCTCTCCCACATCCGGCGGGGCAGCGTCACCGCGCCGGACCCGCTGACGAAGAGAGCCACGATCAGTTCGTCGAAGGAGGTGATGAAGGCGAACAGCGCGCCGGCGAACACGCCCGGCCGGATGATCGGCAGCGTCACGTACCGGAACGTCTGCCAACGGTTCGCGCCGAGGTTCATCGCCGCCCATTCGAGCCGGTCGTCGAACCCTTCGAGCGTGGCCGCCACGTTGATGACCACGAACGGGATCGCCAGCGCGGTGTGGGCCAGCGCCAGCGCGAACGGGCTGCCGATGATCTGGATGCGGGCGTAAAAGAAGTAGACGCCGATGGCGACGATGATGCCCGGCACGATCATCGGGGAGACGATGAAGGCGTTGACCGCTTCCCGCCCCGGGAACCGCCCGCGCACCAGCGCCAGCGCCGCCGCCGTGCCCAGCGCGGTCGCCAGCACCGCCGTGACCAACCCGACCTGAACGCTCAGCACCAGCGCGCCCGTCCACGCCTCGCGGGACAGGAAGTTCTGGTACCACTGCAGCGACCAGCCCGGCGGCGGGAACTGCAGGTACTTCGCCGAACTGAACGACAGCGGGGCGACGACGAAGACCGGGAAGATCAGGTACAGCAGCACCAGCCCGGCCAGCCCCAGCAGCAGGATGCGCCCGAGCGACGGGCGCGGCCGGCGGCGGGCTTCGGCCCGGGCGGCCGGGATGACCGCGGTCTGCGGAGTGGCGACGCCGCGCGCGCTCATGCCCTCGCCCCTCCGAACAGCCGCTGCACCCCGAGCAGGCGGGTGAACCCGACGTAGATCACCAGCGACAGCACCAGCAGCACGAACGCCAGCGCCGAGGCGACGCCCCACTTCAGTTGCGTCACCTGCTGCTGGATCAGCATGGAGATCATCACGTCGCGCTGGCCGCCCAGCAGCGCCGGGGTGATGTAGAACCCGAGCGCGAGGATGAACACCAGCAAGCACCCGGCGGCGACCCCCGGCAGGCTCAGCGGCAGGAACACCGAGCGAAAGACCCGGCTCGGCCGCGCCCCGAGGTTCTCGGCGGCGCGCAGCAGGCTGCGGTCGATCCCGCGCATGACCGCGTAGAGCGGCAGGATCATGAACGGCAGCAGCACGTGGACCATGCCGACGTAAACGGCGAAGCGCGTGTTGAGCAACTGCACCGGCTCGTCGGCGAACCCAAGGCCGACCAGCGCCTGGTTGACCAGCCCTTCGCGCCCCAGCAGCACCATCCAGGCGTAGGAGCGGACGAGGATGCTGGTCCAGAACGGCACAAGCACGAAGATCATCAGGATGTTCGCCTGCGTCGGCGGCAGGGACGCCAGCGCATAGGCGACCAAATATCCCAGCAGCAGCGTGGTGACCGTCACCCCGAGCGCGATCTGGAGGGTGATGCCGATGACCCGGATGTAGGCGTTGCTGGGGATCTGCACGAACAGGAAATCGATGGTCGAGCGCGCCTGCACCAGCGGCTCGTAGTTCTGCCACCCCCACTGCGGATCGTTGAACGACCGCATCAGCATGTCGGCAACCGGATAGCCGTAGAAGATCACCAGGAAGGCCACGGCCGGCAACAGCAGCAGGGCCAGCCGCACCTGCGCCCGGCGCTGCAGCCCGGCGAAGCGCCGAGCCTGCGCGGCGCGGTCGTTCGGGTCGGCGGCGACCGACGCCATCGCCTCAACCCTCCCCGGCCGCGACCAGCCGCCCGTCGTCGATGCACCACGCCAGCCGGGCGACGTCGCCCGGGTTGTGGCGGTCCACCCCGGCCCGGTGCGGCCGCTTCAGCACCAGCGAGCGGCCGTCGGCCAGCCGCGCCTCGTAGCGCCAGGCGTCGCCGACGAAGACGGCGGACTGGATCGTGGCGTCGATCGCGTTGGCCTCGGTATCGCCGATCTCGTCGGCGAAGACGATCTTCTCCGGGCGCACCGTCAGTTCGACCGTCGCGCCGGCCGGCAACCCGTTGCCCGCGGCGCGCAGCGTGCCCAGTCCCGGCGCGTCGATGGTCGCAATCGCGCCGTCGGCCCCGGTGACGCGGCCCGGCAGGAAGTTCGATTCGCCGATGAACGACGCCACGAAGCGGGTGGCCGGCTCGTCGTAAATTTCGGTCGGCGTACCGATCTGTTCGATGCGCCCGTGGTTCATCACCGCGATCCGGTCGCTCATCACCAGCGCTTCCTGCTGGTCGTGGGTGACGTAGACGACGGTGACGCCGAGTTGGTCGTGGAGCGCCTTGATCTCGAACTGGAGGTGCTCGCGCAACTGCTTGTCGAGCGCACCAAGCGGCTCGTCCATCAGCAGCACCCGCGGGTCGAAGACGAGCGCGCGGGCGAGCGCGATACGCTGCTGCTGCCCGCCCGAAAGCTGGCGCGGGTAGCGGCCCTCGTAGCCCGGCAGGCCGATCAGTTCCAGCACCTGCCGGGTTTCGCGGGCGATCGCCGCCTTGTCCAGCTTGCGCAGCTTGAGCGGGAAGGCGATGTTCTCGCCGACCGTCATGTGCGGGAACAGCGCGTAGCTCTGGAAGACCATGCCGATGTTGCGCTGCCACGGCGGCACCGCGGCGATCGGCCGGTCATCGACGTAGATCTCGCCGGCGTTGGGCGTCTCGAACCCGGCCAGCATCATCAGCGTCGTCGTCTTGCCGGACCCGGACGGGCCGAGCATGGTCAGGAACTCGCCGGGCGCGATGTCCAGCGAAACCCCATCGACGGCGGGAACGCCGCTGGCCTGGAAGCGCTTCTCCACCCGGTCGAAGCGGACGCCGGCACCGAGGGCGGAGCCGGCGTGGCGCGCGGTCGCGGCGGGAATGGTTGCGGTCATCCAATGCCCCGGCGGGCCGGGCAACGATCCGCCCGGCCCGCGTCATCCGTCGCGAATGCTATTCGAGGATCCACTCGTTCCAGCGGTCGAGCACCGCCTGGGTGTTGTCTACCCACCACTGGACTTCGCGCGTGAAGGTGATGTCGGCGTACTGCGGCGAGGTGGGAAGGTTCTCCAGAATTTCGGCCGGGATCAACTCGGCGGACGCGTCGTTGACGAAGCCGTACGGGATGAGCATCGAGAGGCGGGCCTGGGAAACCGGAAGCGTGGTGAAGGCCATGAACTTCTGGGCGTTCTCGGCGTTCGGCGCGCCCTTGATCGCCGCCCAGACGTCGGTGTCGAGCATCGCCTCGTTCCACTGGAGCGCGGCCGGTGCACCCGCCTCCTGGATGGCGTGGATGCGGCCGTTCCACGCGTGGACGAGCTGCGCCTCGTTGTCGTTGAGGAGCTGGGCGGGCTGCGACCCCGCGTCCCAGAACTTCACCACGTCGTTGCGGATCGTGGAGAGCTTGGCGAAGGCGCGCTCGATGTCGATGGGGTACAGCTCGTCCATCGGGACGCCATCGGCCAGCAAGGCGGCTTCGAGGAACGGGCTGAGCCCGGCCGAGCCTGCGGTCGTGGAACGCGCCCCGGGGAACGCTTCGACATCGAAGAAGTCGGCCTGGTTCTGCGGGCCTTCGGGGAACGTGTCGGTCCGGTAGGCGATCGCCCAGGCATACGGCAGCATATCGACGCTATAGGTATAGCGGCGGCCCTCGGCGATGTTGGCGGTATCGAAGATGGAGTAATCCACCGGCTCCCAGAATTCGCCCATCCCTTCGAGCCGGATCACGGTCGAGCGCGAATCCTGCATCACGTCGTATTCGATGTTGCCGGTCTCGACCATCGCCATGATCTTGGACGGGTCCGGCTGCTGCTCGGCGATGACGATCTCGATGCCGGTCAACTCGGTGAACGGCGTGTAGTAGGCCTCCTGCTGGGCTTCCTGCATGGCGCCGCCCCACCCGGAAACGACGACCTGCCCGCTGCCCTTGAGCGCCTCGGGGATCTCGCCGAACTCGGGCAATGCCGGGGCATCCTGCGCCGCGGCGAAGCGCGTGCCGCCGTGCCGGGCGAGCACCGCCGCGGTGGCGACGCCGGCCCCAAACTTGAGCAGCCCGCGGCGGCTCATCAGGTCGAGGTCGCGCAGCATGCTCCGGCGCATGGCGCGCTGACCGGTCAGGAAATCCAGCGGGTCCCGCGTGCGATCGTCCATCGTCGCCTCCCGTGCTGGGTCTGGAGTGGCGGCTGCGCCCTCGTTGGCGGCAACCCGTCGGCGTTCGCCGCGCTCGGTGGGGCGGACGCGTTCCGGGCGCCGGCGCCTTCGCGCGCGTTCCTCCCTGTTGCGGCGAATCTGTTGGAACGCTAGCGGAGCCCCGGCAGCGTGTCAACAGCACGAGCGCACGAAGACGTGAATCCGGCGCCTGCCGCGCGCCCGCGGCGGGTACGGATAGAATGCCGCCCCACCACCAGCGCCACCCTCGGGAGGACCGGCATGACATCGATGTCCACCGCCAAGGCCTTCGCCCACGCCTGGATCGACGACAACCGGGAGCGCCTCTCCGCGTTCGACCTGGAGATCTGGCGCTACGCCGAACCCGCCTGGCGCGAGTACAAGTCGGCGCGGGCCTACGCCGATCTGCTGCACGCCGAAGGGTTCGAGGTCGAGGAAGGCAGCGGCGGCATGCCGACCGCCTTCGCCGCCACCTGGGGCAGCGGCGGCCCGGTGATCGGCTCCTACGCGGAATACGACGCCACCCCGGCCAGTTCGCAGGAGCCAGTGCCCTACAAGTCGCCGCGACCGGGCTTGCACCCCTACGCCGCCGGCCACACCGACCCCCACTCGATGCTGGGCGTCGGCGCACTCGGCGGCATCCTCGCGACCAAGGCCGCGATGGAGCGGTTCGGGCTGCCAGGCACGCTGCGCTTCTTCGGCGAACCCGCCGAAAAGGTCTGCGGTTCCAAACCCGTCCACGCCGCCAAGGGGTACTACGACGGCGCGGACGCCTTCCTCTCATACCACCCGCTCAACGCCAACACGACGATCTGGGAAACCCACTGCGGCTCCTACTGGAGCGCGGTCTTCACCTTCGAATGCGCCGAGCCGGAGAAGTGGGCCGAACTCGGGCAATCCCCGAGCGCGACCGACGACAGCGCCGCCTCCTCGCACATCACCGCCCGCTGCCCCGGCGCGATCGACGCGCTCGGCCTGATGTACACCACGACGAAGTACTCGAAGGAAGCGATGTTCCCCCACACGGGAACATGGACCCTCAACGAGTTCATCCTCTCGGCGGGCGACGCCACCGCCGACAACCTGCCGCCGCGCATCGCCCAGATCCAGTATTCGTGGCGCTCGCCGCAACTCGACATCCAGGAGCGCATCTACGCCGTGCTCGCCAACAACGCGAAGGCGGCGGCCGTGGCGACCGGCTGCGAGGTCTGGGTGCAGTGGGTGACGAAGACGCGCGTCGGGCTGGCCAACAACGCCCTCGCCGACCTCACCTACCGCAACATGGAACTCGCCGGCACGCCGACCTATTCGAAGGAGGCGAAGGAGTTCGGGCGCGAACTCCAGCGCGCCCTCGGGCTGGAGCCGATGGCGGAGCCTTACTCCGCGACCTACGAGCGCCTCACCCCGCCGCAGGAGTACGAAGCGGCGACGAGGACGCTGCTGCCCGCGTGGCAGAAGAACTTCACCTCCGACGACTACGTCGATTACACGTGGCACGCGCCGACGGTCCGCATCTACACGGGCCGCCCGACGTTGCGCCCGCCGCGCCCCGGCTACCAGTACCCGGCGTGGGCCTACAACGCCATGGGCGGCCGGCCGGAAATCGTCGATCCCGGCATGTTCCTGGCCTCGAAGACCATCGCCGGCACGGCACTGGACCTGATCGAGCGGCCCGACGAACTCGCCCGCGCCAAGGCGGAGTTCGACGAGCGCACCGGAGGCGGCGTCGGCGGTTCCCGCTGGGTCGCGCCGCTGCTGCCAGAGGACTTTTTCCCGCCCATCGACCTGCGCTGGCCCGAGTACATCACCACCGCGCGCGGCGAGGAATGGTGGCTGCCCACGCCCCAACCGGGTGCGCGGGAGCGCATCGGCTGACGGACCGGGCGCACCCTGCCCGGTGCGGTGTCGAGCCGGCGCTGTTGTTGCCGAACCGAACCGGTATCGGCAACATCTGCGCCGGATCGATACCGGTTCTCCCTTTCGTCGTACCGGATTCGTTCGCTCGCCCCGCGATTTCTTTTTCGGTTCGACCGGGAGAGAGGCGGGCAGAAAGGAACGTCCGATGCAGCCGGTTTCAACCCACCAGTTGCCGCGTGTCGAGGTCCACGGGGAGGGCGTCGCCGACGTCGCCTGGCAGGGCGCGTTCGTCACCTACGGCGGGTCCGGCGCGGACCAGTCGGCGATCATCGTGTTCGAAATCGAACCCGGTCATCGCCTGGGACGCCACACCGACCAGACCGAGGAATCGCAGTACGTCATCTCCGGCACCGGCGAACTGCGGACCGACGCCGGCGTCTTCCCGATCGGGCCGGGAAGCGCGTTCGCGCTGCCGACCAACGCTCCCCACGACCTGGTCAATACTGGCGACGAAACGCTGCGGGTGGTCGGATTCTTCGCCGCCGGCATGTTCACCCAGCACTTCGACGACCTGATGCAGCCGATGGGAACGCACGTCCTGGGAACGCCGAACCGGAACGGGTAAGCCACGCCTTGCGGACTCCGGCCGTCGTTCCGCCGCCTGTTCGCCCCGCCCGCGCGGTGCACGGCCGCCGTGCCGCGCGGGTCCGGGCCGATGCCGGCACGCGCCTCCGCTCGAAGGCGCATCATTCCCCTTGCCGCGAAGGGACGCGGCGCGTGGACGACCGCGAGCGGTGTGGCATGGACGAAACCGGAACCGGAACCGGCAATCGGCGGCGGGCCGACGAGCACGACATCACCGTGGCCCAGGCGCTCCAGTACGCCGCCGCGATGTGCGGGCAGGCCGGCAGCGAGACGCCGCGGCTGGACGGCGAGGTGCTGCTGCGCCACGTCCTCGGCATCGACCGGGCGGCGCTCTTCGCGCGGTTGCACGACCCCCTCCCGGCGCAGCGAGCCGCCGCCTTCCTCACCCTGCTCGGGCGGAGGGTCGCCGGGGAGCCGGTCGCGTACCTGACCGGGTTCAAGGAATTCATGGGCCTCGGCTTCGCGGTCGGGCCGGGCGTGCTGATTCCGCGGCCGGAAACCGAACTGCTGGTCGAGTGGGCGCTCGACCGGCTGGGCGCAGCGGCCCCGCCGGGCGCGATCCTCGACATCGGCACGGGCAGCGGAGCGATCGCGATGTCGCTCGCGGCCAACCTTCCCGCCGGCTCGCATGGTGCGATCGTCGCCGCCGACGTGTCCGCCGATGCCCTCGGGTACGCGCGGCGCAACCGGGCCGCGCTGGCGCTGGGCAGCCGAGTATCCCTCGTGCGCGGCAACCTCGCGACATGGGTCGCGGACGGCGCGGCCGGGCTGGTGCTCGCCAACCTCCCCTACCTCACGCCCGGGCAACTCGCCAGCAACCCGTGGCTCGCCGCCGAACCCGCCGGCGCGCTCGTCTCCGGCGACGACGGGCTCGACCTCGTACGCCGCCTCGTCGCCGACCTGCCGCGCGTCCTCTCCGCGGGCGGCGCGGCCGGGCTGGAAATCGACCCGGACCAGGCCGAAACGGTTGCCGGTCTGCTCGCCACGGCGCTGCCAAAGCATCGCGTGCGCGTCGTCGCCGACCTCGCCGGCCTCGCGCGCCACGTCGTCGCCGAACCGGCGTAACGCGCTGCGTGCCGATACGATCATGGTCACCCGCCGATCCCGGCCCCGGATGGACTTGGTTGACGTAGCGCGGGGGTAACGACGTCTACCCCTTTGATGCGGAGACCGGTCCATCAGCGGGCGCGAAGAATCGCGCCCCTACAGCGGGGCGGGGCCACCGCGTGCTGTAGGGGCGCGATTCTTCGCGCCCGCTCCGACGGTGCCCGGATTATGCTGGCAACCGCCATCATCCCTGGCCTCGGTGTGTTCGGCGAACCGACCCATGTGGCAACCACCGGCCCCGCAACGGCGACAATGCACCCCGCATTCCGTCACGCTCGCCCGCATGCCGAACCGTGCGGTATCATTGTCCATCATGTTTGTGGACAAACGAACGCCGAGGAGTCCTCGATGACCGACGCCGACTACCTGCCGCTCGATGACCCCAAGGAAACGCTTGCCGCCCTGGGCAAGGATCCGCGGCTGGTTCCTTACGGCGGCGGGAACTTCGGGATGCCGCTGCCGTTCCTCGAACCGGACGGCGAGCGCATCGTCCCCAACGACCGGTTCTTCATGCGCTCAAACGGCCCGGTGCCGGTGATCGACCCCGCGACGTGGGACCTCGAGATCGTCGGGAACGTCGCCCGCCCGACCGTCCTGACGCTGGACGATGTGCGGGCGATGCCGCGCCGCGCCGTCACCACCGTGCTGGAGTGCGCCGGCAACGGCCGCACCGCCTACGATCCGGTGCCGGAAGGGACGCCGTGGCGCTACGACGCCGCCGGCTGCGCGGTCTGGGAGGGCGTGCCGCTGGCGGCGCTGCTGGATATCGCGGGTGTGTGCGAGGGGACCATCGACATCGTCGCGCAGGGCGGGGACTTCCCAGAGATGCGGCGCGGTTTGCCGCTCTCCGTCGCCCGCGATCCCGACACGCTGGTCGTGCTGGCGATGAACGGCGAGCCGCTGCCGGCCGCCCACGGTGGGCCGGCGCGCCTGCTGGTCCCAGGGTGGGCCGGCATCGCCTCCACCAAGTGGCTGGTCGGGCTGGAAGCGCTGGACCGCGCCTTCGACGGCTTCTGGAACACCGACAATTACGTGATGTGGTCGGCCGAGGGCGAACCCCTGCGCCCGGTGCAGGAAATGCCGGTGCGCTCGGTGATCTCCGCCCCGGATGATGGCGCGACGCTGCCGGCGGGTCCGCTGCGCGTGAGCGGCTACGCCTGGAGCGGCTACGGCGCGATTCGCCGGGTGGAACTCAGCGCGGACGGCGGCGCGACGTGGCAGGATGCCGCCTGCGTCGCCGACGGGCGGCGGGCGTGGGCGCGCTGGGACGCGACGATCGAGGCGCAACCCGGCGCGTTGACCCTGATGGCCCGGGCCACCGACGAGCGCGGATTGCGGCAGCCGCTGACCGCGCCGTGGAACCTGAAGGGCTACCTGCAGAACGGCGTCCAGCGCGTTTCGCTGACGGTGGAGGGCTAAGCGTGGGCGTGATCCACGTCCTGCCGGACGACCAGATCGAGGACCTCTTCCGCACCGCCATCGTCGGGCGCATCGCCTGCTGCGCCCACGGCGACGGGGAGGACGCGCGCCCCTACCTCGTGCCGCTGGCGTTCGGCTACGACGGCGCGGCGCTCTACGCCCACACCGGCCCCGGCCGCAAGTTGACGCTGATGCGCGCCAACCCGCTGGTGACGGTGGAAGTGGACCGCGCCGAGGCGGGCGACCGCTGGGCGAGCGCCATCGCCGAAGGCGTCTTCGAGGAGATCGCCGACCCGGGCGAGCGGGAACGGGCGCTGCGGACGATCTACCCCGAACCGGCCGCGATTCCCGACCTCGGGGCGATGACGACCGTCTTCCGCATCCGGCTCACCGCGAAATCGGGCCGCTACGAAACCCCGAACTGAGCCGGCCGCGTCCGCCCGCTACCATAGCGCCAGTGCCACGTTCCCGGCGGGAGGGCCACCCATGACCGTAACCGTCCGCCTCACTCCTGGCGACCTGCTCCGCATGCCGGACGGCGAACGCTTCGAGTTGGTGCGAGGAGAGTTGCGGCCGATGAACCCGACGCGCCTGCGCCACCTCGTCATCCGCCACAAGGTCGAACTCGAAATCGGCGTCTTTGTCCGCGACGACGACCTCGGCTACGTGGGCGGCGAAGGCGGCTTCGTGCTGGCGGAGAATCCGGCGACGGTGCTGGCCCCGGACATCGCCTTCTTCGCGAAGGACCGGATCGCCGACGACGCCGACCTCGACGACTTTGGCCGGTTCCCGCCGGACCTCGTGGTCGAGATGCTGTCGCCGTCGAACACCGCCTCGGAGACGGCGGACCCGGTGCTGCTCTACCTGGAGGCCGGCGTCCGTCTCGTCTGGATCGTGGACCCGCCGCGCCGCATCGTCACCGTCCAATGGCCCGACCGCACCGCGCGCACCTTCGTCGTCGGCGAAACGCTGGACGGCGGGGACGTGCTGCCGGGGTTCGCGCTCGCCCTCGCCGACATCTTCGCCTGACCCACCGGCAGCCGATCCGCCGGCGTCGGGCACGACCGCAGCGCACACCCCCGATTCCGCCCCGGAATCGAGCGGCTCTGCGACAATTGACGCCGGACGATGCGACCGTGGTCGCCCGCGGGTGGCGTGCCCGCGGCCGGAGCGCGCCCCGCCAGCGGGCGGGCCGAGCACGAAGGAGCGGACGGCACGATCATGGCGAACTGGTTGACCGAACTGACCGGGGCGGAAAAGCCGATCATCGGCATGGCGCACCTGCCGGCCCTGCCCGGCACTCCGCTCTACGACGCCACGCGCGGCATGGACCACGTGCGCGACTGGGTCAGGCGGGATCTGGAGGCGCTGCAGGCCGGCGGCATCAGCGCGGTCATGTTCTGCAACGAAAACGACCGGCCCTACCGGCTGGACGCCGACATGGCCTCCGTCGCCGCGATGGCCGACGTGGTCGCCTCGCTGCGCGGCGAACTGTCGGTGCCGTTCGGGGTGAACGTCCTCTGGGACCCGAAGGCCACCCTCGCCGTCGCCGCCGCCACCGGCGCGAGCTTCTGCCGGGAGATCTTCACCGGCGCCTTCGCCGGCGACTTCGGGCTCTGGGTGCGCTCGGCCGGGGATGCGTTCCGCTACCGGCGCGAGATCGGCGCGGAGAACGTCCGGCTGCTGTTCAACATCAACGCCGAGTTCGCCGCTCCGCTGGCGCCGCGCCCGCTGGCCGACGTCGCCAGGTCGGTCGTCTTCTCGTCGTCGCCGGACGCGCTGTGCGTTTCCGGGGCGATCACCAGCCAGGCGGCCGAAGCCTCCGGGCTGGCCGAGGTGGCGGCGGCCGTCAAGTCCACCGGGGTGCCGATCCTGGTCAACACCGGATTCAAGGCGAGCAACGCGGCCGAGCTGCTCCAGTACGCCGACGGCGCGGTGGTGGGGTCCAGCCTGAAGGTGGACGGGATCACCTGGAACCCGGTCGATCCGGCGCGTGTGAAGGAGATGATGGCGGCCGTCGCCGCCGCGTCGTAACGCCAACCAGCGGCAATTCGGGAAGGGGACGGCCGCATGGCCGTCCCCTTCGGCATTCCTGCCGATGACGACCCGGCGCAACAGGACGAAATGGGCCAGCGAAGGCACCACTTTTGCAGTTGTTAGCGGCTGATGCTGCCCGTTTGGGGTTGACCCGAACGCCGTTCGGCAGCACGATAGTGCCCAATGGGCTGGGCCTCGGGTCAACGGCGACCGGGAACCGCACTCCTTCCCTCGCCGTCACCGGGACCCGGACCACGGCAGCGGCGGCCAACCGGGCCGCCAATCATCGAGGAGGAGCCGCCCGTGACGGATTCGTCGTCCCCCGTTTCCCGCCTGATGGCCGAAGCGCTTTCCGGCCGCCTGTCCCGCCGCGATGTCGGCCGCCGCGCGGCCGCCCTCGGGCTCTCGGCGCCGATGGTCGGCATGCTGATGAGCGCCACGGCCGCCCGAGCCGGGGCGCAGGACGCCACCCCCGACGCCGGAGGGTCGGCGATCGACTCGATCGACCTCGCGCCGATCAACCTGCGGACCGACCTGTCGGGCCAGACCATCAGCGTCGTGCTCGGCGCGGACGGCCCGGTGGTGCCGTGGGAAGAGGCCGCCATCGCCCGGTTCGAGGAAGCCACCGGCATCAACGTCAACCGCGTCTCCGGCGCCGAGTCGGCCACCGAGCGGCTGGCGCAGTACCAGCAACTGCTGGCTGCCCAGGCGAGCGACGTGGACGCCATGATGATCGACGTCATCTGGCCCGGCATCCTCTCCATCCACGCGCTGGACCTGCGGCCGGCGGCCGACCAGAACGGCACGTACTTCGAACGGATCATGGAAAACAACACCGTCGGCGACGTGCTGGTGGGCATCCCCTGGTACACCGACGCCGGCCTGCTGTTCTACCGGACCGACCTGCTCGAGAAGTACGGGTTCGACGGCCCGCCGACCACCTGGACCGAACTCGAGGAGCAGGCCCAGGCGATCATGGACGGCGAGCGCGCCGAGAACCCCGACTTCCAGGGCTTCGTCTGGCAGGGCGCGGCCTACGAAGGCCTCACCTGCAACGCCCTCGAATGGCAGGCCGGCAACAACGGCGGCGTCATCATCGAGAGCGACCTGACCGTGTCGGTGAACAACCCGAACGCGATCGCGTCGTTCGAGCGGGCGGCCGGCTGGGTCGGCGGCATCTCGCCGCAGGGCGTCACCACCTACCGCGAAGAGGACGCCCGCGGCGTCTGGCAGGCCGGCAACGCGGCCTTCATGCGCAACTGGCCGTACGCCTACGCGCTCAGCCAGGACCCCGGCTCGTCCATCGCCGGCAACGTCGATGTCACGCTCGTGCCGATGGGCGACGCCGAAGGCGCCACCCACGCCGACACCCTCGGCGGCTGGCAGATGATGGCGTCGAAGTACTCGCAATCGCCGGACGCGGCGATCGAGTTCTGCCGCTACCTCACCAGCGCCCCGGTGCAGAAGGCCTTCGCCATCGACCAGAGCCGGCTGCCGACCATCCCCGAGATCTACGACGACGCCGACGTGCTGGCGGTCAACGCCTTCTTCGGCGCCCTCAAGGACGTCTTCCTCGGCGGCGCGGTGGCCCGCCCCTCGACCGTCACCGCCGACCTCTACAACGAGGTCAGCACCGCCTACTTCACCGCCGTCAACGAGATCCTCACCGGGCAGGCCGAGGCCGGCCCGCGGATCGAGCAACTGGCCGGCGAGCTCGAAGACATCGTCTCCGAGCTGTAGCGCGGCAACGGAGGATTCGCGGAACCGGGCGGGGAACGTTCCCCGCCCGGTTCTCCCACCCCCGGAGGGGCCATGGAAGTAGGGGTCGAGGTCGCCCCGTTGCCGACGGAGGCGGTCAAACCGGACAGGTTGCCGCAAGGAAAGACGGCGCGGGCCCGCGAGCGCCTCGGCTGGCTCCTGATCTTCCCGAGCGTGCTGGTCGTCGCCGTCGTCGCGCTGTACCCGTTGTTCGAGAGCTTCCGGCTCAGCCTGACCAATACGCGGTTGGCCAGCGCGCGCGAGCCACGCTTCATCGGGTTCGAGAACTACATCGATATCCTCTCGGCCAACAGCCCGTTCTGGGGTGCGCTGAAAAACACCCTGACCTTCACGGTCGCCTCGGTCGCCCTCGAAACCGTGCTGGGCATGGCCATCGCCCTCGTCATCCACTCGCAATTCAAGGGGCGGGGCATCGTCCGCGCCGCGATGCTGGTGCCCTGGGCGATTCCGACCGTGGTCTCGGCCTCCATGTGGCAGTGGATGTACCACGACGTGTTCGGCGTGGTGAACGACCTGCTGGTTTACCGTCTCGGCATCCTCGACCAGAAGGTGGCCTGGCTGGCCAACCCGGCAACCGCCCTGCCGGCCATCATCGCCGTCGATGTGTGGAAGACGACGCCGTTCATGGCGCTGCTGCTGCTCGCCGGGCTGCAATTGATCCCCGGCGACGTCTACGAGGCGAGCACCGTTGACGGCGCGAGCAAGTGGCAGCAGTTCTGGCAAATCACCCTGCCGTTGATCAAACCTGCCCTCCTGGTCGCGCTGATCTTCCGCACCCTCGACGCGTTCCGCGTCTTCGACGTCATCTACGTGATGAAGGGCGAAGCGTCGGAAACGATCTCGCTGGCGGTGCTGGCGCGGCGCGAACTGATCGGGAACTCCAAGCTCGGGGAAGGCTCGGCCATCGCGGTGCTGATCTTCCTCGCGATCGCCGTCCTGGTCGTGATCTACACCCGGCTCGTCAAGGTCGAGGAGCAGTAACGATGGCCGAAACCGCACTCTCCCGACCGCAGGCGTCCGAAACCCGGGGCATCACCTACGAGCGCCGGAACCACGTCGGGCAGATCGTCGGGCGGATCCTGTTCTACATCCTGATCCTGTTCATCCTGATCTACACCCTGTTTCCATTCTACTGGGCCATCGTCAGCTCGCTCACCTTCGACAACAAGTTGTTCAACACGCCGGCTTCCTACTGGCCGACCGAAATCGACTGGAGCCACTACCAGTACGTCTTCCGCGACGACAGCTTCCTCAAGGCGCTACGGAACTCGACGATCGTCTCGCTGGGCACGGTGCTGATCGCCTTGAGCATCGGGGCGATCGGGGCCTACGCGCTCGGTCGCCTGCGCTTCCGGGGCCGCACGATCGCGCTGTACGTCATCCTCTCGATGACCATGTTCCCCTCGGTCGCCATCCTCGGTTCGTTGTTCCAGATGATCCGCGGCGACTGGTTCCTCAACACGCCGAACATCTACAACACCCACGCGGCGCTGATCGTCACTTACCTGACCTTTACCCTGCCGTTCACCGTCTGGGTGCTGACCAACTTCTTCAAGTCCATGCCGGGCGAACTGGAGGAAGCCGCGCTGGTGGACGGCGCCGGCCCGTTCCGGGTGTTCTGGCAGATCCTCCTGCCGCTGGCGGCGCCGGGCCTGGTGACGACCGGCCTGCTGGCCTTCATCGCCGCCTGGAACGAATTCCTCTACGCCCTGACTTTCACCAACAACGACAACGCCCGCACCGTGCAGGTGGCCATCGCCCAGTTCGCCGGGCGCACGCAGTTCGACCAGCCCTACGCGAACCGGATGGCCGCCTCGGTGGTGGTCACCCTCCCGCTGATCGTGCTGGTGCTGATCTTCCAGCGGAAGATCCTCGCCGGCCTGACGAGCGGCGCGGTCAAGGGGTAGGCCGAACACCCTCGGCCCATCCCGCCGAACGCATTGACCCCGAAGGCCGGTCCGGTGCATGCCGCCGAACCGGCCTTCGGCGATCATGGACGCCTGTCGGTCGGCCTGTCAGCGGCCCACGAGGATGCCCATGCCCGTGCGAGTCCCCTCTCCGTTCGCCCGCCCGAAGCCGATCCTCGGCATGCTCCACCTCACCGGCGCCGACCGGGCCGAGCGCCTGGGCATCGCCCGCGAGGAGGTCGCAACGCTGATCGCGGGCGGCGTCGATGCCGTCGTCGTCGAGGATTACTTCGGGGACGCCGACGACGTCGAGGCCGTGCTGGCGTGGCTCGCCACCGAGCCGCCGCCGGTAGCCGTCGGCGTCAACGTCCTGCGCGACCACCCCCGGTCGTTCGCGCTCGCCGAGCGGTACGGGGCATCGTTCATCCAGATCGACTCCGTGGCCGGGCACCTGCCGCCGGACGAGGACGCCGCCTTCGCCGCGGAACTGGCCGGCCTCAGGGAGCGGTCGTCGGTCTGCCTGCTGGGCGGGGTGCGCTTCAAGTACCAGCCCGTCCACTCCGGCCGGTCGCTCGACGAGGACCTGCGGCTCGGCATGGCGCGCTGCGACGCCGTCGTGGTGACCGGCGAGGCGACCGGGCAGGAAACCGACCTCGCCAAGGTGCGGGCGTTCCGCGACGTCGTCGGCGACGAATTCCCGCTGCTGATCGGCGCCGGCATGACCGCCGCCAACTGTCGGGAGCAACTGCTGCTGGCCGACGGCGCGATCGTCGGCAGCTTCTTCAAAGACACCTACCGCGACCGGGGCCGCATCGACGCAGGCCACGTCGCCGAGCTGATGGCCGTCGTCGAAGCCCTGCGTAACGACCTGGCACGGCCCGCCAACTTCAACGGATGATCCGTCCATCCCAATCGACGCGGCCCGTGCATGTACCCCCGGCGAACGGATTCCGGCGCCGATCCACCACGACCGGCGCCTCGTCCGGCGCGATGCTCGACGGGCGCATACCGCGCGGGGTTGATGGCGTTGGCCTTCATAGCGCGGGTACCAGCCCAGCGACGGGCGCGATGATGGCGGTTGCGAAATCGATGCGGCCACCCGCCGCGCCCCAGGGGATGAAACGGAATCCGCCTGGTCGAAGCCGCTGCGCCCGCCCGCGCCGCCGTGCGGTCGTAAGGGAGGGACCTGCGCCCTCCTGCGTCCGTACGCAGGAGGGCACGGGTCCCTCCCCTACTACCGACGAACGATGACCCGCGCCGAACGGCCGGATTTCGTCTGAACCCCAGGCTACGGGAACGCCCTCCTCCCGGAGTTGAGCACGAGCACCGGGGCCACACCCGGCCGTGTTCAGTCCCGGAGGAACGCCGCTTTCGTAGCCCGGCCTTCAATTCCGGGCGGCCGATGGGACAAACCCTCTCGGCAGCCGTCACCGGGACGGGCGTCTACGACATCTCATCGCGTGAGCGACCGTCCCGGTTGCACCAGATTGGCACGTACCGCCGTCAGTCCGCCGCCATCGCGTGCGGCTGGAGCAGGACGGGCCGCAGGTAATGGCCGGTGTAGCTCACCGGGTGGTCGGCGATCTCCTCCGGCGTGCCCTCGGCCACGACGGTGCCGCCGCCGGAGCCGCCCTCCGGTCCCATGTCGACGATCCAGTCGGCGCTCTTGATCACGTCGAGGTTGTGCTCGATCACGATCACCGTGTTGCCGCCGTCCACCAGCCGTTGCAGGATCGCCAGCAGCTTCTCGATGTCGGCGAAGTGCAGCCCCGTCGTCGGCTCGTCGAGGATGTAGAGCGTCCGGCCTGTCGCCCGGCGCGACAGTTCGGTCGCCAGCTTCACCCGCTGCGCCTCGCCGCCGGAAAGCTGGGTCGCCGGCTGGCCGAGGTGGATGTAGCCGAGGCCCACGTCGAACAGCGTTTGCAGCTTGTTCTTGATCGCCGGCACGTTCTGGAAGAAGTCCAGCGCTTCCTGCACCGTCATGTCCAGCACGTCGGCGATGGACTTGCCCTTGTAGGTGATTTCCAGCGCCTCGCGGTTGTACCGCTTGCCGTGGCAGACCTCGCAGGGCACGAAGACGTCGGGCAGGAAGTTCATCTCGATCTGGATGATGCCCTCGCCCTTGCACGCTTCGCAGCGCCCGCCCTTGACGTTGAAGGAGAACCGCCCGGCCTGGTAGCCGCGCGCCTTCGCCTCGGTCATGGAAGCGAACAGTTCGCGGATCGGCGTAAACAACCCCGTGTACGTGGCGGGGTTGGAGCGCGGCGTGCGTCCGATCGGCGACTGGTCGATGTCGATCACCTTGTCGAGCGCCTTGACGCCCTCCAGCGCGTCGTGCGCGCCCGCGCGCTGCCGGGCGTTGTTGAGTTCCATCGCCAGCCGCGGGTAGAGCGTGTCGGTGATCAGCGAACTCTTGCCGGAGCCGGAAACGCCGGTGACGCAGATGAACGTCCCCAGCGGGAAGCGGACATCGACGTTCTTCAGGTTGTTCTCGATCGCGCCGCGCAGCACGAGATCCTTCCCGTTGCCCTCGCGGCGGCGCTCCGGGACCGGGATCACGCGGCGGCCGGAGATGTACTGCCCGGTCAGGCTCGCCGGGTCGTTCGCCACGTCGTCCGGCGTGCCGGCGGAGACGATGTGGCCGCCGTGCTCGCCCGCGCCGGGGCCGATGTCGATCAGCCAGTCGGCCGCCCGCATCGTGTCCTCGTCGTGCTCGACCACGATCAGGGTGTTGCCGAGGTCGCGCAGCCGCAGCAGCGTCTTGATCAGCCGGTTGTTGTCGCGCTGGTGCAGCCCGATGCTCGGTTCGTCCAGCACGTACAGCACGCCGCGCAGCGAGGAGCCGATCTGGGTCGCCAGCCGGATGCGCTGCGCCTCGCCGCCGGAAAGCGTGTTCGCCGAGCGGTCCAGCGTCAGGTAGTCGAGCCCGACGTCGATTAGGAAGCCCAGCCGTTCACGGATCTCCTTGAAGACCTGCCGGGCGATCAGGAATTCGCGCTCCGAGAGGGGCGCGCCGTTGGAGTCCGACGGATCGACTGCCAGCCCGGCGAAGAACGTCTGCGCCTCGCGGATCGACATCCGGGTGACGTCCACGATCGAGCGGCCCTCGACCGTGATCGCCAGCACCTCCGGCTTGAGCCGCGCGCCGCCGCAGGTCGGGCAGGGGCGCTCGGCCATGAACCGCTCCAGTTCCTCCTTCACGTAGTCGGAGGAGGTCGATTCGTACCGCCGCTTGAGGTTCGGGATGACGCCCTCGTAGGCGACTTCGTAGGACCGCAGCCGCCCGTGCTTGCTCTTGTACTTGACGGTCACGGTCTTGCCGCCCGAGCCGTAGAGGACGACCTTCAGCGCCTCCGCCGGGAGGTCGCGCACCGCCGACTTCAGGCTGAACCCGTAGTGCTCGGCCACAGCGTCCAGCAGCGCCTCGTACCACTGCCCGCTTTCGCCGCCGGCCCGCATCCACGGCACGACCGCGCCCTGCGCGAGGCTGAGCGCCCGGTTCGGGATGATCAGTTCCGGGTCGAACTCGCGGGTGGTGCCGAGCCCGGTGCAGGCCGGGCAGGCCCCGTGCGGCGAGTTGAACGAGAAGTTGCGCGGCTCGATCTCGGTCAGGCCGACCACGCCGTGCACCGGGCAGGAGAACTTCTCGGAGAAGACGATCTCGTCGCCGTCCACGACCTGGGCGATGGCGATGCCGCCGGCGATCTTCAGCGCCGTCTCCAGCGACTCGATCAGCCGCACCCGGTCCGGGTGATCCTCCGGCAACACGCCCTCCTCGTGGCGGATGACCAGCCGGTCCACCACCACCTCGATGGAGTGCTTCTTGTACTTGGCGAGGTCCAGCCCGACCGCCTCGTCCACGTCCTGCACCACGCCATCGACGCGGACGCGGACGAAGCCCTGCCGCCGGATCTCCTCCAGCACGCCGGCGTGTTCGCCCTTGCGGTCGCGGATGACCGGACCGAGGATCATGATCCGGGAATCGCTCGGCAGCGCCAGGATCTGCGCCGCCATCTGCTGCACGCTCTGGGCAACGATCGGCCGCCCGCACTGCGGGCAATGCGGCCGCCCGACGCGGGCGAACAGCAGGCGCAAATAGTCGTAGATCTCGGTCACCGTGCCGACGGTCGAGCGCGGGTTGCGGCTGGTGCCCTTCTGGTCGATCGAGATGGCCGGGGACAGCCCCTCGATGTGGTCGATGTCCGGCTTTTCCATCTGCCCGAGGAATTGCCGGGCGTAGGCCGAGAGGCTCTCGACGTAGCGGCGCTGCCCTTCGGCGAAGATGGTGTCGAACGCCAGCGACGACTTGCCGGAGCCGGAAAGCCCGGTGAAGACGACCAGCTTGTCGCGCGGGATGTCGACGTCGATGTTCTTGAGGTTGTGCTCACGCGCGCCGCGAACGCTGATCGTGTCGTGCTGGACCATGCGGCGATTCCCCCGGTTCGCGATCCGGGCCGCCGTGCCACGGAGGCAACCCGAACAAACGATCGCAAGCTGGGATTCTACCACGCCAAGCCTGTTCGTACAGGGGTTGCGAAGCAGCCTGCGCCGGGGGGGCAACGGCCGCCCCAACCCCGAGGAGCGATGATGCGCGCCGACCGTTTCCACCCGTTCCTGTCCGGAGATACCGCCGAGGTAGCCCGCTCACTGCTGGGGTGGCTGGTCGTCGCGGAATCGAGCGAGGGAGCGACCGCTGGCCGGATCGTCGAGACCGAGGCCTACGGCGGCCCGGACGACCTCGCCTCGCACGCCGCGATGTACCGCACCGAGCGGGTGGCGATCATGGCCGGCGCGCCCGGGCTGGCCTACGTCTACCGCTCCTACGGGGTGCACGCGATGCTCAACGTCGTCGCGCACCCCGAGGGCGGCGTCGGCGCGGTCCTCGTGCGGGCGCTCGAACCCGTCGCCGGTTTGGACCTGATGGCCGAACGGCGAGGCACGGACGCCCCCCGGGCGCTCTGCTCCGGACCCGGCAAACTCTGCCAGGCGCTGGGCATCACCCTCGCCGTCCACGGTACGGACCTGCTCGCGGGCGGTCCGCTTCGGCTGGAACCCGGCCCCGCGCCCGCCGCGATCGACCACGGCCCGCGCATCGGCATCAGCCGGGCGGTGGCCGAGCCCCTTCGGTTCTGGGAAGCGGACAGCGGCTTCGTCAGCGCCCACCGGCGCGGTGTCCGCTGGATCGCCCCAACGCAACCGGATGGGGACGCAGGCCAGTGATCTCCGCGCCGGCTGCGGCCCCACCGCTCCTTGCATTGTAATCATTTTCCATATCATTGCGACTACCATCACGAGGGGGTGTCGATCGCCACGCTCGGGCGGTGGGAGCGCGATGCAGGTCCTGCATGATCCCTTGCCCGGCCTGACCGCCGAAGACGACGATGCCGTGCTCGTGGCGCGGGCACGGCGGGACCGCGGCGCGTTCGCTCCGCTCTACCGTCGCCACGTGGGTCCGATCTACGGTTTTTGCCACCATCGGCTCGGCGCGCGCGAGGCCGCCGAGGATGCGGCGAGCCTCGTGTTCGCCAAAGCGCTGGCTAGCCTTTCGTCCTTCCGGGGCGATTCGTTCCGGGCCTGGTTGTTCGGCATCGCGCACCACGTGGTCGCCGACGCGCTGCGGTCGCGCGGACCCGACGCGCCGCTCGACTCGGTCCCCGACCCGGTCGATCGGTCGCCCCGGGCCGGAGCAGATCGCCCTGATCGAGGACGACCGCCGCGTCCTGCACGCGCTGCTGGCCCGGCTGACGCCCGACCAACGCATCGTGGTCGAGTTGCGGCTGGCAGGGCTCTCCAGCGCCGAAATCGGCGAGGCGCTCGGCCGCAGCCGCAACGCCATCGATGTCGCGCACCACCGCGCCATGCGGACGCTTCGCGCAACGTGCCGGGAGGACGGGCATGAGCGGGATTGACCCCTCCCCGGCCACACGAAACCCCGGTCCGGCGTCGCCCCCCGCGCTGCCCCTCGCCGAGCGGCAGGCGGACGCCGACACGTTCGCCCGGCTTCGCGCGCGCTACCACCCGCCCGCACCCGACCCCGGATTCGTCGCGCACCTGGAGGATGCCCTGATGTCTGCTTCGACGGTCCCCGTCTCCGCGGCTGTTCGGCACGATTCCGGCGGCAGCCCGGGCGCACGTCCCCCGGTTCGCATCGCGTCGATGCTGCCGCGATTCGCCACGGCGGCGCTGGTGCTCCTCACCCTCGTCACGGCCGTCGCAACGCTTCAGGCGACCCGGCTCGCCCACCGCGCCGAACCGCCGGGCGCAGCCCCGGCCGCCGGCCTCGCGGTTGCCTCCCCGGCCGTGGGGAACGGCATCGCCGAGTTCGTCTGGGAGAGCGCCGGCGACCCCGACAGCCCGCTCACCAACGTCGGCCACCTGGCGATCGACCCCGCCGGCAACCTGTGGGCGTCCGACCCCGGGCACGACCGATTCCAGATCTTCTCGCCGGACGGCGCGTTCCTCGAAGCGTGGGGGACCCCCGGCAGCGGCGACGGCCAGTTCTCGTTCCACGCCGATTTCCCGCTCGCCGCGGTGGCGTTCGCCGCCGACGGCGGCTTCTACGTCATCGACGACGGCAACTACCGGGTCCAGAAGTTCGCGCCCGACCGCTCCTTCGTCGCGGCCTGGGGATCGGAGGGCACCGAGCCGGGCCAGTTTGCATTCCCGATCGGCATCGCGGTCGATGGCGACGGGCGCGTCTACGTGCTCGACTCCGGCCGCCACGACGTTCAAGTGTTCGACGCCGACGGCACGTACCTGCGGACCATCGGCGAGTACGGGTTTGCAGACGGCCAGTTCCTGCTCAGCAACGGCGGCGGGGTCGCGGTCGATCCCGCCGGCAACGTCTGGGTTTCCGACGCCAGCTTGAACCGGATTGCGGTGTTCTCACCGGACGGCGACCTGGTCTCAATCCTGAACGGCGGGCCGCGCGGCAACCAACTCGGCTCGCCGGTCCAGGTCGCGTTCGACGACGACGGCCGCGTTTTCGTCGCCTCGGCGGACACCCGAGAAATCCAGGTCTTCGCGAGCGACGGCTCCTACCGCGGGGCCTGGGGCCAGTCCGACGCGACGGTGACCGACGTCGATCTCGAGCCCGGCACCATGCTGGCGCCGGTCGGCATCGCCGTGGACGGCGCCGGCGGCGTCTACGTCGCGGATCTCTACCGCGACCGGGTCATGAAATTCCGGCTGTCGCCGCTCCTCCAGTCCACCCCGGGCACGTGAGCGACGGCCAGCGCCGTCCGGCAGGCGGCGACCTCGAAGGGTCACCGCCTGCCGGATTGAGCCTGCTGCCGGATTACCCGTAGACCGGCCCCACATCATCCCGGAACTATCGAAGATTCTCGCGGGAGCGACACGTCAAGGAACTCGGGGTGACGCGCTTCGCGCAGCCCACCGGATGCAGGGGCGGCTGGTTATCCCAACCGCCCCTGCAACCCCGGCGCGGCGATGGCCTCCCGGAATGCGGCGAGGGATTCCGGGGAAGTGTCCACCGGCCAGTCGCCCTTCGGGATCGCCTCGTCGAACCAGCCGAGGGCGCGGACGCGGGGGAAGCGGTCCGGCAGGGCCGCGAATGCGTCCGCGATCCAGGCCGCCTTGTCGCCGCCCTTCTCGCTGGAGGCCGTCTCGGCGATCATCAGCGGGCGGTCGGTCAGCGCGGTCAGTTCGGCGTAGGCGTCGGCGAAGACCTCCTCGAAGGAGCGCCAGCCGGACTCGGGGCGGTTGTCGCCCCAGTTGTAGCCGTCCAGCCCGACCCAATCGACCCACGGATCGCCGGGGTAGAGCGCGGCCAGCGGCACCTCGCCGCGCCCCGCGTCCGGGCACCAGACCCAGAACACGTTGCCGGCCCCGGCGTCGGCGAAGACGCTCCGGACGTGCCGCCACGCATCGACGACGTGGCGCGGTTCGTTGCCGTCGATTCCGGCGCCCCACGGGTACCAGCCGGCGTTCATCTCGTGGAACATCCGCACGAAGACCGGGCCGTCCCACGCGGCGAGGTCGTCCGCCCACGAACGCAGGTAGGCGTCGAAATCGCCGCGGGCGACGAGTTCGGGGCGGTAGCGCGGCTGGTCGGCGCCGGCCGCCGGGTCCCACGGTTCCCAGGTGATCATCGGCGCCGCGCCGCGATCCGCCACCGTCCGCAGCAGGTCCAGCCGCGGGCGCGGCCCGGTCACCGCGTCGGCGCTGCCCCACGCCTCGTACCACGAGACGAGCGCCGGCATCCGCCTGACCTGCCGGGCGAAGCGGTCGAGGGTAGCGGGGTCGGCGGGTGCGCCGGGCACGAACGCCCCGAAGGCGACCGCATCCGGGTCCGGGTCCGCGCCGGGCGTGGCGATGGCAGCCGGCGTCGCCGCCCGCCCGAGCGGAGCGTTGCTGGACCTCGGGATGACGAACGGCAGCGCAGCGCCTGCCCCAAGGGCGGCGAGTGCGCGCCGCGAGAAGCGGCGGTGCATGCGACGACGTTTCCCGCGGGGCGATCGACGGTCGGGATCGGCGACGAAGCCAAACTGTACCGCGCCACGGAATCCTGGTGCACCCACGGCCGGACGTCAGGCCCGCGAACCCGAGGGATCACCCCCGGAAGCGCTTCACCAGCAGCCACCGGTTCTCATCGCCCTCGCGGTCGTAGCGGAGGTCGTCGAGGGCCGCCCGCGCCAGCGCGAGGCCCCAGCCACCCTCGGGCATCTCGTGCAGGATGGCGGCGTCGGCATCCTCCGGAACCGAAGCGGGCAGCGCCGACGGCAGGTGCGCGGCGAACGGCCGTCCCCGATCGAGGAACCTCACCGAGACGCCGCTCCGGTCGATGCGCCAATGGACCTCGAAGTCCGGTTCGGCGTCGTCGGGATGGGCATGGCGGACGATGTTGGACGAAATCTCTCCGACCGCGGTCGCCAACTCGCCCCGCCACGACGGGTCCGGCGGCGACGGCAGCACGCGATCGGCGGCCGCCCACAGCAGCGCGAGCGCGGCGTGCACCGGTCCGAGCGGGTCGGAATCGCCCCGCACCCGAACCGATTCTTCGGCCAGCGGCGGTGTCGCGCCCGCCGGTTCCCCGTCAATAGCCAGCGACCGCCTCCGGCACCGATGCGTAGGAGGTGAACATCCGGTCGAGGGTGGTCAACGCCAGCACCACCCGGGCCTGCTCCGGCACCTGCGCCAGCCGAAGGTCGCCGCCAACCGCGCGGGCCGCCTTCAGGCCGGCGATCAGCGCCCCGAGGCCGGACGAATCGAGGAACTCGACCGCGCCGAGATCGACGACCAATCGTGTCGATCCCTGCTCGACCGCGCCGACCAGGTCCTGCCGCACCTCCGGCGCCGTCTGGTAATCCAGCCGCCCGGTCATCCGCACGACCGCGACGCCGTTGCCCTGTGGGTCGATCGTCACGCCATCCACTCCACCGCGTTCGCGAAGGTCACGCCTCGCCCGGGACGCTCCCGGCACGACGCTCGGCCAGCCCCGCCAACGCCCAGCCGTCCCGCGGCTCCGCGGCTGGTGCGGGTCCGGCACGGTGGGCGAGCGCGCGCAACAGCACGCCGAGGATGGCGATATCGTAAAGCGCCCAGACGACGTTGACGACCACCGGCACCGAATCGTCCGCCAACCCGAGCGCGAGTTTGACCGCGCCGATCGCGACCGCCACGACGAGCAGCGCGATCGCCATCAGTTGCAGCCGGATCGGCCCCAGCGTCGGCCCGGCCTTGCGCTCCTTGGCGGTGACGAGGAACGACAGGTCGCGCCCGAACCAGACGTTGCGGACCGCGCTGACGGTCGCCTCGATCCAGACCGGGAACAGCGCCACGCTGTACTGCCGCCCGCGCCACGTCTTGCGGCCGAAACTCACCGCCAGGAACAGGAGTTGGTTGACAAGGAAGTACGGGATGAAGCGGGCGAAGAACTCGCCGCTCCAGGCCGTCACCGGCGTCCAGCCGAGCGTCAGGAAGAGCACCGGCACCAGCAGGTAGACGACGGTCGGGAACCCGGACAGGTAACTCCACATCGTGGCGAGGTAGGAGAGCCGCTGGCCCATCCGCAGCCCGGGAACGGTCAGCGGGTTCTCGCGCAGGAAGACCTGGATGGTGCCCTGCGCCCAGCGCAGCCGCTGGCCGAGCGCCGTGGACAGATCCTCCGGCGCGAGCCCCGAGGCCAGCACGCGCGGGTGGAACACCGAGGTCCAGCCGAGGGCGTGGATGCGCATCGCCGTCGCCATGTCCTCCGTGACCGAGATGGTGGCGATCGGCATCATCGCCATCGCCCCTTCCACCCCGCCGTCGCCGCCGCGAAGCAGCGTCAGGACGGCGGCGACGGAGGCCAGCGGCGCGGCGCGGCGGTCGGCGAGGTGGCGC